>JAFGGH010000053.1 GCA_016930645.1 Sedimentisphaerales bacterium
CGGGACTCCCGACAAGTCGGGACGAAAACGCGGCCAGGATGGCCGCGACACTGTTATTATCCACCTGTAACTGACCCATTACAAAATTCCTTCGATTCTGCTTTAAAATATGGTAGAATAGCTTCTGGACTTGAAGTTATATCCCGGGAAGGATAAAAATTTTGCGTTATGAAAACACAGTGTCCTCATTGCAAGGTAAGGTTTAACACGAGTGATAAAAACGCCGGTAAGCAGGCAAAGTGTCCCAAGTGCGGTAAGGGCTTTACTATTGAACCTTGCATAGAGACACCCTCAATCGTAAAGCCAGCCGCAAAAACTCCGGAGCCGATAGCACCCCCAGTTAAAATGTCAAAGCAGGTAGAACCCTTGGCGCAAGCGGCACAACCTGTCAAAACTCCTGAATCTGTATTTTCTGCCGCAAAAAGCGAATCACTACCAGAGCAAAAGCCGGAGAAAATCGCGGAACAAGTTACGCCTGCCATAAAAGTTGCAGAGCCGGTAGAGAAAGAAAAACCCAAATCAAAAACGTTATCAAAAATTCTGTTTGTGTATTGCTGGATAGCCGTGCGGATTATTGCAGGGCTTCTTGGCTTTTTAGGTTTGGTGCTGGTAATAAGAGAGAGTGCTTATTCGACTTTGATTGCGACTTTTGCGGCTGCGGATGTTTTCTGGGTATGCAGCGTGTTAATTGAGCTTACGTTGTTTTACAAGATGTGGGCAGCAATTCAGGACGGCCAGGCGTCTGTCTCGCCGTCCAAGGCAGTCGCATTTTTATTCATTCCGATCTTCAATTTTTACTGGGCATTGTTAATGCTCAATGGATTTGCTGAAGATTGCAACGCGTTTATGCATCAGCGGTCAGTACAAGCTAAAGAGTTATCATTTGTACTGTTCTTGATATATGCGTTTTTATTCATCTTCGAAATGATCATAACATTTTTTATGATATGTGTGTTCGCCTTTATTGGACTTATAGGCAAGGCTTTTATAATCTATCCTGTTTTGTCTTGGGCGATGTTCTTCTTTATGTCCGCAACAGGCATCTGCCATTTCATTACACATATATTGGTTGCGATAAAAACCTGTAACGCGGTAAACGCTCTGTCTGAATGAAGTACGAATTACGGATGACGAGTGCCGAAGTACGAACTACCAGATAGGCGATAAACACAACTCAGTACGAGAGCGCAGAAGATTCCCGTGCCACGGACTAGCCCCAAGGGGATTCGAACCCCTGTTGCCGGGTTGAAAACCCGGTGTCCTAGACCTGCCTAGACGATGGGGCCAATTCGGATGACGGAAGACGGATAACGGAATGTGCCGTATGATTTCGGCTTTGTGTTTTCTGTCTTCCGTCTTCTGTCATCTGTTATTCCATGCTGATGGCTTCGACAGGACAGGCATCGACGCAAACGCCGCAATCCACACAGGTGTCAGGGTCGACTACGGCTTTGCCGTCAACCATACTAATAGCTTCACTTGGACATTCGCCAACACACGTTTCACAGCCTGTACACTTTTCAGCATCGACTTTAGCTGCCATTCACAATCCTTTCAAAAAACCACCCTACTTAAAACGATTAAACCATCAAGTAATAAGACCAAGCATTATTACAAAATCACTATCGGATTTCAAGAAGATTTTAGTGTGATTTTTAAGTGGTGGGTGTGATTCTTACGTGTAGGTAAATTGCTCTGGTTGGTGGTTGCGCTTATCGTCCATCGGTTGCGCGGCTCGTATCGTTTGCGTCGAACGTAAATCGGCGACAAAAACGCAACCGTAGGACGATTTACGTGACGAGCATCGCAACCGCAGCCGTTTATCGCAGGTTGTCTACGAACTCGAATCTCACTCTTTAAGTGGAGGCGATTAAGGCTTACGGTTGCTTTTGAGGTTTTTTCCCGCCGAGAGCGACGGCCATAGTGCGGACGATTTTGTTCTGGTCGTATTGTGCCATGTGGTCAAGCACTTTATCGAATGCGCTGTTACGATTTTGGGCAAGCAGATACAGAGCCATCATTCTTGCCGGCCAGTATTCATCGTTGAGATTTTGTGATACAGCCTCTATCAGCTCGAAGTCGAGCGGCAGGGGCAGCATTGACGACATTGTATAGACCCTTGAAGGCCAGTTGTCGGTTGTGAGATTATATACTAAGCCTGATTTGAGGATGTCTGGCATCCAGTCGGCGTACACAAATTTATAAAGGGGCTCCTGGTTTGCCATTATGCTTTCTTCCATTAGCAGGCCCGCGAAGAGTTCCGCGGTTTTGTGGCTTTGCATTCTTCTTTTGAGTGAGTTCATCCTGTTGCGCAGGAACTGCGGATTCAATTCCATCGCCGGCCGATTAATTGTATTAGTGTATGGCTTTATATCTTCCAGCCTGTTGCCGACCGAGCCGTCAGCCAGAGTTACCGGGTCGAGGTACGCGGTTAATTCAATCTCAATGTTAGCCTGCGGATAGCGGGTTAAGATGTTTTTGAGCCTGCCGGTTGCCAGGTTAATCGGTATGAGCAGGCTTGAGTTGGGCTGGATGTGTTCGGTAGGTTGGATTTTTTTAAGGATAAGCTTATCTATAGTGGTAATCAAATCACCCCGCACCGAGGCATCGATTCTTATATTGCCCTGCAGCAGTGCGTTTTCACTGATAATTATATCTTCGTTCGAACGGTTCGTTATTATCAAAGAGGCCTCAAAGTCCTGTCCGTAATAAAACTTGTCTCCGCGAATTTTTACCTGATACTCGAATATCTCATTCGGCACCAGGAAGTAAGGCACAATCTGATTTTCAAAAGTTGATTCAAGCAGTGTTCTTGTCAGGCTCGGCTCAGTCTCTGGTATATATTCGCTGCCAAGCTCGTTAATTTTTTCTCTTGCCTTTTCGGCTTCGAGAGTTTCCGGTGCCGCGTGGATGATTGACCTTAATGTTTCAAGTGCAGCGTCTTTTTCACTGTTTGCCAGTTGGATATGTGCTTTTGCCAGATTTAATATCTGGCTTGGTTCGTAATTATCGACAAAGGCTTGCGCCAGGTCAGGCTGGTCATTCAGTATGAAAGCGTAAGCCAGAAGGGCGGCCGCAGCAGAAGAGTTCGGCTCGGCGGCGTATGCCTTGTTTGTCCAGTCGATGGCCTTGGCGGGGTCGGTTTTTCCGAAGCAGTAGAACCAGCCGAGCTGCTGAGTAATGTTTCGCTGCTGAGATGGATTTTCCCTGTATCTGAGGAGGGCTTTGTTTTCTGTCGCAGCGAAAAGCATATTTGCTTTTTCGATGTCGCCGGTTTTTGCCGCAGCTTTTGCGACAACAGTTTCAAGCATTATATCCAGCACATCAGTTTTCCGTTTTTTTTCGGCTATTCGCATTGCGATATGCGGATTGCGTTCGGTATTGTAAGCGCAAAGCGCATGCGGCAGATAGATGTACTGCGGCAGGGGCTGGTTGGGATATAAATATGTAAATAAATCGGCGCAATATTGATATGCGTCGGTAGCGGTCTGGAAAAGCTCTCCCTGCTGGGTGGATTGGGCAAACACAAGTGCAGCCTGCAGGCTGAGAGGGTTTTCCCTGAGATAAAATCTCAACTGCTCAAGATAAATGGCTGTATTTAACTTCTCGGCGGTTAACTCGGCGAGTTTTTCGAAGGCAAGGCGGTTGTACCGGTTTTTGTTAATCGCTGTCAGGTACATATTGGCGGCATTTTCAAAGTCGGCTCTTTCAGCGGCTAATATACCGAACGAGGCCGCAAGCTCGGAAGCCAGAGGTTCATTTTTGTTTTCAAATTGTCTGTAAAGCTGGTTCAGCAGCACTTCTTTTTCTTCTCTGGTGTCGCATTTGCTCAACAGATATTGTATAGCCTTTCGGCAAACGGTCAGGTCTGATTGGTTGTTTACATATTGAGCCAGCAGAATTTGTACCAGTTTGGAATTACCCTTGTTTTTAATGTAGGCATTTACATTGTTGGCGTCAGCGATACTTTCGGAACTGGTATTTTCAACAGGCAGTGTCGCCGAATCGTTGCAGGCTAATAAGAGCATATCTTCGAATATGTAATTAGCCTGGTTATCGAGCTGAGCGGCGGCAGTAAAGAAAATCATAGCCTGCTTGGCCTCAGAGTCCGATATTTGTGTTTTTTCGGAGCCGGCAGAGGTGAGGTCTTTTGCGATTTGGTGGAAGGCCAATGCCGCGGTCGGTGAGAACAGTTCCTGGTTGCCGGACGGAGGCTGTGCGCAGACACCAGAGGCGGTGATAATTATCAGTCCCAAAACTAATACGTAGCGTCCTTTCTGCATGTTTTCCCTGGCAAAATAACCGTGCCGGCAGAGAGTTTTATCGGGCAAATTTCAGGGCCGCTTTAGGGGCTAATTAACATAAAAACAGGCCTTTACAAGCTCAAAAGAGGCTTTTATACAGTCTTGTTATCGCCAATAATCAGCAATACTGAAATAAGGACAACAATGTTCGCAGGTAACGTTGGGGATATTTATTAATAAAAACAAGGATTGCTATGAGTGCTTTTTGCTGAACAGGAGGCTGAGCATTTGTGTTTTTATCATTTTTGCGGTGATGATGTAAGCTGCTGAGCAGGATATTACGATTAGTGTCAGTTTTATCGCGCCGGACAATAAGTTAATCTCCCCGTCTGGAAGGACTTTCAGAATCAACAAACCGACTGCGTACATTATTACTGTGGCGATTATTGTTTTAATAAAAGTTTTACCAAATCCGTTGAGTATTGTTCCATCGAAACGTTTTCTCAAGGCAAAGAGCAAAAGTCCAACCTGCAGATACGAACATATCGCCGTCGAAAGCGCAAGCCCACCTGTGCCGAGAACCCATATCAAAGTCAAATTCAATATAACGTTTATTCCCACAGCGAGAGCTGCGGTCTTGGCGGGTGCTTTGGAGTCCTGCAGGGAATAAAAAGCGCGGGTGACTATCTGCTGCAGGAAGTAACCGCACAGACCAAGTGAATAAAATAATAAGACGGTTGCGGTCAAGGGAGTGTCCGAAGGTTGAAACTGGCCTCTTTGAAATGCCCACTGGACAAGAATAGTTCTAATGAGTATTAAACCTGCTGTTGCCGGCAGGGCGATAAAAATTGCTCCGCGCAGGCCTTTTGAAATTGTTTTGCTAAGGGCGGTGGTGTCGCCTTTGGCGGCGTCGGAACTCATGACCGGAAAAATTGCGGTAGCAAGCGAAATTCCCAAAACCCCTAAAGGGAATTGATACAGGCGCTGGGAATAGTAAAGATGTGAGACGGCACCGGCAGGGAGGGGATATTGGATTACGCGGTCGAAAAATGAAAATGTTTCGCCTTTGGCATCTGAAACCGAGAACAGCCAGGCGATAATATCATCAGCGAGAGTGTTTAGCTGTGTTGCCGTCAGGCCGAGAATCATCGGCCCCATAAGAATTAAAATCTTTTTGAATGCTTCGCTTCGCACCTGCCAGGCAGGACGGATACCGATACCGATTTTACGCAGCGGTATAAACTGCATCGCCAGTTGAAAAACACCTGCAATTATTACAGCAATAGCAACAACGAATACCTGTTTGTCCGGTTCGATAGCAATAATCCATCCGCTAAAGCAAAGTGAGCCGATTATAAAAATATTCAATACTGAAGGCGCCGCTGCCGGCGTTGCGAAATGCCGGTGTGTTTGCAGTATTCCCGCTAAGATAGCTACGACACATATCAGAATCATATACGGCAGCATTATTCCGGCTAGGTTGAGCATAAGATTTGTGTCAGGGTCTTTACTTACGAAGCTGTAATAGAGCCAAATGATGGCCTCGCCTGCCAGGACGATGCAGGCAAGTATAACTGTTACCACAGTGACAACGGTACAGGCCAGTTTTTTCGCGGTATCGGGGCGGTGATGTAATTCTTCGCTATAGACGGGAATGAACGATGCGGCGGCGGCACCCTCGCCGAATAGCCTCCTGGCGAGATTGGGAATTTTAAAAGCGATAGCCCAGGCCCCGAACAGGCGGCCTGCACCTAAGAAATAAGCAAAAGCCATGTCCCGCACGAAGCCGAGAACGCGGCTGATTACCGTGAGTACAGCGATTTGTCGAAATCCCTTTACCATACAGATATATATATCCGCATAATGACGTTTATTCAATAACGTAATAAGGTTTTTGGCAGCAAAGGGGTCTTAACGATTGCAATGCTTGTCTTAGGTTATCAGAATATCTGGTTATCAGGTAGTGGGTACCAGGTTATCAGTGTATCAGGTGACATTGCTATTTTTCTGATATCCTGATTCCTGATGTTCTGCGACATGGTTTCCTGATAGCCTGATTTCCTTAACGAGGGGCGCAACCGATTAATCTCCGACGTAAAAATCAGTATAAGTGTTTTGTAATCGTATCTAATCTAATATAATGCGTGGGATGATTCAGCGCCAGAAAATAATGGAAAAGGTGCTGCTGGCCTTGCTGCCTTGCATAGCCGGTGCGGTGTATTATTTCGGGTGGTATTGTCTTTTCATTATCGCTCTTGCCAATATCACCGGTTTTGTTATCGAATATATTTTTGCCCGCAGGCTCAATAAACCCGTATCGGAAGCTGTTTTTGTTACAAGCACCCTGTTTGGTTTGGTAATGCCGCCGACAGTACCGTGGTACGTTGTGATTATCGGGATGGTCTTTGCGATTATGTTCGGCAAGATGGTGTTCGGGGGATTCGGTAAAAATATATTCAATCCGGCAGTCGCGGGCAGGGCGTTTGTTTATGTCTGTTTTCCGATTGCACTTACCGGCACGTGGGCGCCGGCGGCGGAGGGTATCTGGGGAGCTTTAGGTAAATGGACGACCGCGCCGACAACGGATGCGATTAGCGGGGCTACACCAATGGCATATCTGAAGGCTGATAAGATTTCGCTCGGTATTCGGATGACGGAAGACAGAGGACGGATGACGGATAAAATACCACATAACCTGAGGCAGGGGCAATCAGTTGTGATTAAAAAGACAACATTGTTAAAAGGATTGCTGTTCGGCAGGATATCCGGTACGGCGGGGGTTACAAGTGTGATATTGATTTGTATCGGCGGGATATATCTTTTCATAACTAAGACGGCAAGCAGGGCTTTGATACTTTCAACAATAATGACTTACGCATTCTGGAATGAATTACTGTTTCGGCTTGGTGTCGAGCCGGTGCCGGGGGCGTGGCCTGCCGTCTTTGGAGGCGGATTTTTGTTCGGCGCGTTTTTTATGGTAACAGACCCGGTAAGCTCGCCGAAAACCGAGTCTGCAAAAATCCTTTACGGAATGATAATCGCAACAAGCACAATGGTTATAAGAAACTTTTCGATATTCAACGGCGGCCTGATGTTCTCGATACTGATTGGAAATATGTTCGCCCCGACATTAGACAGCATCGTCCGCCATTTTCAACGAAGGGGAAAACAGCCTGTTGTGGAAGATGAAAAATGAAACGCCTTTTTCCGGTTATATATATGTTTGTCATTACCGCGGCTCTGAGCGCTGTGGTAATCGGCTTTGCCCGGTTTACGGAAAAAAGGGTACAAGCCAACGAGTCGCTGGCGTTTGAAATTGCCGTATTGAAGGTTGTGCCGGATTTGTATGATGAAAAACTCAGCTCGATGGAGCTTCATAAGATTTTTACCGGAGAGGTTAAAGAACCTGCTGAAACGACGGCAGGTGCTTATTTTGTGGAAGAGGATGGTCAAATTGCCGGTTACGCTTTGCCGATTGCCGGGCAAGGGTTTTGGGCTTCTATAAGAGCGGTTGTTGGGATAAAGCCGGACAAAAGAACGGTAACGGGATTTGCCGTTTACGAGCAGAGAGAGACGCCCGGCCTTGGCGCTGAAGTTGCGCAGATAGCATTTACTGAGCAATTTAAAAATCTTAAATTGTCAGCTGATGGTAAACCTGTTGTTTTCAGGCGGCCAGGTGAGACTTTACAAAAAAGCCAGGTGCACGCGGTAACCGGCGCGACTCAGACAAGTACGAGACTGGAAAAAATTATCAATGACGCTCTGGCAGAATGGCGAAAGAAAGTTAAGAATAATTAATGGCAAAAAGTCAGACAAAAGAATTAGCTCTCGAAGATTTATGGTCGAACAACCCTGTATTCGGGCAGGTGCTTGGTATTTGCAGTACGCTTGCGGTTACAAATCTCGTTCTCAATACGACCGTAATGTGTGCCGCTTTGATTTTTACGTTGTCATTCAGTTCAATGAGCGTCTCTGTTCTACGAAAGTTCACTCCTCGCAATATACGGATGATGGTCGAGACACTTATCATCGCTTTTTATGTTATCATCGTCGATGTCATCTTAAAGGCATACTGGCCGCAGATGTCGGAAAGTCTCGGCCCTTATGTTGGCCTGATTATTACCAACTGCATCGTAATGGGCAGGTGCGAGGCCTGTGCCAATTCCAATCCGCCTGCCAGGGCTATGCTCGACGGCTTTTTTAACGCGCTTGGTTACTCCTTTGTACTGCTTATTATCGCGACATTTAGGGAAGTGCTCGGTATGGGGACATTTTTGGGTTTTGCCGTGCCTTATTTCAGCAGTTCGTATTGGGACAAGTGGATAATTATGGTAATGCCACCGGGGGCGTTCTTTATGCTTGCGATAGTGGTCTGGATATTCCGCTCGATACAGATAGCCAGCCAGGAGAAAACCAAATGAACATAACACCGCAAATTACACAGGCTTTTATCGTTTGTATCTCAGCGATTTTTACGCAGAATATATTGCTTAGCTATTTTTTGGGCTTGTGCCCGTTCATCGGCTGTTCGCGTGAAGTGAGGTCATCGGTCGGGCTGGGTCTTGCGGTGATTTTTGTTATGACCTGCACGTGCGCGTTGAACTGGATTTTATATCACTTTGTGCTTGAGCCTTTGCATCTGGAGTTTTTCCGCTTTATTATGTTCATTATTATTATCGCCGCATTCGTTCAGTTCGTGGAGATGGTAATTGACAGGTTCAGCCCTTATCTCTATCAGCGTCTCGGTGTGTTTTTGCCTTTGATAACGGTCAACTGCGCGATATTGGGCGCATGTTTGTTTATGGTAATCCGCAATTATAGTTTTATCGTTACGGTAGGTTACGGCTTAGGAAGCGGAATCGGGTGGTTTTTGGCGATAGTCGCGATGGCCAATATCAGGGGCAAACTTGCCAATGATTTAATCCCGAAGGGATTGCAGGGCCCGGGCATAACTTTAATAATCGCAGGGATTATGGCCTTGGCCTTTATCGGTTTTACAGGCGTCCTTGCCGGACAATAATTTAAGTTATTCTGAGTGAAGCGAATTATCTAAAGGGGTTGTTTCTTGGTCACTGACTTTGATAAATTTGTCGAAAAGGAGCAAATAGAGTGGCGCAAGAATAATATAGCGACAAAAAAAATGGGATTTCAGAACAAGAAGCAAAAATGGTGGATTTTACCCAAAAACCTTTGGACGGAAGGATTGTGGGAAGGAATTAGAATTTCCCTGCCTAAGTATCTTGAAAGAGCAAATATCCAAAGACATAAAGACTGCCATAATCTCAAAAGTTCCTGGATGCTTTGTGCAAATCTGTATTTTCCATTTCGGAGAGATAAAGATTTATTGGCCGGTTTCCTACGCAAATACGTAAATGAACGAATTGAGATCGTTGACAAAATCGAATTAGAGTATGACGCGGGCGGCTGTTTAAATCCCTCTGCGTTGCTTGGAGAACCGAAAGGAAAGAGAGGCGCTAACCAAACATCGCCTGATATTGCCTTTATTGTTAACGGTGGTAGTGGCTTAATCTTGACTGAGAATAAGTACACTGAACATTCTTTTTATCCTTGCTCAGGACGGAGGCTTAATAACGGCAATCATGATGTCAAAAGATGTATAGATGTTGCAAAAATTTTATCTGATCCTAAAGGAATTTGCAGGTGGTACGATGGTAAAGGGACCAATCGAAAATACTGGGATTTTATTAAACTATCCGGCAAAGCTGGGCAAAAACTTAAAAAATGTCCTGCTGCTACTTCAGGGTATCAGCTTTTCAGACAGCAGGCACTTGCCGAAGGTATTGCACAAAGCGGTAAGTATGATTTTGTTATTTCATGCGTTGCTTATGACGCCTGCAACAGAACCCTCATCAAATGCCTGAGAACAACAGGGATAGATGATTTCAGGACGGAATGGGGATGCTTTTTTAAAGGGAAAGCCGTGTTTGAAAGCTTTTCGCATCAGCAATTTGTAGATTATGTCAGGAAAAATGATACAAGCGGTAACTGGAAAGACTGGTTATGCTATATAAATAAGAGGTACGGTTATTGAAACTTATTTTTGAATTGAAATACTTCGAATTTAAATAATGATACAGACTTTGTTAATTTCAGTTTTGATAATGTCCGCGATATCCGCCGGGTTGGCTGCGGTTTTGGTTGTCGCGGAATTTTTTCTGCGAAATTACGGCGAATGTAAGATTACCATCAACGGTGAAAAAGACCTGGTTATCGATGGCGGGGGTAGCTTGCTTGCCAGTCTTGTCGAGCAGAAAATATTTATCCCCAGCGCCTGCGGCGGCAGAGGTACCTGCGGACTGTGTAAAGTTAAGGTTCCCGACGGGGCCGGGTCTCTATTGCCGACCGAAGAGCCTTATCTCGACAAAAAGGAAATCGCCGGCAATATGCGTCTTTCCTGCCAGGTAAAAGTCCGAAACGATTTGAAAATCGAGATTCCCGAAGAGCTTTTTAATATAAAAGAGTATAGCTGCTCGTGCGAAGAAATTAGGGATTTAACTCACGATATAAAGCTGTTTCGCTTTAAGCTGATTGAGCCTCCCGATATAAAATTCACACCCGGCCAATATATGCAGTTACTTGCCCCGATTTACGAAAAGAGCAAAGAAGAAGTCTATCGGGCGTATTCGATAGCGTCGGACTCTGCACAGAAGGATATTATAGATTTGATTATCCGTTTTGTGCCGGGCGGGATATGCACTACGTACTGCTTCGAGTATCTTAATGTTGGCGATAAGGTCAAAATGAATGGGGCTTACGGCGAGTTTCGATTGAGCGAGACCGATGCCGATATGCTCTGGATAGCAGGAGGGTCGGGTATGGCTCCGTTTGTGAGCATATTGCATTATATGAAAAACACCGGCAATAAAAGGAAGGTTACATATTACTTCGGCGCTAATAAGGTTAAGGAATTATTTTTGCTTGATGAGATGAGACAGTTTGAAAAAGACCTGCCGAACTTCAGATTCGTTCCGGTAGTTTATGAACCCGAAGAAGAATGGAACGGCGAGACCGGCCTGGTTACAAAGGCGGTCGGCAGAAATGAAAAAAATATAGCGGATTGTGAAGGCTATCTCTGCGGCAGTGGCGGTATGATAGACGCCTCTATTGAAGTATTAAAAAAACTTGGTTTGGACGAAGATAAAATCTATTATGATAAGTTTGCGTAACGCTGTACGAATATGAAAGAAAGTCCCGATATTAAAAAACTTGAAGGTATTTTAAGAAGCTCGAAGCTGTCATCGAGCGGCTTTATGGGCAGCGACCGGCGCAGCCTCGGTGAAATCATCGATGCGGATTTGGCTGTTCTCAGCGAGCTTGGCTGTCCCGCCAAGGATATAGCCTCGAAGATGCAGGATGTAACTAATAAAGCCACAGAGGCTTTGGGCAATTGGATTAAAATAGATGATTCACGCCAGGCTATGATAACCGAAGTAAAAGGTCGGATTCCGTGTCCCTGGCCACACGCCAGCAACTTCGCAAAGCGAGTTACTATATTGCGCGATACCGCGACAGGCGATGAGATTAAATGGTCGGATTTGAATATACATCTTATTGCCGAGCATAATTTTTTCGAGGGCAAAGGCTGCTATTTCCGAGTCGAGCCTGCGAAGATAGCGGCGATGCTTTTCTAAGCTGTCGTTTTCTATTTACACCGGATAACAAAACCGCCGTAAGGGGCAAGCTCGATGTTAAAAACTTTGTCGGGTGAAATGTTTATATCTTTTATGAGCAGCTTATCTTCCGCCGGGTCATCCGTAATTAGTGTTCCGTTCAGACCCTTCGGCAGGAAAGACAAATCCAAATCTAATTTTTTCTTTTCTTTTTCGCCGTTGATTCCTGCGATGTACCAGGCATCAGCCTTTCGACGTGCAATGACGACATCTTTAGCCGGGCAGCCTGCCACGAAGCAGGTCTGGTCCCAGGCTGTGGGAATGGTTTTCAGGTATTGAGTAACCTGCTGAGGTAATTTTTCAGCCTCGAACGGGGCCAGTCCGAAATGCTGAACGCCCGATTCGAAGATGACCGGCAACGCCAGTTCGAATGCCCCGCTTGTAACTCTCTGCACATTACGGATTCTTCTGTTCATAACTACCGGCGTAAAATCCATCGGCGCCACGACATTTCGCGTAAACGGCAGGACGCAGCAGTGCTGCGGCTGCTGGTCGGCATTTTTCTGGTCGAAGGTTACATACTCCATTCCCATAACAGCTTCGGTCGTAACCATGTTAGGCCAGGTCCGCTGCCATCCCCTAGGGATGGTTGCCCCATGGAAGTTCACCATCAGATTATATTTCGCCGCGTCTTCGAGAATGTCCAGGTATAGCTGCATTGTTGCCTGCTTGTCGCCACCGAAAAAATCCACCTTAACACCGGCAATTCCCATATCCTTGAGTCGTTTGAATTCTTCATTGCGAAGCTGGGATGTGTGAACGCGGTTCATTGGTGTCATTGCAAAATCGTTCCATTCGCCGTTTGAATTATACCAGAGGATTAGTCCGACACCTTTTTCTTTTGCTTCTTTTGCGAACTCTGCTATTTTTTCATAGCCTATCAGCTTATCCCAGTTGCAATCGACCAAAAGATATTCCCAGCCGAGCTTAGCGGTCATATCGAGGTAATTATGCTGCATTTTAAGTTCTGCGCTGTTATCGCCGAATCTCAGCCAGCTCCAGCCTGCACGTCCGGGTTTAATAAATGAGGTGTCGGTGATTTTCGATGGTTCTGCCAGGTCAGTCGCCATCGTGGATTCTACGATTGTTTTTAATTGTTTGCCGATGATGACTATGCGCCACGGCGATTCGAACGGCAAATTTATGCTCGGTGCTACCGGGTCAATCGGGCCTCGATGTTCGGCGGCCTGCGGGAACGCGATTCGGTAAACTCCTCCGGTCGAATCCTGACCAAGCCGGCAGCCGCAATAAGATTTGCCCGTATTTGTCTCACTTAGTAGTACCCAGCCTGTCTGTCCAACCTTAAACAATGCTGGAAATGCCCAGCCTGCCGCGTATGGAGAAGGCTGACCAACGGGCTGTTCAATCACATAATGTGATTCGTAAGATGGGTAGCCTCTGCTCCAGCCGGTTTTGGAATCGTGCAGTGGATGCAGCCAGGCCTTTGTTTCTTCTGGGAATGCAAAGCCCGTTACCTCGCTGTTTATCGAAAGTTTGCCGGAATCGTCCGAGCCTTCGAACTCGTAGCGAAATGCGACGCCGTCATCTGAGACCTGAAAGACGATTTTCATTTGCTGCTGTTGCAGATTTTGCAATGTAACAATTCGCTGATTTGCTTTGTGTTTTATGTTGCTGCGTTTTCCGTGAAGGAGGGAATACTCCTGTGAAACCGCTTTGATTTTAGAGATGTCTGTTACCTCAAGGTCATGCGTAAAGTCCGAATCGCTGCGGACTAATCCGAGCGATGAATCTTCGAGTATGACATCTTTGCCTAACTTGACACTGTAAACCGGCCTGCCTTCTTTGAGCTGAAAATCGAGTTTCAGCTCTTTGTTTGGGCTTTTGGCCTGGAAGCCGGAGCTCATCGCAAGTACCATTGAGTTTATGACTGCAATCACCGCCAAAATTCTTCCCGCCAAACGGACGGCGGGCAAGTTAATTTTCAAATTCATCGTAACGCTCCTGTATTTTTATTTTTCAATTTTACAAATAATATCAAATCTTCTTCTATAAAGCCAGGGATTATCATATTTGGCAAAAGTATTGATTCAAACGTATTTTTGTATTATCCTGTTAGCCGTAGAATCGGGAGTTATTTTTTAAGGAGTCTGGCTTATGAAGAAGTATCAATGCACAGCATGCAGTTATATTTATGACCCCGAAGTGGGCGACCCTGAAAATGGAATCGAGCCTGGTACCGCATTCGAGGATTTGCCGGACGACTGGACCTGCCCGGAATGTGGAGTGGGCAAAGACGAATTTGAACCATACGAAGGATAGCTCGCAGCGCACAGCATTCGTGGGATAAGAATTTCCGGTTCGTCTGTGGCGTATCAAAGTCTTGCAAATGAGATATTTCTAAGGAGAAGGAAATGTCTTTCGGCTCTACGATTGTCGGTATTTCCATAAAGCATAATAAGCTTGTAATCGCTCTGATGATTATTGTCGCATTAGTTACCGGGGCGATGATTCCGCTTATAAAGGTTGACACCGACCCGGAAAATATGCTAAGCGCCGATGAGCCTGTCAGGGTCTTTCACGACCAGACCAAGGAGCGGTTTTCATTAAGCGACATCGTTGTAGTTGGAATTGTAAATAATAAAGACCCCGGCGGCATATTCAATCCGGCATCTCTTACAAAGGTATATGAGCTTACAGAGTTCGCAAAGAACGAGCTTAAATGGCCCGACAAAGATAATCCCGAAAGGCAGGTCGGTCTTATCGAAGCTGATTTGCTTGCCCCGTCGGTGGTCGATTACATAAGTCAGGGCTCATCAGGGCAGGTGAATTTCGAGTGGTTTATGAAGAAGCCGCCTGCAACCCAGACTGAAGCCCTTGAAATCAGGGACAAGGCAAGGAACAGCCCGTTACTTACCGGTACAATTTTTTCCGAGGATGAAAAAGCGGTTTGCCTGTACCTGCCGCTGACAAGCAAGGATTTGAGCTACCGTACTTACAGTAAGCTGAGGGAAAAAATCGAGACGTTCGAAGGTGATGAGGAGTATTATGTCACCGGCCTGCCGGTGGCCGAAGATACATTCGGTGTCGAGATGTTTATCCAGATGGCGATATCGGCGCCGACTGCGATGGTGGTGATATTTCTCTTGATGCTGGTCTTCTTCCGCAAACTCATCCTTGTTATTGCGCCGATGATAGTCGCGATGATTTCGGTGATAACGACTATGGGCCTCTTAATAGGTTTCGGATTTCCTGTTCACATTATGAGCTCGATGATTCCGATTTTTCTTATGCCGATAGCCGTTGTCGATTCGATTCACATCCTCTCGGAATTTTTCGACCTTTACACAAAGCAAAAGGGAAGAATGAAAACCGTCAAAGAGGTGATGGGCAACCTGTTTACGCCGATGTTATATACATCTCTGACTTCGGCGGCGGGCTTTGCGTCACTTGCCCTTACCCCGATTCCGCCGGTACAGGTATTCGGGCTTTTTGTTGCCGCCGGTATTATGATTGCCTGGGTATGCACGGTAACATTTGTGCCTGCTTATATTATGACGATAAAGGAAGAGTCGCTTGAGAATTTCGGCCATGCGGCGGTGCACGAGGAAAAGGCCAACTGGCTTACAAAAGTTCTCAAAGGAACAGGCGGTTTCACGTATAGCCGTGCTAAAATAATTCTGTCTGTTATCGCTGTAATAGTTATGGTCGCCGTTTACGGCATCACGCAAATCCAGGTCAACGACAATCCTGTAAAATGGTTCTCGAAAAGTCATCCAATCCGCCAGGCTGACATCGAATTGAATAAGCATTTCGGCGGAACTTATATGGCCTATCTCGTGCTCGAGGATGCAACCGAAGGCAGAATCGAGCAGGGATTTACGGATTATTTGAAACAGATCTGGCAGAAAAAAGCTGGTGAACTAAAAGAACAATTTCCCGACGCGGCAAACGCAATAAGTCAAGCTGAAAAGCTTCTTGAATCAGAACCATCACAGGATGAGACAAGAGAGCAATATTTAGAGCGAATTATTGAAACCGTAAACGCAAAACTCGATGCCGCAAAGGATACTGAAATTGATTTCTGGTACGAAGTGACAGATTTCTTCGAGAAGGAAAAAGCTGCCCTTGCGCTTTTTAAACAGCCGCAGGTACTGGAGTATATAGCAGGTCTTCAGGAATACCTCAAAGAAACCGGCCTGGTTGGAAAGAGCAACTCTGTTACCGATATTGTTAAAAAGGTACACAAAGAATTAATCGACGGTAAGCCGGAAAATTACAAAGTTCCCAATTCGTCCGCCGCAGTCGCTCAGTGTCTTATACAGTTCCAGAGCAGTCACAAGCCGAATCATTTGTGGCACTTTGTTACTTATGATTACAATAAAACTAATTTGTGGCTTCAGCTCACCAGCGGCGATAACAAGGATATGGAAAAAGTTGTAAAAGCAGTCGATGATTTCTTTGCCTCGAATACGCCTGCCGTGCCGCTGAAATATAACTGGGCGGGACTGACATATATTAACACCGTCTGGCAGGAAAAAATGGTGTTCGGTATGCTGCAGTCTTTTCTGGGCAGCTTTATCATAGTCTTTATAATGATGGCGGTACTTTTCCGCTCGGCGCTCTGGGGGATTATCTGCATGGTGCCGCTGACGATTACCATAGTTTTGATTTATGGAATAATAGGTCTGGCCGGCAAAGATTATGATATGCCGGTCGCGGTCCTAAGCGCGCTGACTTTGGGTATGGCGGTTGATTTTGCGATTCATTTTCTCGAGCGTGCAAGAGAAAGCTACAACCAGACCGGAAGCTGGAAGGCGAGCGCATCTGTAATGTTCGGCGAGCCTGCACGGGCAATCAGCAGGAACGTCCTTGTTATCGCCATCGGCTTTTTGCCTTTGCTGCTTGCACCGTTGGTACCGTATAAAACCGTTGGAATATTTCTTTGCGCGATAATGGGCCTTTCGGGAGTGGTTACATTGACAGCCTTGCCGGCTATAATAAAGATTGCCGAAAAAGCCTTGTTCAAGGTAAAGGCCTCGCCGAAATCAATGAGCTGCAATTGTGCCTTCTGCCTGATTATTTCCGCTGCGGCGGTTGTCCTGATTAGTATCAATCTGCATCAGTACTGGAAACTCGGCTGGATAAAAATGGCTTTGATTAGCGTCATAGCCATACCGATAATGGCCCTTGCCTGCGGAATAATGTCACGCAAGAAAGCCTGTAAAAATGTGAAAACTGAAAGTGAGGATTGAAATGAAGACTTTATTAGCATTTACGATAGTGTTTGTGTTTCCTTGGGTACTGTTTGCCGCTGATGACTCCAACCAGCCGCAGAAGATTGCCGATGTTGAAACCATCATCAACAAGGCTAACGTTATGGCCTACTACCAGGGTACAGACGGCAAGGCAAAAGTAACGATGACAATTACAGACAAAAAAGGCCTGACCAGAAATCGCGAGTTTATCATTCTCAGAAAAGACGATAAAGACGGCGGCGACCAGAAGTATTACGTCTATTTTCAAAGGCCTGCCGATGTTCGCGGGATGGTCTTTATGGTCCATAAATATGTTGCTCTCGAAAAGGATGATGACAGATGGCTGTATCTGCCCGGTCTCGACCTGGTCAAAAGAATCGCGGCAAGTGATAAAAGAACGAGCTTTGTCGGCTCGGATTTTCTGTACGAAGATGTGTCAGGCCGAAGCCTTGCCGAAGATGCCCACGAGCTTATCGAGACTACAGACGAATATTATGTAATCAAAAATGTACCTAAAAAACCCGATACGGTTGAGTTTGCCTATTATAACGTCTCGATAGGCAGGCAGACTTTTCTCCCGATGAAGATGGAGTTTTATGACAAGAACAACAAGCTCTATAGAACCATCGAGTCGAAGAAAGTTGAGATGCTCGAAGCTAAGCAGGGCGAGGAAATAGTTAAGTACCCGACTGTTGTTCAGTCGGTCGTTTCAGACTTGACTACAGGCGGTAAAACCGAGATGGAATTTTCCGATATAAAGTACAATACCGATTTGAAGGACGATTTATTTACGGAAAGGTATCTTCGCAGACCGCCGAGGGAAGCAATCAGATGAGGAAGACGCAAAGACTTATTACTTTCATTTTGCTGTTTGTTGTTTTTTCGCTGCCTTTGAAAGCGCAAGAAGAAAGTGATAATGATTTTGATCTGCTGTTGTCCAATCTCGATGTGCACGGATTTTATGAGATTCGGTCGGGCTATCGCATAAGAAAAGACAAATACGAAAAAGACATGTCGATTATGGAACAGAGGTTCCAGGTCGAAATGTCTTCGTATCTTGACTGGGCCGATTTCAAGGTCAAAGGCGATGTTTACGGCGACCTTGTCGAAGAGCAGGCTGATTTCGACCTGCGCGAGGCGTTTATTTTCACCAGGCCTTTCAGTTTTATGGATATAAAAATCGGCAGACAGATACTTACCTGGGGCACAGGCGATTTAATCTTTATTAATGATCTGTTCCCGAAAGACTGGCAGTCCTTCTTTATCGGCAGAGATACCGAATACTTAAAGGCGCCTTCCGACGCCTTAAAGGTGAGCTTGTTCAGCGACCTTGCCAACCTCGATGTCGTCTATACCCCCCGTTTCGACCACGACCGCTTTATAAGCGGCGAGCGGATTTCTTACTGGAACTCGAACCTCGGAAGAATAGCAGGGCGGGACGCTGTTGTGCATACAAACAAACCCGACAGATGGTTCAGAGACTATGAAATCGCGGCCAGGTTATACAAAAATATCAATAATTATGAGTATGCTCTTTATGCCTATCGCGGCTACTGGAAAAGCCCCGGCGGACAGGACCCGACCGGCACCCAGGCGATATTTCCCGACCTGAACGTTTACGGAGCAAGCGTCCGCGGAAACGTTGCTAAGGGTATCGGGAACCTGGAATTCGGCTATTACGAATCCGACGAAGACCAGAGCGGTCATACGGGAAGAATCAACAATTCGGAGCTGAGATTTTTGGCCGGTTACTCACAGGAAATCGGCAAAAATTTTACCGGCGGCATCCAGTATTACGTTGAACACATGCTCGACTATGGCCAGTATAAGGATTCTATGCCGTCCGGCCTGGACCGCGACAGAGACAGGCATTTGGTAACGTTCCGCCTGACTAAGCTATTGATGAACCAGAACCTCAGATGTTCGCTGTTTACTTATTTTTCGCCTTCTGATAAAGATGTGTACATGAGACCTAACGTTAATTACAAGGCCACTGATAACCTGGCCCTTGAAGCTGGTGCAAATATCTTCTTCGGCGATTATCCGGGCACCTTTTTCGGCCAGTTCCGGAATAATACGAATATATACACGGCGGTTCGTTACAGTTTCTGATTAAAGAGCTTATATGCAGAAGATAAAGCCGACAGTCAGCGGGATGGATATAATCTGTGCCGAGCAGCCTGCAGGCGCTACGGGAATAGTCATATTCGGCGCTTCCGGCGATTTGACCGTGCGGAAAATTATTCCAGGCCTGTTCGATTTATACCGGCGCGACCTGATGAGCGGAAATTTCTATATCCTCGGCTGCGGACGCTCGCAAATTACCGATGAGCAGTTTCAAAAAACAGCCGCTGAATCTATCGAGGATGAAGACTCGGATAAAATTAAATCATTTGCGGCTAAATGTCATTTCCTGACCGGTGGTTACGATGACAGCGCCTTGTACGAACAGCTTGGCATGCGAATTGACAAGCTCAATAAGCTGCACAAGGTTGACGGCAATTTAATATATTACCTTTCCGTGCCGCCGCCGTTGTATCCGGTTATCGTCCAAAAGCTGCACGACGCGGATTTGTCATGTCGCCAGGACCCGCAAGAAAAGCGGAAAGTCAGGCTGATTATCGAAAAGCCTTTCGGCCACGACCTTGACTCAGCGAGACAGTTAAATTCGGTAATTGCCTCATGCTTCGATGAATCGCAGATTTACCGAATCGACCACTATCTCGGCAAAGAGACTGTCCAGAACATTTTGATTTTCCGCTTCGCCAACACTATCTTCGAGCCGGTCTGGAACCGCAACTTTATAGACAACGTTCAGATTACCATTGCTGAATCACTCGGCGTAGGTCATCGAGCGGACTACTACGACAAAAGCGGGGCGCTGCGTGACATATTTCAAAACCACATGCTCCAGATGCTGGCACTGGTCGCGATGGAGCCGCCCGCGTCTTTCGAGGCGAACTGCGTTCGGGATGAAAAGGCAAAATTGCTCGAATCAATCCGCCCGCTGGAAATCGAACCGTGGTCGGCGGATATTATCAAAGGGCAATATACAACAGGTATAATTGAAGGCAAATCCGTTCCCGCTTACCGCGATGAAGAAGGTGTCGCACCGGATTCAAAAACGGAGACATTCGTAGCGGCAAGATTGTATATAGATAACTGGCGGTGGAAGAATGTGCCGTTTTTCGTTCGTACAGGAAAACAGCTTGCTGCCAAGAATACTGAAATAGCGATTACTTTCAAACAGGTTCCTCACTCGATGTTCGTTGAGGCGGGACTTGACGACCTGCCTGCCAATGTTTTGATAATGCAGATTCAGCCTGCCGAAGGAATTTCTTTGCAGTTCCAGGCCAAGCATCCCGGCTCAAAATTGTGTGTGGGTACACTGGATATGAATTTCCATTACAGCGACATCTTCGGTGTTAAGATGCCCGAAGCATACTCAAGGTTATTGCTCGATGCCATGCTGGGTGACCAGACACTTTTTAACAGATACGACAGTGTGGAAATTGCCTGGAAACTGCTCGACCCTGTTCTAAAGAGCTGGCGGGATAATCCGACTGACCCTGATTTTTATCCGGCGGGCGCGCAGAGCTTTGCCGCCGCGGATAGCCTCATAGAATCGGCAGGGCGAAAGTGGCGGCCAATTGAGTGAATGAGTCAAAGAGTCGATGGGTTCTTATGTGACCAGCTCATCTATCAACTCATCTACCCATCTTCTCATTAACTCATTTACATTTTTCAATAAGTTCCAGCGCGGTATGCGGTCGGGGAAAAGCCTGTCGCGTTTTTGAAGAAGCGGGAAAAATGTTCAGGGTCCGTATATTTCAGGGATTTTGCTATCATATACAGAGGCTCGGTGGAATTTCTTAACCTTCGTTTAATTGACTCGGTTCTTTGAAGCGTGATTTCATCCTTGATTGATTTTTTAATATATTTCTTAAAGAGGAGCTCGAGTCTCCTGCGCGACAATTCCGTCGATGCGACAACATCTTTTACCTGGATCGGCTTTTCGTAATTTTCCCTGATAAAAATAAGCGCTTTTACCAGTTGCTTATCTTCGATGGCAAAGATGTCCGTTGACTGCCTGGTAACAATATCAAGCGGTTCTATAACAATGTTAGTGCTTGTCTTGTCTCCGCTTATCATTTTATCCATAAGGCCGGCAGCTTCGAAGCCGCCTTTCTCGAAGTTAAGCTCGATACTCGATAAAGGCGGCGATGATAAATCGCATATCAAATCATCGTTATCTACACCGAGTACCGCGATTTCTTCCGGGACGGCTATATTTGAAATTTTGCAGGCTTCCAGAACGTGTATCGCACGGTCGTCATTACACGCAAAAACGCAGGCGGGTGTCGGCAAAGACTTGAGCCACTGTGCGATGCTTTGTCTTTCAGTTTTGGATTTTTGCGTTTTGTTTAAGCTGTCGCGGTAATTGAATATATTTTCGAAGCCTTTTTTTTGAAGATGTTCGGTGAATTTTTCTTTTCGTTTGTCCGACCAGGCGAGTCCTTCGAAGCCGCAGAAAGCGTAGTTTTTAAATCCCAGGCCTATAAAATATTTCGCCGCCAGTTCGCTAGTTTTTTCGGAGTTTGTGTAAATAGAAGAAACAGCCGGATTTTCCAGTTTTGTGTCATTAATAATTCTGGGTATTTTCAGCTTGAGTATGCTGGCTGTATGCTGGGAATCGCGGGCTATCAGGCCGTCGGCCTCCTGAAGCTTAAACCAGGACGGTGCGTTAAATTTGCTGGTAGGCAGGTAATGCGGCGGCTGAACACACACCTGCCAACTGGTGTTCGAGCGGATATACCTTTCGATACCTTTTAAAAATTTTCTGCCCGAAGCACGGGCGGTATCTACCATTATTATTACTTTTCGCATATAATACCTTTATGAAGCACTGCGCAAACTGGTTATATTTTAACGCAATCTGGCCTTGCAATCAATCCTTATATCAAATAAAAAGTACAATTCGAGATTTTTATTAGGAGACAAAACAATATGGCATTTACGATAGGTTTGGATTACGGAACGAATTCTGTGCGGACTCTGATTGTAGAGACCACAACAGGCAAAGAAGTTGGTACCTGTGTATATGAATATGAAACCGGCCAGGCAGGGATTATACTGGATGAGAAAGACCATAATGTAGCCCGGCAGAATCCCACCGATTATGTTAAAGGCATCGAAGTTACTATCAAAGGGGCTATCGCCGATGCCAAAGGCAAAGACAGTTCATTTGACCCTGCCAAAATCATAGGTATCGGCATCGATACGACCGGCTCGACACCGCTGCCGATTGACAAAGAGGGTACGCCGCTGGCGATGCTCGATGAGTTCAAAGACAATCCGAACGCGAATGTTTGGCTTTGGAAGGACCATACCGGCCACGCCGAAGCTGCTGAAATAACGGAACTGGCAGCCAAAGAACACCCCGAATATCTCGCCAAGTGCGGCGGGACATACTCATCCGAATGGTTCTTCAGCAAAGTATTACACTGCCTGCGTGTTGACCCGAAAGTTTATGACGCCGCTTACACCTGGATTGAGCACGCCGATTATATGACGGCTCTTCTTACCGGCACAGCCGGCCCCGACAAAATAAAACGCTGTCGATGCGCCGCAGGCCACAAGGCTATGTTCAACGATGACTGGGGCGGCTATCCGGCGAAAGAGTTTCTTAGTAAACTCGATAAAAAACTGGGCAGGCTGTCCGATACGCTCGGCAAAAAGACTTATGCTATCGATACCGCCGCCGGAAATCTGACAACAGAATGGGCGGAAAAACTTGGGATACCGGCAGGTATCGCCGTTGCGATGGGGGCCTTTGACGCTCATCTCGGCGGTGTAGGTTCGGGAATTAAAGAGGGAACGCTTGTCAAAATTATAGGTACGAGCACCTGTGATATGGTTGTTCGTGACAAAAAGGCTGACCTTACCGATGTTCCCGGTATCTGCGGTATTGTAGATAGTTCCATACTGCCCGGCTGCTGGGGGCTGGAGGCAGGCCAATCGGCGGTCGGTGACATATTTAACTGGTTTGTAAATTATATCCAGCCTGGCGGAAAAGATGCAGGCTCGCATGAAGCCTTAACCAAAAAGGCCGCCAAACTCAAACCAGGCCAGTCCGGTTTGTTAGCATTGGACTGGAACAACGGTAATCGAACAATCTTAGTTGACCAGAGATTGACAGGCCTGCTGCTTGGACAGACATTACATACCAAACCTGAGGAAATCTATCGCGCTTTAATCGAAGCTACAGCGTTCGGTGCGCTGACTATTATCAATCGTTTCGAGGAATACGGCGTAAAAATCAAAGAGGTCGTCAATTGCGGCGGTATCTCGGAAAAGAATGCGCTGCTTATGCAGATTTACGCCGATGTTACCGGCAGAGAGATGAAAATCTCACGCTCGGCCCAGACGTGTGCTTTGGGTTCTGCTATTGCCGCGGCGGTCGTGGCGGGCAAAGCGGCAGGCGGTTTTGACAATTGCGCCGACGCACAGAAAGCTATGTGTGGTGTTAAAGATACTACATTTAAGCCGAATCCCCAAAACCATAAGACCTATCAAAAACTTTACAAACTTTACAAGCAGCTCCATGATGCTTTTGGTATAAATAAGGAAACGAAAATAATGGCCAATGTAATGAAAGATTTGTTAATTATCAAAGAAGAAGCTAACGCTTGATGTATGAAGAGCTGAGAAAATCCGTTTGCGATGCTAATTTGATGCTGCCTGTCTATGACCTGGTAACTCTAACCTGGGGCAATGTCAGCGGTATCGACAGAGATACAGGCGTTGTAGCTATAAAACCAAGCGGCGTCGAATACACCGAATTAACTCCTGATAAAATTGTTTTGTTAAATTTAGATGGCAAGATTTTCAAAGATAGTCTGAATCCTTCTTCAGATACTCCGACACATCTGGAGCTGTATCGCAGTTTTAAGGGTATCAAAGGCATCTGTCATACTCATTCAGCTTATGCGACTACATGGGCACAGGCCTGTCGAGAAATTCCCTGTTTGGGAACAACCGCGGCGGATTATTTCTATGGTAATGTGCCTGTTACAGACGTGATGACCAAAGAGCAAATCGAAACCGACTATGAGCTGAATACCGGCAAAGTTATTGTAGAACGCTTCAAAGATATCGACCCGATGCAGATGCCCGCGGTTTTGGTTGCTAATCACGGGCCGTTTACCTGGGGCGATAATGCCGCCAAGGCTGTCGAAACCGCTATGGTGCTTGAGCAGGTTGCCAAGATGGCGCTCGGCACGTTGCTTATAAATCCAGAGCAAAAAGAAATTACAAAAGTCCTGCTCGATAAACATTATTTGCGTAAACACGGAGAAAATGCGTATTACGGACAAAATTAAAAGGGGAATAATATGATTAAACTGAAAGATTTTGAAGTATGGTTTGTAACAGGAAGCCAGCATTTGTATGGCAAGGAAACGCTCAAACAGGTTGACGCGGACTCGAAGAAAATTGCCGAATACCTGGATAAGTCGGCAAATATCCCATGCAGGGTAGTATTCAAACCTGTTGTTACGACGCCGGATAAGATTACCAGTATTTGCGTCAAAGCCAACAACGCTAAAAATTGCGTCGGGCTGATTACCTGGATGCATACATTTAGTCCCGCCAAGATGTGGATTGCAGGACTTAGCATTCTTAAAAAGCCGTTCGTCCATCTGCACACGCAGTTCAACAGGGACATTCCCTGGAAGAGCATTGATATGGACTTTATGAACCTGAATCAATCGGCTCACGGCGGCAGGGAGTTCGGATTTATCTGCAGCCGGATGCGGAAAAACCGCAAGGTCGTAGTCGGACACTGGCAGGACCCGGAGGTTGTGGAAAAGCTGGATATCTGGATGCGTGCAGCCTGCGCGTGGAACGACTGGCAGGGTATGAAAGTTGCCCGTTTCGGTGACAACATGAGGGAAGTCGCCGTCACCGAAGGCGACAAAGTCGAAGCACAGAAAAAATTCGGCTATTCCGTCAACGGTTACGGAGTCGGCGACCTTGTCGCTGTTATTAACAAGGTTGATAGCAAGCAAATCAACTCGATGGTAAATCAATACAAAAGGGACTACAAGGTCAAACTTACCGCCGCCCAGCTCGAAGCGGTCCGCACCTCAGCCCAGATTGAAGTCGGCATGAGAACATTCCTTGAAAAAGGCGGCTTCAAGGCCTTTACTACCACGTTCGAGGATTTACACGGTCTGGTTCAGTTGCCCGGTCTTCCGGTACAGAGGTTGATGGCTGATGGATACGGCTTCGGGGCCGAAGGTGACTGGAAAACAGCAGCGCTGGTTCGCGCGATGAAGGTTATGGCGACCGGCTTAAATGGCGGAACATCTTTTATGGAAGATTACACCTATCATCTGGACCCCAAGGGAATGAAAGTGCTCGGAGCTCATATGCTTGAGGTTTGCCCCTCGATTGCAAGCGGCAAATCTTCTCTTGAAGTTCATCCTCTGGGCATCGGCGGAAAAGCCGACCCGCCGAGACTGGTCTTCAACGTCCCGCAAGGCAGCGGTGTCAATGTCTCTGTAATGGATATGGGCAATCGGTTCAGAATGCTTATCAATCCCTGTAAGGTTGTCAAACCGGACGCCGATTTGCCGAAACTGCCGGTAGCGCGTGTTGTCTGGCAGCCTGAACCGAATCTCAAAGTTGCCGCCGGCGCATGGATTCTCGGCGGCGGCGCTCACCATACAGGATTCAGCATGGCGCTGACCGCAGAGCACATCGAAGATTTCGCGGAAATGGCTGACATCGAATACCTGATGATTGATAAGAATACCACTATCAGCAATTTCAAGAAAGACATTCGGACAAATGAAGTTTATTACATGCTGGCAAACGGCCTGAAGTAAAAGTTTTTCAAGTAAAAGGGATTTGAACTATGAAAGAATTTTTTCCGAAAGTCAAGAAAATCAGGTATGAAGGGCCGGATTCAAAAAATCCGCTGGCCTTTAAGCACTATCGTCCCAGCCAAAAGGTCTTGGGCAAAACTATGGCTGAGCATCTGCGTTTCGCGGTCTGTTTCTGGCATACGTTCAAGGGGCTTGGGGCTGACCAGTTTGGAGCCAATACGATTATCCGCAGTTACAACGATGCCTCGGACCCTATGGAACGGGCCCAGCAGACGATGCACGCGGCGTTTGAATTCTTCACCAAACTGGGTGTGAATTTCTGGTGTTTCCACGACCGTGACATCGCACCGGAAGCAGATACCTTAGCGGAAACAAACAGCCGTCTGGACAAGATTGTAAAATTGGCCAAGCGGCTTCAGAAGGATACCGGCGTCAGGCTTTTATGGGGAACGACAAATGCCTTTTCGCATCGGCGTTTTATGGCGGGCGCAGGTACCAATCCGAATCCTCACGTATTCGCCTATGCCGCAAGCCAGATTAAAAAAGCGATGGAAATTACCAAAGAGCTGGGCGGTGCCGGGTATGTCTTTTGGGGCGGAAGGGAAGGTTACGACACACTGTTAAATACCGACATGGGACGCGAGCTTGACCATTTGGCGATGCTGCTTAGGATGGCGGTCGATTATAAGAAAAAAATCGGATTCAAAGGCCAGCTCTACATCGAACCGAAACCCAAAGAACCCACCAAGCATCAATACGATTTTGACGCGGCTAATTGCTTCGCGTTTTTGCAAAAGTATAAACTGCTCGACCATTTCAAAATGAACATAGAAGCCAATCACGCAACCCTGGCGGCGCATACGTTTCATCACGAGCTTGAGTTCTGCGCCGTCAACGGCATCCTCGGTTCTGTTGACGCCAATCGCGGGGATTTATTGTTGGGCTGGGATACCGACCAGTTCCCGACCGACCTGTACGATACGATTTTGGCTATGTATATCATTCTTAAATCAGGCGGTTTCACGACCGGCGGCCTGAATTTCGACGCACACGTCCGCCGTCAGTCTATCGACAGTGTGGATTTGTTCTACGCTCATATCGGCGCGATGGATGCGTTTGCCCGTGGATTAAAAATCGCCGCTAAGCTGCTCAAGAGCGGGGTCTTTGAAAAAGCCGTTAAAAAACGTTATGCAGGCTGGGGCAAAGACCTCGGCAAAAAAATCAAATCCGGCAAAATGAACTTCGAGAAGCTGGAAAAATTTGTTTTGGAGAAAGGTGAGCCCAAACTACAATCAGGCAGACAGGAATTGCTTGAAAATATACTGAACGAGTATATCTGTTAAAAAGTTTATTTTCGGTTGGTTGACTGATTTATTAAACTTTATTGAAAGGATTAAGAATGACGGCATTACATGTAGTTGACTGGCTTATTATAGCGGGTTACTTTTGCATCGTGTTCGGCATCGCATGGTGGGCCTACCTGAAAGAAAAGCAGTCACAAACGACGACCGAGTATTTCCTTGCCGGCCGTAATTTGGGCTGGTGGGTTATCGGTGCGGCGGTTTTTTCGTCGAACATTGGTTCGGAGCATCTGGTCGGCCTGGCCGGCTCCGGTGCTACCGATGGTGTCGCTATGGCACACTATGAGCTGCATGCGTGGTGCCTG
This sequence comes from Sedimentisphaerales bacterium, assembly GCA_016930645.1. Taxonomy (GTDB): domain Bacteria; phylum Planctomycetota; class Phycisphaerae; order Sedimentisphaerales; family Anaerobacaceae; genus JAFGGH01. The sequence continues at coordinate 27,709 of JAFGGH010000053.1, forward strand.
CTGGTTTTGGCATGGGTTCTGGTACCGTTTTATATGCGCTCTAAGGTCTTCACTATGCCGGAATTTCTCGAAAGACGATTTTCACCGGTTAACCGTACAGTCCTGTCACTCATTTCAATGGTCGCCTATGTCCTCACCAAACTGGCAGTGGGCATTTTTGCCGGCGGCATTGTTTTTGCTGTGATGGTTCCCGAAGCGACTTTTATGGGGCTCGACAGTTTCTGGATAGGCTCAATTCTGGTAATTGTTCTTACAGGCATTTATACGATTATGGGTGGTATGCGTGCTGTCGCATATACATCCGCGATTCAAACGGTAATTCTGGTTTTCGGCTCGGCGTGCGTAACTTATTTCGGACTGAAAGCCCTTGGCGGATGGGACGCATTACGCGAGTGGGCGGGTTCCGAAATGTTCAACCTGTGGAAGCCGCTCGTGCCTGAAGGTGTCACCGCGACCTGGGCGCCCGTTAAGGAGCCGACCCGGATGGCCTGGTACTTCAACAACAACTATCCCTGGATAGGTATGCTTTTCTGTGCGCCGATTATCGGCTTGTGGTATTGGTGTACCGACCAGTATATCGTTCAGCGTGTTCTCGGCGCTAAAAATGAGCAAATCGCGCGTCGTGGTTCCATCTGTTCAGCGGCACTGAAGCTGCTGCCGGTATTTATTTTCATCATCCCCGGCATGATTGCCTTCGCTCTGGCTAAGAGCGGTCAAAACGCCGCTTTAGCGCAGACAATGCTTGACGCGGATGGACAAATCATTCGTGATAACGCCCAGAAAGCCTTTCCTATGCTTGTTACCGAGGTTATGCCGATTGGAATACGCGGAATTGTCGTCGCCGGGTTGCTCGCTGCGCTGATGAGCTCACTGGCGGGGGCTTTCAACGCCTCTGCGGCGCTGTTTACCATCGACTTCTATTCGAAGCTGCGTCCTCTGGCGTCACAGAAACATGTTGTTTGGGTTGGCCGTATGGCAACCGGTGTTATGGTGCTTATCGGATTGGCCTGGATACCTGTAATCAAAGGCGGCAAGGGTTTGTACGACTATCTGCAGGGCATTCAATCCTATCTGGCGCCACCGATATTTGTCGTGTTTTTCCTCGGTGTCTTCAATAAGCGGCTAAACGCTAAAGGCTGCTTGTGGGCCCTGATTGTTGGTTTTGCTCTCGGTCTTTTCCGGTTGGGTGTTGATACACCGGTCAAACTGATGAAAGATTTTGCGTATACGGAAGGTTCGTTCTGGTGGATTGTGAACAATATGTACTTCCAGTATTACAGTCTGCTCATCTTCCTTATCTGTATTGCTGTTATGTTTGTTGTCAGCTATCTGACAAAAGAGCCGTCCTATGAAAAAATTGACGGGCTGACCTATGGAACGCTTACCGATGAGGATCGCAAACAGTCGCGCGCGTCCTGGAACAAGTGGGATGTGATAGCTTCCTGTGGTGTTCTCGCTGCGATTCTTGCCGCGTATTTGTATTTCCGCGGTTAAGTATAGTTTGTTTGAAAATAAATTACCGGCCTTGGTGGGCTGATTCGCCAAGGCCGGTTTTAACTTGTATCGAAAGAAAGTATTCAAGGTGCTGTTATGTATCTGTTAGGCTACGATTCGGGAACGTCTTCTGTTAAAGCGACATTAATGGAAGTTCAAACCGGCGAGGTTGTTGCTTCCGCGACGTATCCATCAAAGGAGATGCTGATTATCTCGCGCAAGCCCGGCTGGGCCGAACAGAGCCCCGATGACTGGTGGAAAAATCTAAGAGCTGCAACCGCGCAAATTCTAAGCAGCACAAAGATTAGTGCCACCGATATTAAAGCCATTGGCATTACCTATCAGATGCACGGCCTGGTCTGTGTCGATAAAAATCAAAATGTCCTAAGACCATCGATTATCTGGTGCGACAGCAGGGCGGTACCTTACGGCAAAAGAGCCACCGACGCCATCGGTGCCGAAAAATGTCTTGAAACTATGCTTAACCATCCGGGAAATTTCACCGCCGCAAAGCTGGCCTGGGTAAAAGAAAACGAGCCTGAAATCTTCGGCAGAATCCATAAGATTATGCTGCCCGGTGATTACCTCGCGATGAAAATGACAGGCAGAATTGTTACCACAAAATCCGGTCTGTCAGAAGGCATACTCTGGGATTTCAAAAATAAAAAACTCGCGTCCGAGGTAATGGAATACTTCGGATTCGATGAAAGTTTAATCCCCGAAGCCGAAGATACCTTCGCGATACATGGCAAGCTGACAAAATCCGCAGCGGAAGAATTAGGACTAAAACAGGGCACAGATGTTTCATACCGGGCCGGTGACCAGCCGAATAACGCCTTTTCACTTGGTGTGCTCGAACCGGGCCAAATCGCCGCTACTGCCGGAACTTCGGGAGTTATCTACGGTGTTATCGCAAAGCCGTGTTACGATGAAAAATCACGCGTAAACGTTTTTGTGCATGTGAACAATACGACAGATAAGCAAAGATACGGAGTACTGCTTTGTATTAATGGAACCGGAATTCTAAATAGCTGGCTCAAACACAACGCTGCATCTGGAATCGACTATCCGCAAATGAACGAATTGGCGGCAACCGTCCCAATCGGCAGCGACGGATTGACAATTCTTCCTTACGGCAACGGCGCCGAAAGAACGCTGGAGAACAAAGATATTGCTTCTGCGATAATCGGCCTGCAGTTCAATAATCACACTCAGCCCCACCTGTTCAGGGCCGCGCAGGAAGGGATTGCCTTTGCGTTTAATTACGGCCTTGAGATTACAAAACAAATGGCACTTGAGGTAAAGACCATCCGCGCCGGCAAAGCCAATATGTTCCAGAGTTCGATTTTTGCCCGTACCTTAGCTACTATCGCAGGTGCTGATATCGAGCTTTATAATACTGACGGCTCACAGGGAGCCGCTCGCGGAGCAGGCCTCGGCGCCGGAATCTATAAAGATTTTTCCGAGGCCTTTGCCGGACTTGAGAAAGTCGATGAAATCAGCCCTGACTCGGATAATCAACAGCAGTATGAAGATGCTTATGAGAAATGGCATCAGGTTTTGAAAAAACAGCTTGAGCGGTAAATCATTTCTTCCAAATAAAAAACCCCGCCATCATTAGCGGGGTTATGAATCTTTCGTATTGTATGATTAGCCTATTGTTCTTTTTTCTCTTCGGCTTTTTCTGCTTTAGGTTCTTCTACCGGCGTCTCTTCCGTTTTTTGTTTTTCGGCAGGTGCATCTTTTGCCGGTGTTTCTTCAGCAGGCACTTCTTCCTGCTTTTCTTCTTTTATTTCAGCTTCAGCAGCCTTAGCTTCTTCGGCTTTCTTTGCCGATTCTTCCTCGGCTTTTTTAGCTTCTTCTTCGGCCTTTTTTGCTGCCTCTTCGGCGGCTTTTGCGGCTTCTGCCGCTTTTTCAGCGGCTATCCTTTCAGCTTTGTTGAAGAGTTTACCTTTAGTCCTGGCCTGGGCTTTTGCTTTTGCCCGGCGGGCCGCCTTTTCTTCGGCGCATTTGGTCTTAATACCCTTATTAGCGAGCATATTTGATATTGTATCTGAAGGTATGGCCCCGTTATCGAGCCAGTACTTTATTCTTTCGATATTCAGGATGAGCTGTTTTTCCCTGTCTTTTTCGAGCGGGTCGTAATGGCCGAGCTTTTCGAGGATTCGGCCGTCTCTGGGATTGCGGGACTCAATTGCGTTGATTCTGAAGAACGGCCTGTGCCTTCTTCCCATTCGGGTCATTCTGATTTTTACTGCCATTTTCTGCCTTTCTTTTTTTTATAATCAATTCTCCCGATTTGCCCTATGCGTATCAGGAGACACGTTTATTTTCCAGACAATAGCCATTTATGAATATGGCGAAGATGCCGGGGTCGATACCGGCATCGCAAGCGATACTTTGTACCTGTTTGTCGGTCAGATTGCAAGGATTTTCTTTTTCAGCGGCTGTCATGATTGCAAGTGCCTTTTTCAACTGGGCAAGCTCATCGGCGGTCGGGCTGGCCAGCATCGCAAGCTCCGCCGAGCCTTTGATGTCGGCGAATTGACTGCGTACCATCTGGCCGTACTCGTTGTCGGTAAACCGGGCGATCTTTTCGAGGTATTCTTCAAGAGTCATAACAAACCGGAATAGTAACCCCGAAGCGGGCTCCGGGGTCAAACGTTGATTTATAAGTTAGTCTGCGTACAAAACAGCGCAGTTGAAAAAGTGTCATGCTTGTTTGGCTTTTAGTGCATTTAGTTTTTTAGCTAAACGTGATTTTTTGCGTGCCGCGGTCTTTTTGTGCATAGTGCTTGTCGATGCAGTCTTGTCTAACATCTGGGTGACAAGCTTGTACTTTTCTGCTGCTGATGCGGCATCGCCTGAGACAACGGCCTCTTCAAAATGCTTGATTTGAGTTTTAACCCGGCTCTTGCGGGTGCGGTTAATCGTCCTGCGTTTTGCGTTCTGTCTTACCCTTTTTTTGGCTGATAACGAATGAGCCATAATATCTCCTGATAAACAATTTCAAACTCACTTTAATCTGTTCTTTTACTGGTTTTCCTGACTTGCATTTCTCAATGCATCAATACGTTTACTGACATCTCGATAGCCGAAATCAATCTGTGCTATCCTGCGATAAATATCTACAGCCTTTTGGGCATCGCCTTGCTTTTCGTAGCAAAGCCCTAAATTATACTGTAAATCCTTGGCAATTGCATCATCTTTTATTTCATATTCTTCGATTGCCCTCAGAAAAAGTTCCTGGGCGTCCGACAGCCAGTCCTTTTTAAAAAAGCAGATGCCGATTTTGGTTATTGCTGCGATTTTGCGTCTTGGGTCTCGCTGGGCCTGCTGGAACAGGGGGATAGCCTCGTCGTGTCGTCCGGCGTTCAATAACCTAAGTCCGTATTCGTACTTGGCTTGCAAATCTGTAGGGTAATGCTCGGTGGTCTTTTGCCAGTGTTCGAGCTCGGTCTGGATAAGCTGTTTTTGCAGGGTTTCGGCCTGCTGGGCGGCTTGGAGGTCTTTGGGATTTTCGTTTGACGCTCTTTTGGCATGTCGGAGATGCCTTTTTACCTGGTTTATTTTTATCTCGTCGGCGCGTTTTTTAAATTCGAAATCGTTCCTGTCCGCATAATCATCGAGAAGCAGACTGATTGCCTCGTTTTCAAGAGGATCGACTTCGGTATCGGCGAGCACTTTGGCGAGGTTGAGAATGTTCTGCTGCGAGCCTGGTTTCATGGAAAGATTCTTGCGGGCGTCGTTTATCAGACTCTGTCTGAAATCGTCGGATTTGACTACTCCGTCCGAGGCTTGAATTATCCTTTGCTTGTCTCTGTCTTTAATGGCCTTGGTGAAATCGCCTTCCTGGTCATATTTGCCGCGTGCCATAGTATATTCAGCCGACAGCCTTTTATATTCATCGTCAAGGCTGCCGTCACCATGTTTCAATTCAGAGGCTTTTTTGCAGGCGATGATAGCCTTTTCGAATTGACCGATTGAAGCATAGGCGTCTTTGAGCAGAATATAGGCATTGACAGATGGGCGGTTAGATGCGTTATTTGCACTAAAGAGCAAATCGGCAAGCCAGACGGTGGTATTGACGAAACCGCCGGTGTACGCCGCTTTCAGCATTGCCTGTGCGTATGAGATATGTTCGGGGGCCTTGGCGAGGAGGTATTCGGCGTTCAGCATCTGTTCGAGGGGCGTTTTGCCGCCTGAGTATTTCATTCTTTCGACCATCGAAGGTTTTTTGCCTTGTCGCTGCTGGCGTAATAAGGCCAGCTCACGAAGAGGCAGATGCCCGTGCTTCAAATCATCGGGCTCGCAGCGCAGCCCTTCAATGTACATATTAATAGCGTAGTCGAAATTGCCTTTCGCTGCGACCTCTTGCCCGCGCTGGAAAAACGCATGGGCTTTTTCTGTGTTATGTTCGCTTCCGCTCTGCTGGTCCATAAACGTAACCTTTTGCCTTGCCGTAACCTGCAATTGAATTACTTATCCTAATCATCGGCTAATATTTGTCAATAATTAATTGTATACCGATATAAGAGCTTGTTCTATCCCGAATAACGGCTCGAGAGTCGGAGAATAAAAAGAGCCCCGGGGAGGGAGGTATTAGTCCGGGGCCCATCAGGCCCGCACATATCGGGGGGCCCAATTTTGTAAAAAACGTAGATTAGTTCATTCTGAAATCGGAATCTTGTGGCTGGCCGAGTTGAGCTTGCTGATTATCAAATTCAGGTTCGCTGTTTGTCTGGGGCACTTCAGCCTTGCCCGATTTTGTGACGGGTTCTTTTGGGATATACTCTTTTATGAAGTGGTTACAGTGGAAAATGGTAATAGCTTTTTCCACCGCAAGTACCATTCCAACTGCAAAGGCGGCGATTAAGGCCTCAACAGATCCCAGCAGACCTTGGATAATATTTGTTACTATCGTCGCGGCGAGGATGGTTTCGACAAAGGCGTCGGAAATACCAAGCCACCAGTGATGGGTGTAAAAATATCCTCCGCCGGGGTACGTAATTGAAATTTTTCGTCCTTCTTTTTCATCTTTAAATTCAAGGCCGCAAATATCACAGATATATCTGTCTTTGGTCAGCTCGGTTGTGCAGTTGGGGCAAAGATGCACCCTGCCTTTTGCGTTGCTGTGAAATCCTTCGAGGATGGTTTCTTTTAACAGGGACTTTATCTTTCTGCGTTCGAGGCCGTTAATTATGAATCTTTCTTTTTGGCCGTTCCAGTATTTCGCACTTAGTGAGCTGCCACGCATTTTCAGCTCCTGGCAGTCGGCGTAAAGAATCTGTGCGATTTTGCTTTTGTATTTCAGACCTTGCGCGGGAACGTGGAATATACGTTTATTGGTAAAGATGAAAAAGGACTGCTTGAGATAGACTATAATCCAGCCGGTGATTAACTGCTCCAAAAGCGATATCGGCGAGCAGCCTGTCGTAACAAGCAGAATCTCTTCATCCTGCTGCAGAAACGGTTTTATAAAGTCAATCTTGCCGAGAAGCTTACGTTGCCGCCTGGCGGTGCCGCTGTTATAAATCCCCTTACGGTTTGAAAATATGACTTGCTCGTTTACAGGTGGCGGCTCTTCGGTTGTCTGTAACGTTGAATCCGCCCGGTTTTCTGTTTCGGCAAACATTATTATCACTCCTGCATTAAGTTTATAATTACCAGTCGGTCATCGGCAAAAATCACCGGTGACTTAGGCGGGTTATTGACTATTTTTTGCGGTATGGTCCGATATTTAGAAAAAAAAATAGTATTTTATTTGACAAAGAAATTGTAAAGTAATATTGTTTCAATTGACAACAAGTCTTTTTTAAGGATTTGAAAATGTCGGTAAAAAGACAAAAGGTATTTGAGATAAATATCAGTGATATTCCCGGCTCTATGCATTGTCTTTTAATCCAGTTGGCCAGGGAAGCTATCAACCTTGACGGAATGATAGTAACCTCATTGGGCGGCGGCAAGGGCAAGGCATATCTAAGCGCAATGGAACCTGATATGCTGGCTGCTTATTTGAAAAGGGCGGAGATTGAATCAAAAGAGATGGCAGGCTTTTTGGTTTCACACGCGGACAAGATTGGCGCAGCGGCAAACACGCTCGACCCGCTTTCAGAGGCCGGCATAAACGGTGTTGCCGGCTCTGCCATGGCCTGCGATAACAGGTTCGGTATGATGCTGGTGGTAAGAGCCGACCAGGGTGATGACGCAGAAAGAGCGCTGTCCTGATACTTAAACTCAATACTCATGGCTGATATTGATAGTGAATCGGCAATAGTAACGGATTCAGCTTCGTTACGGCTTTCTTCTTTACCTGAAAAAGACGGCGGGACAAATCACCAAACGTTGGAGCATGATATAAGTATCCCGATAAATCGGGACTTATAGACTTCTTAAAATCAGCGACAATCAAAGCAAGCTGTGTTCAAGTTTAATACATTTACATTTAGATATTTGAATTTGTTTAGGATTTAGATATTAGAATTTAGTGTTTTAAATATATTCCGCGGTTCCAAATATGACATACGACATACAAGCAACGACATACGAATCAAAATCCGCGTCAAAAAATCAGCCTCCAAACTCCCAACCGTTGGAACACGACTTAAGTATGTGCTTAATTACTTAACTACTATAAGAATTCGTGTTCAGGA
>JAFGGH010000054.1 GCA_016930645.1 Sedimentisphaerales bacterium
AACACCGTATTCAATTTTCAAAGAAGTAAACTGCTCTTGCTATATTTTATCGGCCAAAAGCAAAAAAATACTCCATAAAAATTTGTCATTACAGCACTTGATACAGATTTGCTAATCATCTAAGTTTAAACGAGGATGAAAATAAATAAGTCAGCGTCGCTAAATCAACACACATAAATGAGCAAAAACTTTTAAGTAAAAAGATGTCTCTGAAACATGAAGGTTTTAAAGTGTAATATTGCTGAAACATTGGTATTTTATGGTTATAGGCCTGTTTGAAGGCCTTAAATGTTTTTGAGGCAACGCTGTTCTGTCTTGTCAATAGTCTTGTTTTAACCTTTCGCTTATGTTGATACCAATACATATAAACAAGCCGTATTTATAGATAATAAGACCATTTTCGGCCTAAAAATAAATGTGGATTTTTTTTCAAAAATTTTGTATAAAGGCATGAAAGAACTTACAAAAGACCTGTTAGTAACCTATGGACAAGAAAAGAATAGCACTGTTCGGCGGTACATTCGACCCGATTCATCTCGGTCATACCGGCGTTTCGAAAAGCTCTTTTGAAAAAACAGGGGCGGATAAACTGCTCTTCATTCCAGCAAGGCAAGTCGCCTTAAAAGCAAATTCTCCTGTTGTAAGTGATCATCACAGGCAAAAGATGATTGAGCTTGCAATAGCCGATTTTAACGGTTTCGAGGTAAGTGACTATGAGTTAACCAAACCTGCACCAGCTTACACACTGGATACGGTTCTATGCTTCAAAGAAAAGTTCGGCCCACAGGCCGAGTTATACTGGTTAATCGGAGCCGACTGCGTAGAGGATTTGCCCCGCTGGTATAAAATCGAGCAGCTTATAGACCAGTGCCGCCTCTGCACTATGTACCGTACGGGATATAATAAGCCTAATTTCGACAAGTTTGCAGATTTATGGGGAATTGAACGAGTCAGGAAACTTCAGGAAAACATCATTGAAACTCCGTTGATTGACATCAGCAGCAGCGAGTTACGACAAAGACTCGCCGCAGGCCGGGATGTTTCTGATATGCTTGATGGTAAGGTCTTAAATTATATTAAAGAAAATCACCTGTACGGCTGTTAAGATTTATATTATTTCAACTTACCCACCGATTCACAAAGCCAGTCATACCAGCCTTGCATCCCCTCGCCGGTCTTTGCTGATATACAGAATATCTGAATATCTTTATTGAGCCTGAGCGTATCTGCCTTGACCTTTTCAATATCAAAATCAGCAAGTGCAGTACCTGCCAACATATCGACTTTATTAATCAGCAGCACTTTAGCTTTTGAGAATATCGCAGGGTACTTGATAGGCTTATCATCGCCTTCTGCAACTGAAAGTACCACCACCTTGTCATTCTCGCCCAGTTCAAAAGCGGAAGGGCATACCAGGTTGCCTACGTTTTCGATAACGACCGCGTCTATCTCCTGTAGTGGAAGTTTGTGCAGTGCCGAATTTACCTGTGCCGCCGAAAGATGACACGCACCTTTTGTGTTTATCTGAACCGCAGGGGCATTTGTAGCCCGGATACGTTCGGCGTCAAGCTCGGTTTGAATATCGCCTTCAATCACTCCAATCTTGATTTTTGCTTTAAGGTCGCTGATTGTTCTTACAAGGATTGTCGTTTTTCCCGAACCGGGAGATGAAATCATATTCAAACAGGGTTTTTTCTCATCGGTCAGTAACTGCTTGTTTTGTTGAGCATATTGCTCATTAGCACTTAAAATTTTTGTACCAAGTTGAATCTTTTTACTCATAATCAGTCTGTCTCCAGTTCAATCTCTTCCAAAAGCAATGCGGGGTCCGGCAGCAGGTCGAATTTATCACAGCCGCAATGACTGCAAGCCGGCTTTGTGATATTAAAATCAAACTGCTTGCCACAGCTTTTGCATTTACCCTGAATACTTTTATGCTCGATATCCAGTTTCATCCCCTCGCAGATAGTGCCTTTGGCTATCGCTTCGAAAGCAAATAAGAGCACCTCATCATTGACAGTGTTAAAAGTGCCACAGCTCATTTTTGCTTTTGTCGGCTTTGCGTTTCGTTTTTCGGATTCAGCTATAATAGAATCGAGCAGCCCTTTGGCAACCATCGTTTCGTGCATCAGCAAATCCTCGGTAAATTCCTGCCGTATGGCATCTGAACAACTCTCCTGCCGCCGATTTTCGTTTTCATTTCAACGATAGCCTGCTCATCTTCAGCGCAAATGCGCCCGACCATGTTCGCGTCTTTGCCAAGCAGATTTGATTTGCATATTCGCAGACACTTATCTGCCTGGCCCCGGGAAACTACAATTACAACCTTACCTTCATTAGCAATGTTTAGAACATCAAAACCAAGCATATCAGCCGCCGCCTGTACCGTGGGATTTATTGGAATATCCGCCTCGTTGATTTCTATATTTAATCCGGTTGTTGAGGCAATTTCATTTAGGGTTGCCGCCAGCCCGCCTCGTGTCGGATCCCGCATAAACTTAACACCATCGCAATTTTCCAGTATTTGCTCGGTTAGCGGCGACAAAGCCGCGCAATCACTTGCCAATGGAGTCTCAAAGCCGATGCCTTCCCTCTGCGACATTATCGTCATACCGTGGTCGCCAATCGTGCCGCTTATTATAATTTTGTCGCCGGTCTGGATTTTATCAAAACCTAATTCCGTGTTAAAAATCCTGACGCCAATCCCCGCCGTGTTTATGTAAAGGCCTTCCGCAGCTCCGGCTTCGACTGTTTTTGTATCGCCTGTTACTATCTTTACATTGGCTTTTTCGGCTTCGGCGGCGGCACCGGCGATTATCTTCTCAAGCTGTTCTATTTCAAAACCTGTTTCGATAATCAGCGACAAGCTCAGCGCTACAGGTTTTGCTCCGGCAACAGCTAAATCATTTATTGTTCCGCAGACCGCTAATTTGCCTATATCACCTCCGTTAAAAAACAGCGGTTTGACAACATAGCTGTCGGTCGTAAAACAAATCTTATTTGACTCAAGGTCGAGCTTTGCCGAATCATTCAGTTCTTTCACGTCTGTGTTGAACTTCGGCAGGATTATTTCGCGCAGAAGGCTCTGCATCAATCTGCCGCCCCCTCCGTGAGCAAGTAAAATTTTGTCGGCTTTTTCCCGGCTCATTACTCTCTTGTTCTCCTTCGTCCGTATTTGTACCAGGCTGAGCATGTTCCCTCGCTGCTGACCATACAAGGCCCGACAGGACTGTCCGGTGTGCACTTTTTTTCAAAAAGGCTGCATTGCTGCGGCTCTATAAGTCCGCACAAGACTTCACCGCATCTGCATCCGGATTTGTCTTCAACCGGCTGTTCGCTCAAACTGAAGCGTTTAAGCGCGTCGAATTGCTCGTATTGCCGTTTAAGTTTAAGCGTGCTTTTTTCAATCTTCCCCAATCCCCGCCAGTAGCCATCTGAACTTTCAAATACCTCCGCCATTAGTTCCCTGGCCTTTTTGTTCCCATTTTCAGTAACGACCGCCGTGTAAATCGAGCTGCATTGAGGCTGTTCATTTTCAAGCTGCCGACAGATTTCCGCAAGTCCTTCGATAATCTGCATCGGTTCAAATCCCGCTACCACGCAAGGCTTGCCAAATTCGTTTACAATCGGCTCAAAAGCTTTATAGCCGATAATCACACTGACATGGCCGGGACACAGAAACGCGTCTATATTGTTGTTCTTTTCCGTCAGCAGTGCCCTCATCGCCGGTATTACCAGCTTATGGCCGCTCAATACACAGAAGTTTTTGATATTCTGCCGGGCAGCTTCGGTAACTACAACCGCCGTTGCCGGTGCTGTCGTCTCGAAGCCGACCGCAATAAGGACTACCATTTTATCAGGATTATCTTTAGCTAACTGCAGGGCGTCTTCTGCGCTGAAGACCACTTTTATATTACTGCCGGGCTGCTTTTGCTCCAGCGAGCCACCCGCCCCGGGTACGCGAATCATATCTCCATAAGTCGCTATTATACAATCTTCGCGGTTGGCAAGTGCAAGGGCGATATCAATATAGCTTTGGTCTGTAACGCAAACAGGACAGCCTGGCCCTGATAGCAACTTCAATTGCTGCGGCAGAGACGTTCTTATCCCGTTACGAAAAATCGAAACTGTATGTGTCCCGCAAACCTCCATTATATTTATGCCCCTGCCGAGCTTTTGGCAGGCTGCATCCATTTGCTTCTGCGCTTTAAGAATCCTCTGGAGCATCTTATTTGAATCTCTTTTTAACCTGATATCTTTTTATCTGTTTCCATAAAATCATTGATTTCAGCAAAGAGCTGCCATGTTTTCTTTGCTTCTTCTTCATCAATCATTGATATTGCAAAGCCGGCGTGCACCAGCACTATACCGCCTAATTTAGCCTCGGGCAGCAATGTGGTCTTAGCGCTGAACCGGTTGCCCATCGCGTCAACAACCGCGTTATCGCCTTTTAACTCAACAATTCTTGCCGGTACCGCTAAACACATATTTTATTGCCCTTTATCTGTACCTCATCCAGTAGTTCAAACCTTCATTCTATGGACTCTGTGATTTAAGTCAACTTCCGCGTGCAACGTTTTCTAATTTTCAGATTCTTATACTATTCATGGTGAAGCGCACTGATAGGGTCAACCTTGGACGCCCGCATTGCCGGATAAGTCCTTGAAACCAGACTGATAACCACCGAAAAAAGGACCGCGCTGGTGCAAAGCCAAAAGTGGGAACAAAAAAGGTTTACATCCGGCACTTCTTTTATCACACGAATAATTATAAACGTTATCAGGAGACTTACTACATACCCAAGAATAAGTCCCAGCAATCCTCCAATAAGGCCGATTATTTCGGATTCAAAAAGGAATATCATCCTGATATTGCGATTTGTGGCGCCCAAAGCTTTGAAAATTCCGATTTCCCGATACCTCTCGAGTACGGACATGAGCATGGTATTGATAATCCCAAGCGATGATACTGTGATTCCAATCATGCTGACTGCAAGTAAAAAGGCGTCAAGTATTAAGAATCCCTTCTTTATTTCATCTAATTGGTCCGCCATCGCAAATACTTTGACTCCCTGACCTGTAAGCTCAGTCCGGACGGAGTCGATGTATTTCGGGGATGATACCCTCACCGTGACCACTGGATATCCACGAGTTGCCTGGTTAGCCTGGAAAAGGTCGGCGAGACTGGTAACCGGCAGTTTTTTGATTTTTTCCGAAGCCGCTGGGCTGATATACACATCGCTTCGAATAGGAATAGGGCCAATGAAATCCGTCTTTTCGGTAACGCCTGCGATAGTGAGGGTATAGTTATGATTTGTCAGAGCCAGGCTGCCTTTTTGAACAGACGAAATTATATTTGAGTCTACTCTAAAAACCCGCTTTTAGGCGGCTTGAATTAATTGCCGCCGCCGCTCGAACAAATAGCGGCTTGGGATTCGAATATTCAATTTCCAATGCTCATCTCGGCTATTTCCAGTGATTCTGCCCAATAATCTCTTATCTGCTTCCAGCCAAACGGCATGTAGTATCCAGCTTCAATATAACCATGCATTTCAAGAGGTACACCTGCCCCCACGCCTGGAACTCGCATACGCAAATAAAAATGATTCCATTCAGCAGGCTTATACCTTTTACTTACCAAATGATTTAAGACAAGCTTCAATATCATCTGTTGAAGGAACCCAGTCGCCGTCATAGCAGTACAGCGTACTGCGTACAGGCTTCTGCGTATAGTCGATTTTCTTCACGCGTCTGCCCAGCCAATCATATTTATATTGGGCCACTCTTTGATTATTAGACACATAATTTACATCGGTCAGGCGATTTTCGCAATCGTAATAATACTTATAGAAGCCATCGTTAGCCAGGTTGCCGTTCTCATCATAGGAATAAGCCACAGAGTCCACAGAGTCATACTGATTGAGCTTATTATGGCTGTACTGTGTCGTCTGTTGTCCGTCATCCGTTTGTATTCTGTTACCCAGACTGTCGTAGCTAAAGGCCGTATTGCCATCCGGCCGCTCGCTCGTGAGATGGGAATTGCTGCTGCAAATCCCGGTATATTTGCAATGCTGTATCATATTGGCCTGTTTTAATAAAATCCCAGCCAAGCTCGTGGACTTCTTTGACATATTCGGGCAGCGAGGAATAGTTTTGTTTCAGCCCAGCAAGAGCAGCTTCTGCCTGTTCTATTTGTCCGCGTTGCAGGTGCATAGTAACTGTTTTACGCTGGGTTTTTAAGGCCTCAACATCAGATGCCCGGGC
>JAFGGH010000004.1 GCA_016930645.1 Sedimentisphaerales bacterium
CCGAACGTAATCATCGTGGTAGTAATTTCCACGAGCTTATGACCATGCTCCATTCCCGGCTTGACCAGCCAGACGTTTTCGGCGAGATGCCCCCAGCCGCTGAGCATGTGTCCGGGCGTATAAACCAGCTTATCCAGGATAAGATACCACAGCGAGATGTCCAGCAGGCCGAAGCCGACAACGACAAGTCCCATCACCGAGCCTGAACGAAACGCAACCTGAAGACCGCTGTTGAGGCTCTTGCTTGCGCCCTGTGCGGTACGTGCCGAGGCGTTTGTCGCCGTTTTCATACCTAAAAAGCCGCAAAGCCCGCTGAAAAAACCGCCTGTAAGAAACGCCACCGGCACAAACGGATTTTGAACGCCCTTATAGGCACAGAAAGCAAAAATAGCCAATAGAATAATAAAGACCAGAGTAACTACGCTGTATTGCCGGTACAGATAGGCGTAGGCGCCCTCCCTGACGTGTTTGGCGATTTCCTTCATTTTGTCCGTGCCTTCGGGTGCCTCCATCATCTTCTTATAGAAGTACAAGGCGAAACCCAAAGCCAGAAAGGCGCTTATCGGCGAAATCCACCAGACCCACGGTGTGCCGCTTTGCTCCTGCTCGGGATCACCCGCCGCCATTGCCGCCGTGCCCATGGCCAAAATCAAACCCAGCACTAAAAGTGTGAAAATGCTTTTGCGAATACCCACTTTCCTTGCTCCTTTCAATTTCTTTTCAAAGTTATATCATTATTAACATACAAAATAGCCCAGCCCACGTGCTTTCTTGCGAAAGCAAGAACGGGGGCACGACTAAGACAGTGCAGTTTAACGAAACGGAATTGTTTTTCAACTCTTTTTTGTGTACACGCATTTTTCATAGTAAATAATCGCTAAATTAATCGCCAAGAAGAGACACAATCCCCAATGAATGCAGGATAAAGGTTATGGTTATTAAACAGCCTTCAAATAAATGATAATGCCGGTGAGAATCAGAATAACGACGAAACAAACGCTAATCGCGGCGATAAACACCCACATAAACCGCTTGCTCTGTTTGGATACGAGGTATTTCAGGTACCTGTCGCTTGCGGCGAAAGTTTTGTTCATCTGTAAAATACCGTCCGTCTGGCTGACAGTGCTCTGGTTGAGCTTATCCAGGGTTTGATTGAAGTTGTTGAAGCTTTCGGCCATCTGGACGTCGATATCGGCCGCCGCGGCGAGCTGATGGTCGATATTAGCAAGGGCGTCGGTTTGTTTTGCCGTCTCGGAGGGAATTTTATCGACCGCATCGATAAACTGCTCGTTTTTTGCCGCCGATGACCTGAGCTGCTCCAGAAGCTGCTCGGTTATTTGCTTCTGATTTTCCACCATCGCGGGAAAAGATTCGAGCAGGCCGGGCAGTTGTTTGATACGCTCCATCAGGGCCTCGTGCTGCTCGGCCTGGCGATTCAAATGCTCGTTGATACCCTGGAGCCGGTCCACTAACTTATCGAAGCCTTCGCGGAGCTTGTCCAGAGATTCCGCCGCAGGCCCCGTACCGCTCTGGTGCAGGGCGGGGCGATCGATAGCGTTCTGAGGCTCGGCGGGCCCTGTACCGCCTTGGTGAAGGGCGGGCGGCACTGGCTTGACTACAACGTTATCTTTAACGTTATCTTTTTGGTTATTATTTTCAGGCTCGTCCGGATTGATGCCGGCCTGCCGCCTCGTCTCGCGACGAGAGTCGCGTAGGCAGGCATCCGCCTGTTTGATGGAGTCGTCTTCCTGGCTGATCAGACCCTCTTCGTCGATTTCCGGCTGTGGGTCCGAAGCCCGGTAAATCTTGTGGGAACGCAGCCAGCTACTTGTTTCGGCCCAGATGTCCTTGAGAGTCATTTCTTAAAATTCCCGACCAGACAAACAGTAATTTCCATTCAAAACCGTAACGAAAACCACCTTCTAATTCACAGGTGAATATTAACCAAAGTCGTACCAATATCAAATTAAAAAGCCTTAAAACCCTAAATTCAAGTTATTTTTTACGACTTTACACATGATTAACATATCCTTTTACCCATGAAAATACGTGGCAAAAAGGCAAAATATAGTTTAATTTAAAATGGAGAAGCCGAACGAGTTTAAAGCAATCGACGAAAAAAATAATATGCGAGATACATAAAGAATTCAATAAAAGGGAGGATTTAGATATAGTGTCCCTTTCAAGTTATTATTTTGAAAGAAAGGAGAAAATAAAATGACTTGGTCAAAAGAAACCGCAGCAGCTTTAGATGAGTGGTTGGGCTTGCCCACCTCATACGAGCATCATCCAATAGATGATGCAAATTTTTATCTATTTGTGGGTCATGTTTGGAAAGATTGTCGGGGACTTTGGGATGAGTCAATGGCAAAAGAAATTCTTACAAAAAGAGCAAAAGAACTGCACCCAGATTGGCCCCCTGATCTTATTACAAAGATTGTTGAAAGCAGGAGATCTGAAGGATCATTAATTCTCGATTTCCTATGTGCCTTAAAGAACAGAAATAAGCTTAAAGAAATGATTGTATTGTCATAAATTATATTTTTTTGATGCCGTTAATATAAAGCACAAACGCAAATTAGTAATGACAGTATATAATGATAAAGCTATATTGTGCCTAATAAATCACATCAATATGTGGAGTAACATATATGAATAAAAAAAGGATTTTTATTCTTGGTGCCGGTTTTTCCAATCAAGTTGGTATGCCTCTGGCCACAGAGCTTACTGACCTTTTGTTGGAAAAGTTTATTGAATACAATCATAAGGAAATGCTCGAATGGTATGATTGGCTGAAACAAAGAATAAAATGGTTGGGGGAACACAAAATTAACATAGAACAAGTTTTTGACCTTGCCAAATTCGATATCGAAGCATGGCGTATGAAGCAACAGAAAAAACAGGTTGGGCAAAGAATTAGTAACGCTCAACATAATGCCGAAGATATTGATACCTGGTTGCGCTGGATGGAGTATGATCTTGGAGGGGTAATCTGGAACAAGCAGAAGGAATCAAAGCCAGAAATTAATAAGATTATTGACTTTTCAAAAAATCTTGGAGAAGACGATGTGGTCTTGACCTTCAATTACGATACCCTGCTTGAGGAATCTTTGAATAACCAAGAAAAAGCCTGGTATCATGGTTTCGAAGCGGAGAGCAATAAAGGAATTAAGATTCTCAAAATGCATGGCTCAATTAATTGGAAGATTTCCTGTAGAGAGAATATTTCTTCAAATGATGTCTTGCTTTTTCACAAGGAAGAAATCGAGACAAATAAATGTGTCGCACCGGCACCAAATGGGTCCGAATGCAAGCTTGAACTTTTTCGAATAACTGATGGTGAAGTAAATAATTTCTATGCAAGAAGAGATTTCCCATTTTATCAAATAGATTACGTTGGCATATCCGGGCTTGGAGCATATAAACTACTTCACCTTCTGCCGGGAAGCTGGGAGGTCTGGTCAAACGCGATGAAGGCATTGGAAGAAGCAGAGGAAATATATGTAATAGGTTTTTCCCTTTCTCATTATGATAGCATGGTTCGTCTGCATTTTGCCGGAGCCATGTTGAGTAGATACGAAAAAGGAAATCTGCCCGAAAAACTTATCTTAATAGATCCTTATGCGTGTAAATTAAAAACCAATTATCAATCTGTTTTTGGTTGCAAAACGCCAATAACAATCTATCAGAATAAAGCGCAGGAAATTAACTGGCATAAGTTATTAAAGAGTCCGGAAGCCTAAAAGCTATAAGAGCATTTTTGCTCATAAGAGACTTTTATTGAGAAAAAACGCGGACCCGAGCATAATCCTTTCTTTGTGATGTGGGTGGACAACGCCGAACTGATGAGCGAGTTCAAGTAAGCATCCATAAAAAGGGCCAGGAGCATTTGTTACATTAGAATTCAGGCTTGTCCCGAGCGCAGTCGAGGGGAGCCAGAAGTCAGAATCCAGCATTTCATCCTTCACAGAACGGATACGAATCACACATCACGCAATACGAGTCAACTCAAGGTCAATTTGCCTAAAAACGGGGATTTTGGTTGTATTTCGGCGGGAACGCGATAAGATAGTTTTTAGTTTTGAATTTTGAGTTTTAAGTTAAAAATGGGGGGGCATCAAATAACAAGTCAAAAGTAAAAAGGCAAAAGTTAAAACCAGCGGATGAGTTGATCGGTAAATCAGTAGATGAGTAAATCGGTAAATGAGTTAAAGGGTAATTTATATCCTCATAAACTCATATACGCATCAACCCATACACGCCACAATGTGCCTATGCACTTATGAACCTTTTTTTGCAAAACAAAGCCAATTTGTCCAGATCCAAGTAAAGCCAGTTGAAAAAACGAAGCCAATTTTAACATTGCCCCTCGGGCCGACAACAGCCATAATAGCCGCCGGAGTACTTAAAAGTGCCTAAAGTTCGAAGTGAGCTAAAGTGCCGAAAGTTAAAAGTGCACAAGGGGAAAAGGAAACAAGAGCATAGGTGCATAGTTGCAAAAGACTTATGCCCTTATGACTTATAACTTAGCTGTTTTGGGTAGTTCAGCTCCTTTTTCACAATGCTACCTGCCCGGCTTTTAGCCTGGAGATTTTTAGGCCAATACAGGAGAGACAATATATGTGGTACTACTATACGAATGACCAGCAATTCGGCCCCGTCGATGAAGAGGAAATCATTCGCCTGATTCAAAACGGCACCATAGGACACGATGCCTTCTTATGGACGGAAGGATTCGATGACTGGATGCCGGCGGGCCAAACACAGTTCTCAAACGAGCTTGCCAATATACCCGCAACGGCTATCACCCGCCCGGTACAGACGGCTTATCCATACCCGGCCATAAGATTCCAGCCGCATTCATTGAGAACGCTTTGGCTCTGGCTGGCATGGCTTGTCGGTATAGGTCTTCCTTTGTCTTTCGTATGTATCGGAGTTCCTCTTACGATTGCCGGTACCGTTCTCGGATATATCCTTCTTTATCGCTCATGGCTTCTGATTCAGGATGGAAATCCGCGCACCACGGCCGGCCTGGCGGTAGGGTTTTGTTTTATCCCGTTTTTCAACTTATACTGGATATACGTAGCCTTTGTGGGTCTTTCCAAGGACATGAACTCCTATTGCCGACAGCGGCAAATTGCCGCCCCGGTTGTCAGCGAAAATATGGCATTGGCATATTACATTCTGTCTCTTCTCAATTTGCTCGCCATACCTCTCTCATTTATCCCAGACATCGGTATCGTATTCAGCTTATTGGTAGGAATACCAATCACTGTATTGTATATTATTCTAATGAAACATTTTACCGATACCGGAATGAGTATTCTCGAGCATAAAATGCAGACAGCGGCACAACCTCAAACTACAGACCTCGGACCTTACGACAACGGACGAGCGTCGAGAGACGTCTCACGAGGGACGAGAGAATGATGAGGCGAAACGAATGAAGTTAGTGACATATTCAAAGGATGATTCAATCAGTTGTGCAATACTGACCGACGCCGGATTAATCGATATCCCCAGGGCCTGCCCTGCACCAGAGCGGTACAGGGCCTGGGACGGCTCGAATCCGCCGCGAAGTGTAAACCAAATCCTGCGCCGCGGACAAGACTATCTTTCGACACTTGCCGAATTGGAAAAGACCGCCGACAATTTTATCCCGTTGGATTCGGTTCAGCTTCTGGCCCCGATTCCCCGGCCCGGCAAAATCATCGCGCTGGCCGGAAATTACAGCGAGCATATAAAAGAGGCAAGCATTACCCGTGGTTTCAAATTGGGCCTGTCGGATTCGCCTCGAAATACGACCGTGCCAAGGCCTTTCATCATGCCCGCCACCGCCGTTAATAATCCGGGCTGCGAAATTCCCTGGCCCTCTTACAGCCGGACGATAGACTACGAGCTTGAGCTTGGCGTCGTCATTGGCCCGCCGCTCCGACTCGCGTCGGAAGACGCGGGGGCAGGCAAACCTGCGAAGGCAATCCGGCCCGAAGACGCACTCGACTATGTCGCCGGCTATACAATCGTCAACGATGTCTCGGCGCGCAGCGTTACCTTCGTCAAAAACAGGGGCAAACGTCCCTGGGACGAATTCTACGACTGGCTCAACGGCAAATGGGCCGACGGCTTCTGCCCGATGGGGCCGTATCTGCTGACCGCAGACGAAATCGAAGACGTGC
>JAFGGH010000055.1 GCA_016930645.1 Sedimentisphaerales bacterium
AAATAGGCTTATAAGACATACGAATATTATCAGAGATTTATATAACATATTATATATCCAGGAGTTATGTTGATTTATTATTGACTAGTGTCTATTGACTTGTGGTTCACTATACAGTGAACTATTGCGTATTATAACGTATGAGCAAACTTTTGTCAAGTGTTTTTTTGAATTTTTTCCACAAATTTTCACGAAAAGTGTGTTTTAGGATTAAAAATGGGGCACTGAAAGCACGGATTATAAATAAACCAAAGACACTATACACAAGAGTAGAAATAGGATGATGAAAGCAGCTGATTTTTGACAATTTAAGCAAATTACTATTAGCTCAAATATGGGAATACATATTTAGCCTTCGGTATTCTGATTCCACCAAATTCCCACTTGTATTTGACTAAAATTATAGAGATAATGAAACAAAGACGAAACTCAAAATCCCTGCAATGTTTAATTTTACTCTATGCACCTTTGGGAATGAAAGATTAACAATTATCAAGGTTGTTAAATGGGCGAACAAATACCAGTCAATCCTGTTATGCTTCGTTGGGCTAGAAAGACAAGTGGCTTTAATGAAGAAGATGTTGTTAAAAAACTCAAACGAAAACAGATAACTTCTGAAACCATTTTATCTTGGGAAAAAGGCATTACCAGCCCAACGTATGTTCAGTTGGAACGGCTTGCATATGAAATTTATAAACGACCATTAGCAATATTCTTTTTTCCTGAACCACCTGAAGAAGAAACTCCTGCAGAATCTTTTCGGACGTTGCCTAAAGTTGAAATTGATCTTTTGGAACCTAGGTTACTTTATCTAGTACGTCAAGCAAAGGTAATGCAAGAGAACCTTAGAGAATTGTTTGATGGGATCAATCCGGCAAAAAAACAAGTGTGTTCTGACATAACGATACACGAGACAGATGGTATCTCCGATGTTGCTAAAAGAGTTAGAGAATACTTGGGTGTTGGGCTTAATGAACAATATACATTAACAACTAACGCCAAAGCGTTGAAATATTGGCGAGATGTACTGGAAAAGCATGGAGTTTTTGTATTTAAGGACGCTTTTAAGGAGGAAGAGTGTTCTGGATTTTGCCTGTATGATGATGTTTTCCCAATAATCTATATTAATAACAGCCAAGCAAAAATACGCCAGATCTTCACACTTTTTCATGAATTGGCGCATCTCCTTTTTAAAACTGGAGGTATCGATTTAAGGCATGATGATTTTGTTCAGAAGATGAGAGGGCCTAACAAGCGTGTGGAAGTGTTCTGTAACAAGTTTGCAGGAGAATTTCTTGTACCTACAGAATATATCAAACCTCAGATACATAATCAAAATATAGATGATAATATCCTGACGCGACTGGCAGGAAAATATAGCGTTAGCCGTGAGGTTATCTTGAGAAAATGTCTCGATCTTAACTATATCTCAAAAACAATTTATGAGGCCAAAGTTAACGAGTGGGAAGAGGAAAGAGCTGCGCGTAGTGGTTATGCCAAGGGTGGTAACTCATATTACAATAAAAGCGCATACTTGGGTTCATCTTATATAGAAGCTGCTTTTGGGAAATATTACCAAGGCGATATATCAAGAACACAACTTGCTGATTACCTTGGGATGAAAGAAACACATGTGAGCACATTTGAGGGTTATGTGCTTCACAAGGGAGAGTCGACATGAAATATGTTTTCGATAGCGATGCTCTTATTAACCTATTTAGACATTATTATCCAGAAAGGTTTCCTACGCTTTGGGAAAAGTTTGACGTTCTAGTTTCTGAAGGAAGGCTTATTTCTGTTAGGGAAGTGTTTAAAGAAATTGGATCAAATGAAGATTCATTGGGTTCTTGGGCAAAAGAACAGAAAAATATATTGTTCTTGGAATCAACAGTTGAAGAACTTGAATTTGTGGCTCAGATTTTCCAAGTACCGCATTTTCAAGCAATGATCCGAAAACAAGAAAGACTTAAAGGCAAACCTGTTGCTGATCCCTTTGTTATTGCCAGAGCAAAAATTTCTGGTGCTTGCGTAGTAACTCAAGAGAAAAAAACAAAAAACGCTGCTAAAATTCCCAATGTCTGTGACCATTTTGGGATACCTTGCATTGACCTCGAACGTTTTATGGAAAAAGAAAATTGGACGTTTTAAGAGGTTAGAAGTTTTCGTTGCATTTTACTGATTGCCGCCTACATTCTTCGTCGAAACCATAATGAATGCAAACTGTGATCCATATTTATTTTGTCGATCCTGTTATCCTATCAGAGGATAAATTCCGTCAGTGTAATCAGCGGAATCAGCGATTAAAAATTTTAGTGTTAATCCGGGTTTCCGCCTTCGTCAAGACTTCGGCGGATAAACCAGCCTCGCCATAGGCGAGCAAGCTGCGGCAGGTAATCAGTGTCCAACTTTTTTCTGGCCGAAGGAGATGAAAGAGACGAATACCAGGGCGCAGCCTGCCAGAAACAGGGCGATTCGCCTCGGCGGCTCGGATAGTCTGTCCAGCCATTTGGGAGTTACCGGCGAAATGCCGGATTCATCTTCTACTTTTTTGAAGGCTTGTCTTACCGCGCTGACCTGTTCAGCGGTAACGTCAGGAATGACAGTGTTCGCTTCAGCAGGCTCGGCGCCGAGGACGACCGGTGCGATGCGCTTCAGCATATTAGGGTCGTTTTCAACATTTTCCAGTAACGCATCGTATTTGGCGTTCAGCTTTTCGAGATTTTTAATCGAGTCATTTAAAGAGTAAAGGTACAGCTTATCCTGGTAGTAGCACAAAAGGTCGGGAAAGAGCAAAGCGGCAAAAAGAGCGACTGAGCCGATACTGAAAAAGATTATGAAAAAAATTAGCCTGGTATAGTCTTTCATACCACACAAATTCCGGAACATTAATGAAAGTCTTTAGTACAGAACCCCCGGTAAAACCGGGGGCTAAATATTTTTAAAAATAATCCGTGTAATCCGTGTTCCGCCTGTGGCGGATAAAAATCTGTGGTTGCTTTTCGCGACACGAGCTATTCGAACATAAAGCCGCCGTATCGGGCCGCCGAGCCGAGGTCCTCATTAATCCTGAGAAGCTGATTGTACTTACAAATACGGTCCGTACGGCAGAGCGAGCCTGTTTTAATCTGGCCTACACCGGAGGCGACTGCCAAATCGGCGATTGTGCTGTCTTCGGTCTCGCCCGAACGGTGACTTATGACGGCTGTCCAGCCGGCACGGGTAGCCATTTTAATAGCCTCGAATGTCTCGGTAAGTGTGCCGATCTGGTTGAGCTTAATCAGAATCGAGTTGGCGCTGCCTTCCTTGATACCTCTTTCGAGGCGTTTGGTATTGGTTACGAATAAATCATCACCGACGAGCTGGCACTTATCGCCGAGCTGGGCGGTTAGTTTCTTCCAGCCTGCCCAGTCGTCTTCGGCCAGGCCGTCCTCGAGTGAGACAATCGGATATTTGTCAACCCAGCCGGCCCAGTGCTTAATCATCGCATCGGAAGATACTTTTTTCTTAGGTGCGGACTTGAAAAAAGAGTAGCTCTTTGTTTTGCTGTCGAACATTTCATTTGCGGCAGGGTCAATCGCGATTGAAATATCTTTGCCTGGTTTGTAGCCTGCCTTTTTGATAGCGGCGGTTACTACTTCGAGTGCCTCTTCGTTTGATTTGAGACTTGGCGCGAATCCGCCTTCGTCGCCGACCGATGTCGAATAGCCTTTTGACGCCAGGATTTTCTTCAGGGTGTGGAAGGTTTCGGCGCCCATCCGAAGCGCTTCGGGGAAATCTTTTGCGCCTATGGGCATAACCATAAATTCCTGGAAATCGACATTGTTGTCGGCGTGCTTGCCGCCGTTAAGAATATTCATCATCGGAACAGGCAGGATGTTGGCATTACAGCCGCCGAGATAACGATATAGCGGCATAGCCGCCGAATCGGCTGCGGCCTTGGCAACCGCTAAAGAAACGCCGAGGATGGCGTTGGCGCCGAGTTTGCCTTTATTGGCTGTGCCGTCCAGCTCAATCATTAAGCGGTCGATTTCTTCCTGGGCCGTTGCATCGAGGCCGAGCACTTCGGGCGCGATAATTTCATTTACGTTTTTGACGGCCTGCAAAACGCCTTTGCCCATATAGCGTTTGGCCCTGGTATCGCGAAGCTCGACGGCTTCATAAGCTCCGGTGCTTGCGCCGGATGGAATTGCGGCCCTGCCGAATGAGCCGTCATCGAGCAATACGTCAACCTCGACAGTGGGATTGCCTCGCGAGTCGAGGATTTCTCTTGCTGTTACATCGATAATCGTTGAGAACATTTGGATTTTTCCTTTCGTTATAATTAGGGTATAGCGTTTAGCGTATCCGGCTTCGCCAATCCGGCTACGTTACATACTACGCCGCGATAAGAAAGGCTACGCCGAGACGAGCAGGATATTAGCGGTATTTGGCGATTTAGTCAAGGATTGAGTTAAGTGGCGGAATTTTTCTACTGTGTGGATTTCTTAACCTGGGCGGCGATTTGCTTGAGTTTGAGCAGGTCGAGCTTTCCTGAGCCGAGTGCCGGTATTTTGTCGACACGGATGTAGTTGTCGCGTTTGGGTTTGTATATATTCGGCAGGTCGCTGTTTGAAATGACATCGTACAATTTATCCGAATCGCCGGCCTGGGCGGTGTGCAGGACGATAAGCTGCTCGCCTTTTTTCTCATCGGGTATGCTGGTAACGGCGACGTCGCGGCCGTCAAGATTCAGTAAATCATGGAGCTTTTCCTCAAGCGCGATGTGCGGCACCATCTCACCGCCTATTTTACTAAAGCGTGACAGCCTGTCGGTGATAGTGATAAAACCGTCTTCGTCAATCGCAGCAATGTCGCCGGTTATATACCAGCCGTCTTTAATGACCTCTTCTGTTTTTTGCTGGTCGTCCAGATAGCCGAGCATTACGTTCGGGCCTTTTACCATTAACAGTCCTTGTTGTCCTGTTTCAAGCGGCTGGTGAGTTTGCAGGTCAACGATTTTAACCGCAACGCCTGGGATTGGGTGGCCGATAGTGCCTTCTTTTGTTCCTTTGTATATATGGCCGTTTATTTCAATGTCTTCCAGGTTAAACGCGACAGCCGGTGAAAGCTCGGTTGCGCCGTAGCCTTCTCTCGGTCTGGTGCCAAACTTCTGCTCGAATGAATCGGCGATACTTGTCTTTAGTTTTTCGGCGCCGGCAAGGACAAAGCGCAAGGTTGCGAAATCCTCGGATTCGGTTCTTCTTATATAATTGATTAAAAAAGTCGGGGCCGCAAAAAGAACGGTGGAGTTATTTTCTCTGGCGGTTTTGCCTACGAGTTTGCCGTCTAAGGGATTGGAGACGTAGCTTGCCGAGACGCCTTTTTCGATAGGCAGCCAGAGTGAGCAGGTAAATCCGAAGGAATGAAAGAACGGCAGAACGGCGCAGAGATTGTCATTCGGCTTTAATCTGAAAATCGAGCACATGCTGTCGATATTGGAAAGTATATTATGATGGCTGAGCATTATTCCTTTCGGCTGACCGCTCGAACCGGATGAGAAAATAATCGTCGCTAAATCATCTGCGTTGTGCCGTTTTGTCTTTGCGAGAATATGAGCCGGAGTAAATCTGGCTTTCAGGGAACCTTTAATTCTGTCGGCCTTTGTTATTTTTCTTACTATATCTTCTAATAGAACCTGGTCAGGTATTGCTTTTAAATTCGGCATTTTATCGAGCAGCTTTGAAGAAGTGATGACGGTTTTGATTTGGCATTGGTTTATAGCTGAGTTAATTTGCTCTATTGTGAGTGTGTAATTCAGATTGACCGGCACTTTATTTAGCAGGGCAACAGCGATATTGGTTATAACAGCGCCGACAGAAGGCGGTAGCATTATGCCGATTTTATCATAACCATCACGGGCTGGAAGCCCGTGCCACGTTGTTAATTCTTCTATCTTGTTGGCCAGGATAACGGAGGCTGTAAGGGTTTGGCCGTAGCTTAGCTTTTTGCCGGTGTCACTCGATATGCACCTGCGGCGGCGGTATTTGCGGGCGGTTTTTACAAAACGATACGCAAGCGAACGCCTGGGAGATTTCAGGCTGTTGTAATAATCGCAGGAAAGCTCCTGTACTTTCAGTCTGACCTGTTGGGCATTTGAATCATCCGGCAAAGGCTCACCGAAGTGAACTGATACACGACGGCGCATTCTTTTGGGCAGTTTTGCGAACGGCTTTCCGTAATAATAACTGAGTGTGCTTTGCCACATCCCGCCTATATAAGCGGGAATGATTTTACAGTTTGTACCTGCAACGATTTTTTCGAGACCGTTTTTGAACTGCCGCATATTTCCGTTGCGTGTCATTCCTCCTTCGGCGAATATGCAGACGATTTGGCCTGCTTTAAGGGCGTCTTTTGCCTGTCTGATTGATTCGACAATTCTTCTGGGCGGGTCGTTTGACGAAATTGGTATAGTTCGGACGAGGGCACAGATGGGCTTGAGAAATCCGATATTATAAAAGTCTCTGTCCATAATAAAACGGATTGTTCTGGAAAAAGCGGCTTCGACAAGAGGAGCATCGACGTAAGAAACGTGATTGCAGACGATGAGAGCGCCGCCGTCAGCGGGAATATTTTGGGCGCCGTAAACTTTCAGGCGATAGAAGGTTCTTATAATAACCGAACTGAAAAATCGCATAGCGAATTCGAAATACCGGGTAAAAATAATCACCGCCGCAATCAGGGCACAGGTTCCGAACAGGATAAAACGCTGAGCGGGTGATAAGCCAAACAATGAGCTTGCGATGAGCATCAAACCGGAAGCTGATAAAATACAGACCCAGGTCAAAAAGCTCGACGCGGCAAGTATTTCACCCCTGCGGTGCTGCGGGCTTGTGAGCTGGATATACGCGTGAATCGGCACGATGTAAAGACCGATACAAAACCCGAGTATGAAAATAGCAACACAGACAAGAATTATGCTTTGGTTAATCAGACCCAGCCAGATACAGCTCAAGGCCACCCCCAGCGCCGCCAGCGGCGCCATTGACAATGCTGTTGCGAACTTACAGCATCCGCCTGCTATTAACGCTCCGACGGCAACACCAAAGGCCGCAACCACGAAAAGATAACCGGAGAATTCTTTTGTCAGGCCGAACTGCTCCATTCCATAGGGAATCATATTAATGTAAATCAGGGCACCTACCAGCCAGAGGCCGGATGAGGCAAGTACGGCTTTGAGTAAATTCTTTTTTCTGTGGATTGACCACAGGGTTTTTATTATGTCACGCAAAAACAAGACCGAAGCGGTGCTCTTTCTGCCGTAAGGTCTTGTTTTCCTTATTTTAACAGAAGTGAAAATGCCGATTGCCGAAATGCACACACATCCCACTGTCGCTAACGCATAGTTACCTGATACATTCTGAGACAAAAAAGGCCCCAGTGCGGTGCCGATGATAATCGCAAGAAAAGTTGCAGCCTGGAGGCTGCCGTTGGCACCTGGAAGCTTGTCGTCCGGCACAAGCGCTCTGATGATGCCGTATTTATTCGGGCCGAAAAATGTGCTCTGCAACGCCATAAAGAACAAGGCCGCATACACAAGCAGCATCGAATCGAGCCAGAACGCCGCCACCGCAAAGCTCATTACAGCAAGCTCGGCGATTTTGCTTATGACGATTATGTTGCGTTTGCTGTACTTGTCGGCCAGCCGGCCTGCCAAGGCAAGAAACAGTAAATACGGCACAACAAAAATCGCGTTAGCAAGACTGGCGATATTAGTGGCTTTCTGCTCGCCTGCCAGACCTATCAGGCAGAGAATCACAAGCAGCTTGAACACATTATCATTAAGCGCACCGAGAAACTGCGTTGCGTTGAGCCATGCGAAAGAGTGGTCGGTTTTTGTCTTTTCAATTGTCATTGTGTAATATTTGGTTTTTGTCCCGTCGCTTCCGTCTTCGCCCTGCGGGCTATGCCGGACAGGTGCGCTCCGGGCTTGTGTTCGGTTTTTATTTTTTTATAGTCACCGCTTTGTTGCCCATTTTCAGTTCGAGGCTTTTTTGCCAGTTATCTTTCGATGCTTCTTTAGAGCGTGCGAAGCCGTATTCGGTTCCATTGGCGTCTGTTACGAGCTTGTCATCGTTCAGAAAACTCCATTTGGGGAATTTCCCTGCAATCGTCGCGTAGTACCACTTCCAGGGGAAATTGTGGTCTTTTATTATCTGGTCGATTTCCGTAACATCGACATTATGAGCGTGTTTCAGGTTATGCTCGGTAAATTCGAGCGTATAATCTCTCGTATAGTATTGGTCCGCCCAGTAATTTACATCCGAAGGGGTGTTTATGTCACCGAGTGAATCCGCGTTAAAATTTTTGGGGACATAGGCATCGAGAAACGTCAGATGAATATGGGCGTTTGTTTGCCGAACGAGTATCTTTGCCGATTCGCTGATTGTCCAGGCTCCGCAGGAATGGCCTATCAGATGAATATGTTTCAGGTTCCTGTTTAGCTGAAGCACTTGTCCTGCTAAAGCCGCTCCAGAGATGTCACGGGCATAAGTGGCGGCGTCAAGAGGGTTAATGGTGCTCGCTCCCTTCGACCAGTCGAAATAGCCGCAGAGCCAGTCATTTGAGTCAACACGTTTGAGAATAGCCTCAGCCATATCTTCAGGCCAGTCGTTTTTGCCTTTTTCAATCCAGCCGTGAGTAACAACGACAAGATTTTCCTGTCCATCGCTTGTTTTGTTTACAAAATTCAGGCCTTTATGTTCCGTCTTTCTGCAAAACGCAGGACAAACAAGCAGCCCGGTTAGAATTAACACAAATAGAACGGTAATTATAATTGTGCGTCTTTTCATTAATTTTTGCTCTTTGTAAAAATAAAGGAACATTAAATAGAATCCTAAATGAGAACCGTAATTCGTTAATCGGTTGCGCCGCTCGTAACGGTTGCGTGATACGTTTTCGAAGCTTTACGAAACGCGCCGCGGAACCGAAACCATATTACGTTTTCTCTCAGGATTTCGAGTTTATCCCAATGTTGCATTATTTATGAAAAACTCAATAGTTATTCTTTAAAAATATATCGCTATATTATCTATGGTGCGGTAAATAAATCCAGATATTTCGCCTGCGTGGTTGGATAGTCAGTTGTAGTAATCTCATCAGCCTGTTTTTTCAGGTTCTGCGAGGCTTCCTTATCGCCTTGTTTTTCTTTTATCAAGGCCATTTCCCTCAGAGCGGCTGCACGGAATATCAGTTCGACACCTTTCTGCTCGAGAAAAAGTTCTGCGTATTTCGCCGCACGGTTGTAATCCTTTGTTTTTCTGAGCTTTTCAGCAAAGTCCAGATATAATATTTTTTTCGAAGGGTCGAGCTCTATTGCCTTTTCCATCTCGGCAACGGCCATGTCGGTCCGTCCGGCATCCAGTAATTCAAACATAAGACCTTCACGGGCATTTGCATCTGCCGGGAGTTTTTCGACGAGCTCCTGCCATAAAGCCACCTTGTCGAGCTTGTCGTTTTCTCCCAGTTCGCATATTCCCCTGATGCCATATACCGCATCCATAGATTTTAGCTGTTCGACGTATTTTCTCGCTTTTGTTTTACTTCCGCCGAGATACCACGGCAGGCGGTCGTATAAACCGAGAACCATCAAACGCGCCTGGTGATAATCAGGCTTGAGTTCCAATGCCCGCTCATAGCTGTTCAGCATTTGACTCATCGAAACCGCACCAGCGGGAATCCTCCAGACAAAGTGCATATCGTAAATGCTGTCGTACATATTCACGATGCCCGCGAAATAGTGGTAACGCGGATTTTTGTCGTTGAGCTTAATTGCCTTTTGTATAGCCTTGTCTGCATCGGCCATATATCCTTTCATCAGCTTTTGACGCGTCTTCACATCTTTCGATTCGTCGTTCATTACACAGTAAATCCTGCAGAAATATACCCTGGCAAGCTCGTAGTAAGCGAGGTCGTCTTTGGGATTATTTTCGACTGCCTTTTCAAGCAATTGTTGCGTCTCTTCCATTTTCCCTGCCATTCTCAAATGGTACGCTCTCATCGCAGGTGAAATATTGATTTGTTCTTTTTGTTCGGCGGCGATAACCAATCCCCAACCAAGAACAACCGATAAAATAATCGATATAAATCCTGCCTTTGTCATTTCTCTGCTCCTTAAAATTGATTCGGTTTTAGTTTTTACCTTTCCCCTTTTTGCTTCAGACATATACTGCTTACATATTAACTATTGTCTTAAAAAAATTATCCTTTACTCTTTTAGTTCGGTACGGACTTTTTTCAAATAGGTGATTAACTTCTTCATTTCAGCTTCTTTTAAAGGTGACATAATCTCTTTTACCTTACCGGCGTATATAGGCTCGACTTCTTCAAGATGCTTTAGGCCTTTGCTTGTCAGCTTAACGATATTATATCTTCGGTCTTTATCGTCTGCTGTTCGCTGGACTAAGCCTGTCTTTTCCATCCGGTCAACAAGTGAGGTGATGTTGGCACGGTTGACTAACATCATCCGGCTAAGCTCGGCCTGGCTCAGGCCGCCTTGCTCACCTGATTGATGTTTCAACAGCATCATCATATTGAACTGCACATCGGTCAGGCCGAAAGGAGCGAAAAACTGGTCGGCGTATTTCTTAAGGCACGATGCTGTGTAGTATATATTCAAAAGTGCCTCGTGTGGCGGAAAAGCAACAGATTTTTTAAGCCCAAGCTCCTGTGTTAATCCCATAAAATAAACCCAACTAAAAATTAAAAATGTAAAATGCAAAATTATTGAATCAGCCTAACGGCTGATAGTATATTTATAAAACGTATTTGATTTTTTGTCTTGTCAACATTTATCATTATTTATCCATTGTGAATGCTACTTATAATCCCATCAACCATTCACTCATATACTTATCAACAAACCTACGGGCTTTAGCCCGTACTGCTGTAACTGTATATATATAAACTATAAACTACTATACAATTAAGTCAAGAGCTTTTTTCAGAATTTTTAAGAATTTTTCAGTCTTCATATTTAGGGCAATTGCACCTATTTGTGGGTTTCAAAGGGCGTTTTATGGCCTTTTGGTCAAAATTTCAAAAAAATGCGTAACTTTTTCGGTCCTTGAGCGTCTATATATATGAAAGCGTAATATATAAGGAAGCGCAATTTTCAAATCCTCCTTCAGGTCAGCCGTCCCGATACATCGGGGCGGCTGTTCTTCTGTTCGTCAGGGCCGAATAGTTTGGTTCTTGATTGGTGTTGCCTGCGTAATTATGATACTCAATATGAGAATTCCGTTGACTAAATACGGTTTGCCGCAGGTTGTAATGATCCCTGCGATTATTCTGGCAGTAATGCTGCTTTGTCTTTTTGCTGGTTTTCATTTAGCTGTGAAATGGCCTGTTCTTATTATTGAGTCAATTCTGTTTGTGTTGCTTATCTTTGTATTATCATTTTTCAGAGACCCCGAAAGAACAGCCCCCAACGATGCTGCCGCTTTGCTGGCGCCTGCCGACGGCAGAATTATGGATATCGAGACAGTTGAGGGGAACAGTTTTATAGAAGGCAAAGCTGTCCGGATAGGGATTTTCCTGAGTATATTCAATACACATATCAATCGCTCTCCTTGTCGCGTAAAAGTTGAAAAGATTGAATATAAAAAAGGTAAATTCAAAGATGCACGAAATCCCGCCGCAGGCAAAGTCAACGAATCGAACGATTTATTTCTTGTTCGGAGGAATGAACCAGCCGATAAGCTGATTGTCCGCCAGATAAGCGGGGCGATAGCTCGAAGGATTGTATGCGAAGCCGCCGAAGGCGACGAGCTGGACGCCGGTGAGAAATTCGGAATGATAAAATTCGGTTCAAGAACAGAGCTTTACATACCGATGCGAGAAAATATACAATGTATGACTAAAGTCGGCGATAAGGTAAAAGCCGGATTGACGGTTCTTGCAAGGTACACATAATGCCAAAGGTCAGGACACAGGCGGCTAAACGTTCGTTATTGCGCAATGTCCGCAGGCAAAGGCTGAACTATATAACCGTTCTGCCTTCCCTGATAACCATCATTAACGGCCTGAGCGGTTTTACCGCGATTGTTCTGGCCAGTAAAGGCAGCGCCCATGTTCTTGGTCAGTTTACGGCCTTTGCACTGGCTGGATATATGGTCCTGATTGCGATGATTGCGGATATTCTTGACGGCAGGGTCGCAAGGATAAGCCGGAACACATCAAGCTTCGGCGGACAGTTAGACAGCTTATGTGATATAATCAGTTTTGGAGTGGCGCCTGCGTTTATAACACTTAAGGTACTCGAGCATTATCTGCTTGGAACAGGCTTAAACCCTGTCCTTGAAACATATCTGCAAAGATTCTTCTGGCTGGCCTCTGCTGCCTATGTAAGCTGCGCGGCGATTCGTCTGGCAAGATTTAATGTTGAAAACGAAGAAGATGAATCGGCTCATATGAGTTTTATCGGCTTGCCGTCTCCGGCGGCGGCGGGAGTTCTGGTCAGTCTTGTTATCTTTCACCAGGAAACAATACCCGAACTTGCCGATAAAGGAACCGCATTTTATAAAATACTGGACTATGTAATTATTTATACTTTGCCTTTTATTATTATTGGCACCGCCCTGTTAATGGTCAGCCGTATCAGGTATTCTCACGTTCTGAACCAGTACTTCAAAGGCAAAAAACCCTTCGCGTATCTTTTGAGCTGTCTTTTGATATTAAGTCTTATTATCTGGGTTCGCCAGCCTGCGCTTGTTGTTGGTTTTTGCGGATTTGCGATAAGCGGTTTTGCCAGATGGGTTTTTAGGAGATTAAAGCAAAGCACTTCTTCAGCTAATGAGGCGATAGAGGAAAATCCGCAATTAGCCTCCAACCCGGATGACAAAAACGCTTAACCGGATGTAAATATATCCGCACTTGGCTTGCCATACCTAAAAAAACACATTTCAAATTTTTCAGTGAAATTTCTTGACTGTTGATTTTAGCTATATATACTGAAATTTCTGTACTTTGTTCTTTCAAAGCGTTGAGGAGAATTAAAAAAAGTGGAAGGAAAAGCCTTTCAACGGTTCTTGTTTTTCATTTTCGTTATCTGTCCGGTTCTGTCTCTTTTTACAGGCTGTAATCCCCCCAAAGACCAGTTATGTAAGTTTAACGGGTATTACGAAGCCGGCGATTTCGATAGTGCCGGTGCTTTTGCCCAGTGTAAAATCCCAAATCGCAAAAATCCCGGCGGACAGGACCTGCTCTGGTCGCTTCAGCTCGGCCTTGTCGAAAGAACGCTGGGAAGATACCAAAAGAGCCTGGAGACGTTCGACAGGTGCGAGAAGATGCTTGGCCATTATGATACGCAATCCAGGTTAGCCGACGGACTGGCAACCACCGCTGTAAACGAAAACGCGTTGCCTTACAGGGGAGAGGAATATGATGGGGTGATGGTAAACACATACAAGGCTTTGAATTTTATGATTTTAGGTGATATGGATTTAGCGAGAGTGGAATTCAACCGCGCCCTGGACAGGCAAAGAAGGGCCAAAGAAAATTTCAATAAGGAAATAGACGAAGTAAAAGAGGAAGTAGCAAAAAAGTCAAAAAAACAGCCCCTTATAAATTCCAATATCAACAGCGACAAAATGCGCGAAACGTTAGCGGAAAAGTATCCAAACCTTTACGCGTTTGAGGCCTACCCTGATTTCGTCAATCCCTTCGCGACGTATCTGGCGGGAGTATACTTCAGCTCGATTGGCGAATATAACAGGGCGGTTGATTTGTACAAAGAATCTTATGGTATGGTCTCTGATAATCAGTATATCGCCGAAGACCTCCGGGTAACCGAGAATATATTCGACTCAGGCGAACAACCGCTTGATACGGTATGGGTATTTTTTGAAAACGGATTAGGGCCGGTCAGGGAGGAATTCAGAATTGATCTTCCGCTGTTTGTTGCGACCAGCAAAGTCCTGTATACGGGCGTGGCTTTGCCCAAACTTCAATTCAGGAACAGTGCTTACCCATATCTTACCATAGAGGCGGGCGGTCAAAGTTATAAAACTTCTCTCGTGGCGAATATGGACAGGGTTGTCCAGACCGAGTTCAAGAAGGATTTTGAAGTTATACTCATACGGGCTATCGTCTCGGCAACAGCCAAAGCTGCCGCTCAATATGCCTGCCAGGACCAGAACTCATCCGGAGCTGCGATTGCCGCCATAGCCATAGCCGCTTACAGCTTTGCCACTACCGCCGCCGATGTCAGAATATGGACCGCTTTGCCTAAAGATTTCCAGGTTGCAAGATTCGCTAAGCCGGATAACGGCAAAATAAGGATATTGCCTCCGGGAGGAGTGCCGCTTAATATTGATTTACCGGATTGCAAAAACGCTATCGTA
This sequence comes from Sedimentisphaerales bacterium, assembly GCA_016930645.1. Classification (GTDB taxonomy): domain Bacteria; phylum Planctomycetota; class Phycisphaerae; order Sedimentisphaerales; family Anaerobacaceae; genus JAFGGH01. The sequence continues at coordinate 14,379 of JAFGGH010000055.1, forward strand.
TATGTTAAAATTCCGGTGAAAGTAGTACCGCCTTTGTATGATGTGATAACATTTAAGTGATATCGTGTTTTTTAAGGAGATGTACAATGAAAACCACACTTAATATTTTACTTGTTCTGGCCGCTGTGTATCTTGTCGGTTGTGATGAGCCTGTGGACAATCGAATTAATATGGATGATGAGGTACGCAGCGATACATTAGCCAGTAATTACGTTACCAGGCCGATAGGCGATGCATTCAGCGCTTTGATAGGCGAAAGCATCGATATCAAGCGGGTTGCAACAAGAACAACCGAAGCAGGCTTTATGGAAGTCTATGTACAGGGTTATAATCGGGCGCCGAGTGTTAAAAGATTTGAATATAGGGTCGAATGGCTTGACAGCCAGGGACTGATGTTAGAAACCACCACAAGCACGTGGCTGCCGGTCTCGGCAAAAGGCAAATCGACCTTCCAGTTCAAAGCAATCGCGCCGACCCGTAACGCGGTGGATTTCAGAATTAACACAAGAAAAGAGGTGAAATAACATGAAAAGAACATTATTGACAACAGCTTTACTATTGGGATGTTTAATCGCAGGCTGTGTGGAAAAAACGGAGAACATCGACCTTGTAAACGACCAGGCCAAAGCCGTGATGTCACTGGATTATCGTGATTTTGACGAGGCGGCAAGCCAGATGGTCCAGTCGGTAATTCAATCCGGTGTGCTGAACAAGGCTGACGGAAGCAGGTATGTAATGTCAACAGGCAGAATTGTAAATGACACAATGCAGAGAATCGATACCGACCAGCTTATGGCCAAAGTAGAGCAGGAGCTTATGAACAGCGGCCAGGTGGTGATGACTTCCGCCGTCGGCAGCGAAAGCGCACGAGACCAGACGGTATATGACGTCCGCGAGCTAAGAGAATCCGATGTTGCCGATGAGTTCGACCCTGATACCGTAGTTGCCAAAAAGCAACTAGTCGCGCCGGAACTTAGCGTCTCAGGAAAAATTTTCCAGAGAAATCTCCGATATGACAAAAACCGCCAGCAGGTAGAGTATTACTTCCAGCTTAAGATTACCAATCTTACAACAGGACTGCGGTTCTGGCAGAAAGAGGTTATACTTGGTAAACGCGGAAGTAATAAAACCGTAGCCTGGTAGTTTAAAAAATTAATTATCTCATAATATGGGACAGGAGTAAAAAATGAAAAGGATACTTTTTATTTTGATTGTGGTGTTGATATTGTGCACTTTTGGATTTTCCGAAACAACGGTTGTTCGTGAATCTTCAGGATCCGGAGCCACAAGAGACGACGCCATCAAAAACGGCCTGTATAATGCCGTAGCAGAAACTCAGGGCGTAAAAATCGGTTCCGGTGATTACCGTTTTGGTTTCCATTCGGCAACTGCCGATATAGACACCGATAAAGACGAAAGTAAGAAAAAGGTAGAGTTTGATGCCGTTTCCGTTGAAACAGAAGGCTCTGCGCTCAAGACTTATGTCGAAGGCCTGGTGCAAAAATATGAGGTCATTGAAGAAACCAAAGAAGATGACGGCGGTTATACGGTTAAACTAAAAGTCTGGCTCCTGGATTACACGCCGCTCGAAAATATCAACAGAATCAGGTTAGCTGTTATGCCCCTGCGGGCATCGAAGCAACAGTACATCTTTGGAATTCCTACCCAAGCCGAAGACATCGCAGAACTGCTTTCACACGGACTGACTAACAACCTGACTGCAACTAACAAATTTTTAGTGCTCGACAGGGAATATGATGACGAACATTTTAAGGAACAATTCCTGCTGGCTAAGAACGCTCCCATCGAAGAGCAAATCAAGCTGAACGAAACGTTAGGCGCCGATTACGTGCTGGTAGGTACTATTTCCGACGCGTTACTGGTTAAGAGCAAAAAGGAAATAGCGGCAATCGGCCGGAAGGCTAATGAGTATAAAGGCCGGTTTGTTTTTGACTACCGAGTTGTCGCAGGACCCACCAGAAGCGTAAAATTTTCCGATACTGTCGAACTGGTACTGGAGACCGAAGATGTCAAGGCATTATTCGATGTCTGGGAACCGTCGAAATTAGATATTAAGGAAGTCGGCGACAAGATTGTCGCCAAGGTGTCTAAGTTAGCAGCAGAAGCTATAACGCAAGACTTCTACCCGATTAAGGTGGTAAAAGTTACTTCTAACGGACGTCTAATCATAGACCGGGGCAATGGCAGAGTGGAAAAAGGGCAAATACTTGATGTTTATGCCCAGGCCGAGAAAATTATGGATGCCGATACAGGTGAATCTCTCGGCAGTACCCAGGTGAAGCTGGCTACGATAGAAATTCAGCATGTATTACCAAAGATGGCTCAGGCAATAGTAATCGAAGGAGACCTGTCCAAAATTTCCCAAGGCAATATCTGCAAATACAAACAAGCTCAGGAAATATTACAGGGGCGTAAGTCTGATATAGAGAAAACAGGCACCGGTGGTGTTAAAATGCCGTTCGATAAATAGAGGCGAATTTGAATATTACGAAGTGGATTTACTAACATCGTGTTGTTTGGCGCTTGACTGATTTATCTGGTAATACTGCTCCACTATAGTGCAAAGCCGCTGCAGTACCTCGCGGCCTTCCGGGCTTGCCTCTAAACCGACTATCTGCATGCCGAGACATGTCTTATAGCCGTCGGCGGTCGGCAGTACGTTTCTTATCTGAGCGTTGAACATTAGCGGCTGTTCATAGGGCAGCGGAGTAAAACGCATTGTTACAAATTGTCCCTTGTGGAAATCCGGCTCGGAAGAATTATCCAGCACAACCTGTAGGCCACCTGCGCTCATATCGACAAGCCTGCATTGCCAGTATTTATCGGGCGGCCTTCTCTGGCTGTCTTCATTCTGCTGACGATGCCATAAGGTAACATTGACCTTAAGTGATTTCGGAATACTGACCCTGAAATATGCCCTTCGCTGGATTATTTCGACTCTGTCCGGTACGATTAAAACGATTTGACCACCGTTGCCGCCGGAAGGTTCAAGGCCGGCAACCGTCGTATCAAATACCACTTTGCCGTAACGGTACTTAAGTGAAATGCCAACCGGCTGGTTGAGCTGAATATTAACCGGATGCGGTCTTTCATCGTGGATAACCTGTACTTTAAGCTTGCTTGCTCCCAGGCTAACCATCTGGATCTTTGCCACGTGCCATTTGCCACGCGAAAGGTAGGTCATAATCGCGGGTATTTGCTCGTCTATTATAGACTCCAGCAGCTTCCTCGGCTCGGCCCAATGTGGGAAAATCATGCCATTCATGAAATATCCCTTCGACAATTCGACACTTTTTGCTCCAGCAGAAATTATTTTTCTTGCTGCCGGAGCCCCCCTTTGTCCACTTAAATAGTAAAAATCAAATTACATACAGCAAAAATTTTTTTATGGAATTTATTTGTTTTGAACCGATTCCTTTTGTTGCATAAGCTGCCCTGAACAATTATTATTGTGGCTTGCTTATGGATAACGAACGGATACAGAAATTTGGTGCCGATAAAATCTTTCTTTTCGCGTTGTTTACGCTTTCACTCCTTTTGGCGTGGAGTATTGTCAAGGCAAGAAGCATGGTCTCTGTTACCGAGCCGATAAAACTTCCATTCAGCGGCTTGTCCGTTCAGATGCCCGATAAAAACGGCTGGGTTAGTGACGAAAAATGGGAGTATTTGAATAATTCTTTTATAATCAGCAGTACTTTCGCACCGAACAGGGTCAAGCAGGCCAGAGTTATATGTAATTACCAGCTTGCCTCGTCCAGGGAATCTGCAATGAGCTGGCTTGAGCAAATCGCCGCGGAAACAGGTTCACAAATCACAGATTCAGGAACTATTCATGGTTTCAATGCCGGTATCGAATGGGTGTATATCGAAAGAGGCCAAAATTACCCGAGTATTATCGCGGCGACCGGAGAACTTGGTTACGGCAGATGGCTGGATATTAACGTAGTTCAAACCGGCACGGACAAACGCTATACACAGAAGGTATTCGAAGCAGTCGCAGCCAGTGTCAGCTACGAAGATAATAAATTATTAAAAGAAGGTATTGAGATTGTTTCCCGAATCAAAAGCGCCGGATTATCACGGTTTATGAATTTTCCCGACGAACCTGCGACCTATCTTATTCAAAACGTCGCTCAGGGAGACGTCGGTTTTGCAATTGAATCTATTATCAGCTCAGAAGATGAAGAGGAAACGGAAGTTCAAATGCAGAGTTTCGTATATCTGAAAAAGTCACTGATTTCACCAGGGAAGATTTTTATCGGCGGCAATAGTTATCTGGAGGAAGGAAACTTTTTTCAGTCTGACAATAACCTGCAGGAATATGTCTTCAACAGCCAGTCAAACCTGCCCAGCGAAAACGTTGTAACAGTACACGACGGCAATTTGGCCGATATTCAAATACTTGAGCCGAAACCGCAGCAGTATCAACAACAGCTCGGCCTTGCCGTTATGCCTGGAGCTGTGGTCGAAACGGTTTTTAAACCTATGATGACCAGCGATAAAAACAGAATCTTAGTTGATGTACTCACCAGCACAGGCGAAGTCCAGCCGGCGCTAATATCTATAAAAGAAAATGTCAAAGACGAAGACGGCAATTTATTTAACCTCGCCGAAATCACTTATACAGGCCAGGATAATTTCGAAAAGGTGTATCTTGACCAAAATATGCAGACAGTAAAAAAAGAGATAAAGCAAAATAATATTCAGCTATTACTTATACGAAGTGACATAGAAAGCCTGATTCACAGATTCCCTGAAAGGGCGGACTTTATCGTGGAAAGAATTAAGACCATAAAAACAGTAAGCGGTAACAGGATTTAATTAACAGGACTAAAAAATGGGTCAGTCAAACAATATTTATGATTGCATAATAGCAGGAGCCGGGCCTGCCGGTTTGGCGGCGGCATTGTACACAGCAAGGGATAGATTAAATACGCTCGTGCTTGAAAAATTCATGCCCGGCGGCCAAATCAACAATACCGACAGAATCGAAAACTATCCCGGCTATGTAAATATCGGCGGCCCGGATTTGATTATGAAAATGAAAGAACAGGCGGAAAACTTCGATGCTGAGATAAGAACAGGTGCCGAAGTAACAAAACTGACAAAACTCCAGGATGGCAATATAGAAGTTTCCTGTAATAAAGATAAATACATTGCCAAAGTTGTGATACTGACTCCCGGCAGCGACTACAGAAAACTGGGTATCCCCGGCGAGGATGAATTTAGAAATGCCGGCGCCGGAGTAAGTTATTGCGGCACCTGCGACGCACCATTTTTTAAGGGCAAACAGGTCGTTGCCATAGGTGGCGGAAATACCGCATTAGAGGAAACCCTCCATCTGTGTAAGTACGCTGATAAGGTAACATTGTTACACAGAAGAGACGAATTCCGCGCGACAAAGGTTTTGGTAGAGGAACTTTTAGAATACCAAAAGAAAAACGAGGGCAAACTCATTATAAAATACAGCACAATCCCTATTGCCATCGAAGGCCAGGGCAAAGTGCAGTCGGTAAAGCTCAAAAACAAAAAAACCGAAGAGCTTGAAGATTATCCCTGCGATGGTGTCTTTATCTTTATCGGCATGGTGCCTAATACCGGCTTTTTGAAAGGTTCAATCGAGCTGACCGATACCGGTTTCATAAGAGCCGATTGTGCTTACCTCCGCACATCTATGCCCGGTGTTTTCGTAGCAGGCGACTGCCGTGTAGGCGCCGCGATGCAGCTTGCAACCGCAGTCGGCGACGGTGTTTGTGCGGCTATGGCAATCAAAAATTATCTCAGAAACCCAAGCTGGTGGAACGAGCCTCTTTCCGAGGAATACCAGCCGACCGGCTGGTAAAATTAAGAATATTGTGCTTAATATGTTTCCGCAGGAAAATATTATGCGAACGAGAAAACTGGGCAATACCGAACTCGAACTGACACGTGTCGGGCTTGGATGCTGGGCGATGGGCGGACCCTGGGAATTCGGCTGGGGACCACAGTATGACGATGACTCAATCCGCACAATACACACCGCCCTCGATGAGGGAATCAACTGGCTCGACACCGCGCCTATTTACGGTCACGGAAGAAGTGAAACAATAGTCGGCAAAGCCCTCAAACAAACCGGCACAAAACCCATCATCGCGACAAAGTGCGGCCTGAGATGGGACAACAGCTCAGAGCGAATAGAAATCCTAAAGCCCGAAAGTATCCGCACCGAATGCGAAGACAGCCTGAAAAGATTGCAGGTTGAGACAATCGATATGTACCAGATACACCGCAACTATCCCGACGAAGATATCGAGCAGGCCTGGGAACAATTAACAAAGTTGCAGCAGCAAGGCAAGGTCAGATACATCGGTGTATGTAATTTCACTGTAGAACAGCTTCGGCGTATCCAGAAAATTGCCAATCCCGTATCGCTTCAGCCGCCTTACAGTATGCTCCACCGCGAGGTCGAAGATGAGCTGCTGCCTTTCTGTGCCGAAAATAATATCGGCGTAATCGTTTATAGCCCGATGCAGCGTGGACTGCTGACAGGAAAAATCACTCCTCAGCGAGTTGCCAATCTACCCGAAGGCGACCACAGAAAAGATAATCCCGATTTCGTCGAGCCGAATTTTAGCGCATCATTGGAACTGGTAGAAAAACTAAGACCAATAGCACAACAAAATGATATAACTTTGGCACAGTTAGCGATCGCCTGGGTAAATCGCCGCGATGAAGTAACCGCCGCCATTGTGGGCGCACGCCGGCCCGAACAGATTAAAGAAACCGCAAAAGCCGCGGATATCATTTTATCGCAACAAGACCAAAGTGAAATTGAAGCGCTTATTGACGAACGTGACCGAAAGGTAAAAAGTTCAGATTAAGGACGGCAGAATATGGCCCCAAAAAAGGATGTTTACGTAAGCTCGCTGGTTGAAAGAAACGCCTCAGCCGAAATGGCGGAGCTTTTCAGCCCGCAGACAAAATTCAGCACCTGGCGAAGACTCTGGCTGGAGCTTGCAAAGGCGCAGAAGAAACTTGGCCTCGATATCAAGTCCAACCAGATTAACCAGATGAAGCGGCACCTCGATAATATCGATTTTGCCAAAGCTGCGAAATTCGAAAAGAAATTCCGGCACGATGTTATGGCCCACATCCACACCTTTGCCTCGGTCGCCCCCAAAGCCGCGCCGATTATCCACCTCGGCGCGACAAGCTGTTTCGTCGGTGACAACGCCGACCTGATAATAATGCGGCAGGCCCTTGAAATTATCGCCGGTAAAGTCGCTGCCGTAATTAACCTTCTCGGAAAGTTCGCCGGCAAGTATCGTTCGTTACCAACACTCGGCTTTACACATTTTCAGCCTGCCCAGCTTACAACCGTCGGCAAACGCGCCACGCTGTGGTGCTATGAATTTGTGATGGACCTTGATGAAATCGAACATCGCCTTGAAACCCTGCCGTTCAGGGGAGCCAAAGGCACAACCGGAACGCAAGCTTCTTTTCTGGAGCTGTTCGACGGCAGTCACAGCAGGGTAAAAAGGCTCGACAAGGAGTTAGCCGCTGCGTTCGGTTTCAAAAAGACCTGTGCAGTTACAGGCCAGACATATCAGCGTAAAATTGATACCCTGATAATTAACTGCCTTGCCTCGGTCGCGCAATCCGCCCACAAATTCTGCAACGATATCCGCCTGCTCGCCAACCTTAAGGAAATCGAAGAGCCGTTTGAAGAATCGCAGGTCGGCTCGTCGGCGATGGCCTACAAGCGAAACCCGATGCGATGCGAAAGAACAACATCGCTCAGCAGGCTGGTTATAAGTTTAGCGAGCAGCCCACTAATGACCGCATCAGAGCAGTGGCTCGAACGAACGCTGGATGATTCGGCTAACAGAAGAGTCGTTATACCCGAGGCGTTCTTAGCTGCCGACGGGATTCTCGAAATTCTGATTAACGTTACCGATGGTCTTGTCGTTTACCCCAAAGTAATAGAAGCGAGGGTCAATGCCGAGCTGCCCTTTATGGCTACCGAGAACATTATGATGGCAGGCGTCATGGCAGGCGGCAACAGGCAGCAATTGCACGAGAAAATTCGCCTGCACTCCCACGCCGCCGCCGCGCAGGTAAAACAGTTCGGCAGGGAAAACGACCTTATCAGCAGACTGAAATCCGATATGGATTTCAAGAAGGTCGATTTCGACAAAATTCTAAGACCCGAAAACTATATCGGCAGAGCGCCAAAGCAAACCGATGAATTCCTCGCCGATGTCGTCGCGCCAATCTGCCGTAAGTATCATACGCAGATTAAACACAAATCCGAACTAAACGTCTGAAAACCGTTTATCGGTTGCGGTGTCGCGGCTCGTTTCGTATAACGTCTAACGTAAACCGGTTCGAGCAGCGCAAACGATAAACGAATAACGAATTTTTGAAAGGCCGAAATGACTCGCGATGAGCTTATAAAAAGAATAAAGGAAACCGCGTATCTCGAAGGCGACTTTACCCTGCGAAGCGGCAAAAAGAGCAAATATTACTTAGACAAATATCTTTTCGAGACCTGCCCGGACATTCTAAAGGCCTTAGGCGACGAATTCGCCAAATTTGTAACTGATAATATTACTCTTATAGCCGGCGCCGAGTTAGGCGGCGTAGCCCTCGCCGCCACTACCGCTATGGCCACCGGCAAAAACTGGCTCATCGTCCGCAACAGCAAAAAAGGCTACGGCACCGCTAAAATGGTCGAAGGCGTATTAAAAGCTGGCGACGTAGTGCTCTTAGTAGAAGACATCGCCACCACAGGCGGACAGGTCCTCGAAGCCGCTAAAATAATCTCCGATTCCGGCGCTAAGGTTGAGAGAATTGTTTGTGTTATAGACCGCAAACAAGGCGCTGCCGAGAACATCACCTCCGCAGGCTACGCCTTCGACTCCATCCTTACAAAAACCGACTTGGGTATCACCGACTAAAATTCGTACGGCGTTGTGTGTATTGCGTATCGCAAAAAATATCGGGTGAGCAAGGTATTAATAAAGTTGAAAGAGAGCCAATGTTTATCAGGAAGGGTCAGCTACCTATATTATTATTCAATCTGATTGCGATAATCGTGTTTGCGATACGGTTTTTGGTGCTGGATAACTATGAGTTCATTATCTATATCGGGGTAATCATATTTTTCCTTATTGTATTCGCGGCTACCAATTCGAGAATCTATTATCCGAACCTGCTGTTGTGGGGGCTGACGCTCTGGGCGTTTATGCACATGGCAGGCGGCGGGATATTCGTTAAAGATGGCCGGCTTTATGATTTAATCCTGATACCGCTATCGGCGAAGTACCCGATTTTGAGATATGACCAGGTTGTGCATATCATCGGATTCGGCGTAGCGACTATGGTAATGTTCTATATGTTAAAGCCGATTCTCCGGCCTGGACTTGATAAGTTTACGGCATTATCGATAGTTATAATCTTTGCCGGCCTGGGCGTAGGCGCGCTCAATGAGATTGTCGAATGCCTGACCGCGGTTATCGTTCCGCAATCCGGCGTGGGCGGATATATGAATACCTCGCTGGATTTGATAGCCGATTTAATCGGGGCGGTCCTGGCGATGGCAATAATTCGCCTTACAGCGATAGGACCTAAGCACTAAACCCTAAATCCTAAACAAATACAAACCTCTAATTACAGAAATTCAAAAGAGTGGAGTTGCCGTGCAAAAAGAATTTTAGTAGATTTTACGTATAATTCAAAACGGTTTAATAACGCGGTTATATTAAGGAAGATGCAAAATGATTATCGGGATACCGAAGGAAATCAAGGACGATGAATACAGGGTCGCGTTATTGCCGGTGGGGGCGCATTTGCTGACGAATGACGGCCATACAGTATTAATCGAGCGTGATGCAGGCCTGGCAAGCGGCTTTGCCGATGAGGATTACGCAAAGGCCGGCGCGCGGGTCATCGAAAACTGCGATATAATTTATGAAAAAGCCGATTTGATTATTAAGGTTAAAGAGCCCCAGCCTTGTGAGATAGAAAAATTCAGGCAGGGACAAATCGTTTTTTGCTACTTCCATTTTGCGGCGTTGCGGGAATTAACGGCGGCTTGTCTTGAAAGCGGCATAACCGCTGTAGCATACGAGACACTGGAGGATAAACAGGGTCGTTTGCCGCTTTTGACACCTATGAGTGAGATAGCCGGTAAGATGTCCATCCAGGAAGGGGCGAAATTTCTCGAAAGGCCGATGATGGGCAGGGGCATTCTGCTTGGCGGTGTGCCGGGAGTGTCACCTGCGAATGTTTTGATATTAGGCGGCGGCGTTGTGGGCACAAACGCGGCGCGAGTGGCAGCGGGGCTGGGGGCCAACGTAATAATTATGGATATTAATCTCGACCGCCTGCGGTATTTAGATGAGATAATGCCGGCTAATGTAACGACGATATATTGCGACCCGCATGCGGTTGCCGATTATGCCGTGCGTGCTGATTTGGTTATCGGGGCGGTACTGCTGCCCGGAGCTAAGTCGCCGGTATTGATGCACCGGGATTTGATTTCCAAGATGAAGCAGGGAAGCGTAATAGTGGACGTCTGTATCGACCAGGGCGGCTGCATTGAAACGGCGCGGCCAACAACTCATCATGAACCTACATATATCGTTGACAACGTTGTGCATTACTGCGTAACCAATATGCCCGGTGCGGTCGGCAGAACATCGAGCCAGGCTTTGTGCAACGCGACTTTGCCTTATGCCCGGCAGCTTGCGCGGTTGGGCATCGAAGGATTCGCAAAAGCGGATTCGGGCTGCGCCGAGGCAATCAATATTTCAAACGGCAAAATCGTCAACCAGGCTGTTGCCGAGGTTTTTCCCGATTTGGCGAAATAAGAGGCTACAGGCCATTAAATTGGCACGGGCAATCCCGAAGAACATCGAGACGTGCTACATTATCTTGACAGGGGCGGGTGGTTGTAATATCATTCTGATTTAGAAAATCGTAAATCCTTTAGATTTCAAGGGATACGTCCTGATGTCCAATGGGACAAAAAATATAGCGATATTAGGTTCGACCGGCTCGGTCGGTAGAAACGCACTGAAGGTAATAGCGGCCCTGGGTAAAGGTTTCAGGGCGGCGGCACTGTCTGCGCACAGCAATTACAAATTACTGGCTGAGCAGGCAAAGCAGTATCAGCCTGATGTGATTTGCATATCCGACGAATCAAATTATGAAGCATTACGAGTTGAGCTGAAGGATTTTGGCGGAAAGATACTTTGCGGCGGGGCGGGTCTGGTCGAAATAGCGGAATCCGGCGGAATCGATATAGTGCTGACATCGATAGTGGGCGTTGCGGGATTGGCGCCGGTATTAGCGGCGGCCAAGAGTGGTAAGCGGCTTGCGATTGCCAATAAAGAACCGCTTGTTGTGGCGGGCAGGCTGCTGACAGAAACGGCTAAGGCTAATGGGGCCGAAATCCTGCCGGTTGATAGTGAACATTCGGCGATTTTTCAATGTATGCAGGCTGGATGTGTCGATGAAGTACAAAGGATAATACTGACCGCTTCGGGCGGGCCTTTTCGAGGATATTCGGCACAGCAGATACGCGATGTTACATTGGAGCAGGCGTTGGCGCATCCTACGTGGAATATGGGGCCGAAGATTACCGTGGATTCTGCGACGATGATGAACAAGTCGCTTGAGGTTATCGAGGCCCGGTGGCTGTTCGGATTGCCGATTGAAAAAATTGAGGTTCTGATACATCCTGAGTCGATAGTCCATTCGCTGGTCGAATATGTGGATGGCTCGGTGATAGCCCAGATGGGTACGCCGGATATGTGTTTGCCGATTCAGTACGCTCTGACATATCCCCAAAGAGTAAAGGGTATTGCCAATCACCTTAAACTCGATGAGCTTGGCAGCCTGAACTTTGAAAAGCCTGATGTTGAGACTTTCAGGGCGTTGAAGCTGGCTTTTGAGGTTGCCGAAACAGGCGGTACGGCCTGTGCCGTTTTCAATGCGGCTAACGAAGCGGCGGTCGGACTGTTCCTCGACGGGAAAATTAATTTTGTAAATATTGTAGAAGCGATTGAACACTGCCTTGAAAAACACGAAGTTATCCGCGATGCGTCACTCGAAGAATTGCTTGATACCGACTTATGGGCAAGAGAAGAGGTTAATCAATGTCTGAACCCAAACACGGTCAAAAAATAAGTTTCAGCACCATTATCTGGTTTGCTGTCGCGGCTATAGCGGTATGGTTTATAGCGACACACCTTATAACGACGGGCAGAATCGTGATTGTGATTCTTGGATTCAGTCTGATGGTCTTCATTCACGAGCTTGGTCACTTCACGATGGCAAAGCTGACCGGTATAAAAGTCGAAATATTTTCGATGGGTTTTCCACCGCCGGCTATAGCTATAAAGAGAACAGAAAAAGGTTATCGCGTTCGTTTGCTTCCGTTTCTTATTAACAGAGAAAGAGAGGAAAGCGGCGAGGGCGGGCTTATTTTCACTTTCGGCGGTAAGAAAAAGCCCGGCGAAACGGAATATCAAATCGGGCTGATACCCTTTGGCGGCTTTGTTAAGATGCTTGGCCAGGAGGACTTCGGTGAGGCTAAAAAGAATGACGACCCGCGAAGCTATATGAATAAACCGCCGCATACACGTTTGGCGGTAATAGCAGGCGGGGTTATATTTAATGTCATAAGCGCTGTTATTTTCTTTATGGCGGCTTTTATGGTAGGCCTTGATTTTATGCCGCCTGTAGTCGGTGCAGTTGCGCCAGATTATCCCGCTGCCAAAACCAGCCTTAAAGCAGGCGATGAGATTATAGAGATTGACGGTGTAACTAAAGACCTCGATTTTGGAGATATTATACTTAGTGCATTGGCGTCAAAGCAGGGCGAAGAAATACCAATGAAAGTAAAGCATCAGGACGGGACTACTGAAAAAATATATTTAACCGCTGAAAAAAAACCGGGAGATCCCCAGCCTCTTTTTGGAATTGCACCGCCTTTGTCTCTTCAAATAGCAAAACTTGAACCTGATGATGCCAATTATCTGATGGCAAAAACCGGCTTGATGCCGGATGACAAAATCATTTCAATAAATAATCAAGACATCGAATATTTTTGGCAGATGGAAGAAATTCTCCAAAGCCACCCTGCTTCAGTATCACTTTTAGTTGAAAGAAAAACATCTTCAAACCAGACAGCTCTTATTGAAACGACGATTCCTATGTCAATGGCTATCGGCCATATCTGCTCGATGGTTCCAAGATTAAAAGTTGAATCTGTCGAATCCCCGCAGGCAAGCCTTATACAACAAGTATTTAATAATTTGCGAAAACTATTGGCCAGAGCCGGTATTGTAAAAGAGTCCGCAAAATATACACTCGGCCTCAAAGAGGGTGATGTTATAATCGGTATCGCTGATGTCAACTATCCCACCTACGCCGAACTTAGAGAAATTACAGAATCATATCAGGACAAAGAACTGTCAATGAAGGTTCTGAGAAGTCAGGAAGACGGTTTGGGGAAAATAGCTGAAATTACCGTAATACCTGTAAATAAAAAAGGGCGTATTATTATTGGTTTTTTGCCTGGATTGGATGTAGAGAATCCGGTTATAGCAAAAACCATTCAGACCAATACAAACCTGGGCAAACTCGATATCCCGGACGGAGCAACCATAAGCAAAATTAACGGTGCCAAAGTTTCCAGCTTTTTCGAGATAGTCCAACAATTGCTAAAAAATAACGATACAGAATATACTATTGAATTTATCAGTCCTGAAGGTAAAAAAGGTTCGATCTCATTCAAGGCGCAAAAGATAGATGAACTTATTAACGCAAGTGCCGTTTTTGGCTGTAATATACCTTTTGCACAGCTTGAGCGGACTTATAAAGCCGATGGCCCGGTAAATGCAATATCAATGGGTTTCAGGAAAACTTTCCGTTTTCTAAAAATGACTTACGCATCGATAAGGGCAATGATACAAGGCCGGGTCAGTGCTGCTAAAAGTGCAGCAGGACCTATAGGAATACTCCATATGAGCTATACCATTGTTTCGCAGGAACCGCTCGTTTACTATGTATATTTCATCGGCCTGATTAGTACCGCTATTGCGGTCTTTAATTTTTTGCCGTTTCCGCCTTTAGACGGCGGTCTCGCGGTGTTTCTATTGATTGAAAAAATCAAAGGCTCACCGGTCAATACGAAAATTCAGGCGTCTATTGCCGGTTTCGGCTGGATTTTGATTGGCGCACTTGCAATTTATGTTACATTTAACGATATAGCCAGAATAATAACAGGATTGTTCTAACGGATTATACCCTTAAGGGTAGTAGATGTCCGCGAATAAAACCGCAACTGATTGTTTTTATCCGCCACGGCGGATAAAAGTTACTTACCCGCGGATAAACGAGAGAATTCAATTGAGATCAGTATAAAAGGTGCAGGGATGCTGCTTGACAGATACAAAAACCAGACCCGCCAAAAGAGCAGTAAAAAAATCTACGAACTGATAGATCGCCAATACGGCATCCCGAAATACTTCGGGACAGGGGCGGATGGTTATCACAGCAAGCTGTTTGAAAATCTTAATATCGAAGACCGGCATATAGCTGAGCTGATAAAGAAAGAATATGAGCGGTTTTCCAACTGTCTCCAGCTGACGGCGGCACAGAATATATGCAGCAAGGCGGTGCTGGGAGCGCTTGGTTCAGTGCTGCAGAACAAGACAGCGGAAGGCTCAATCGAGAACAGGCTGCACGGAGGCTGCTCGGTCGTTAACGAGCTGGAAGCTCTCGCGGCAGAACGGGCTAAACAGGCGTTCGGCGCTCAATACGCCAACGTTCAGCCACATTCGGGCAGCATCGCAAATCTAATTGTGTTCAAAGCTATTCTGCAACCGGGTGACCGTATATTGAGTCTCGATTTTACTCAGGGAGGGCACACCTCGCACGGCGGCAGCGACTCTTTGGCTGAATCCGTCTATGAGGTTCATCATTATGTAGTGGAGCCGACGACTTATCTATTCGATTATGACAAGATTTATGAAAAGGCGAAAGAGGTTAAGCCGAAACTTATTATATGCGGAGCGAGTGTTTATCCCCGTAAAATCGATTTTGCAAAATTCCGTACCATCGTCGACCGAGTCGGAGCGTTTTTGCTTGCTGATATTTCGCATATTGCCGGCCTGGTCATAGCGGGTGTGCATTCCTCGCCGATTGATTTTGCTCATATCACGACGACAAGCACTTATAAATCAGGCGGGCCGAGAGGTGGACTTATACTTTCCGGAAAAGAATACCAGATACCGGTGGAAACCTGCTCAGGGAAGCTGCCGCTTTTTGAAGCAGTCGAGCGTGCGGTATTCCCCGGCGTGCAGGGGACACCTTATTTTAATAATATCGCGGCGAAAGCGGTCTTTTTCAAAGAAGCTGTGTCTGAAAAATATAACCTGCTACAGTTTAAGATAGTTGAAAATGCGAAAAAACTAAGTAAAGAACTAATTGAGCAGGGATTTGATGTTCTTACCGGCGGCACTGATAATCATATGTTGTTGCTTAAAATTAATAACTTTAGAGACAACCTTAACGGGATAATCGCTCGAAAGGCCCTGGAAAATTGCGGGATAATCATTGATTCGTTCAGCCTGCCGTATCAATATCAGCAAAATACTGCGATGGGACTGAGACTTGGTACACAAATCGTCTCCAAACGCGGTATGGGTTTTGAGCAGATGGAAATCGGCGCAGAGCTTATCGCGAAGGTTCTCAGGCAATTGCGTATTACAGGTGCTGAAAAATTTGAGCATGACCAAACAGCAGCGGAGAAAATCCGCCAGACGGTCAAAGACCTCTGCTCCAGATTCGCCCTATGCTAATCAATAACACTCTTCTTATGGGGCTATATAGTCTGGTTATTTTTATAATGGGAATTTACTCTGATAAGCTATTGTCCAATGTATCATAAGATGGCCGATGTCCACTTTGATGAGTTGCTATTTCAAATCTTCCCGGCTGATAATGATTTTCCGCTGTAAATGGCTCGTAGAATTTGTCCTCCACCAAATCTTGGCGCACGAAAAAAGCGTTGCTGCCTGTTAAATTACATCCTACAAGTAGATAGCCTTTTTCTTTCAGTTTGACTTCCAAGAACTTCAATGAAACTCCATAGTTATCCGATCCATCCCAGATGTGTTTTTCGTTGTATTGCATACAATACATAATCGGTGGGTGAAATTTAACATTTGTTTCTATCACCAGCGCTCGAGGTTTAATACATTTGACGGCATTAAGTATATGGTAATCATTGCCATCAACATCAATCGAAAGGAGGTCTATTTCTGCTTCTTCAATATCGCAGTCAATCAGACTGTCGATGTTGTCTTTAGTGATAAAAGCATTTACAATTTTAAGTCTGCCGCTTTCGATTGTTTTACGGTATCCATTTCGCATCTTATTACAAGATTTAGATGAACTTTCAATCCACAAACCCTTCCAGCCCTCGAATAACAGGGTAAGCGTATTATTTTCAAGACCGTCACCGGCACCAATTTCTACAAAAACTTTATTTGTTGTTCCTATTCTGTTAAAAATTTCAGCAATCATTCCGTCTTCTTCATTCTTGGAATAGACTTTATAGCCATAATGGACAAGGCATTTAGGTCCTTTTTGACGTTCCTTTTCCTGCAAGGATGCAATAACCAGCTTCTTATTAAGCTCAGTATATCTAATTATGTTATTTAGGAACGACCGAAGCTTCTTTTTGATACGCTTAGTACTTTTAAACATTACTGCTACTCCTAATTTACTAATACACCTGCGATACAAACAAAAAAATATATAATAAACTTGAGAAAATCAAGTAAAAAAGAGATTCCAGCGACATTATACAAAACCAGCAGTTAGAAAAATATTGCCCGTAAAAGCAAAGTCGGCTAAAATGCCTGCTATTAAAGCGTTAGCTTCGATAGGCAGTAAATATAACATAACTATTGAGGAAAAAGATTTGGATGTCCGGTAGTGCCGTAAGGATTCTTGACGAAGGATGGGATTATTTGATTGTCCTTGATGCTTGCAGATACGATTACTTCGAGCGTTTGTACAGGGATTATCTTCAGGGTGGAGTTTTAAGTAAGAAGGTTAGTTCCGGAACGAACACACCTGAATGGCTCAAGATGAATTTTAAAAAACGAACCGATATCATCTATATTACCGGCAATCCCAAAATCACTTCAACGAAAAAAGTGGACGGCTTTGAAGCACAA
>JAFGGH010000056.1 GCA_016930645.1 Sedimentisphaerales bacterium
CCGTGGACTGGCAGTTCACAACTGAGGATGCAAGAATCAAGTTGAAAAGATTGTACCCACAAATTCAAATGTTATGAGGTACTAGTTCCGAAACGTTATTCTACCGAGGCGATAAGGCATTCGAAGTGCTTTACAATTAGCTATCCTTCTGAGAACCAGGCTGATGCGGTGATGTTTTTTGGGACACATTCCGGCAGAGATATAGATAAATTGGCAGAGTTTGATTGTAAGACAGAACCGGCAAAAGATATAAATTCGTTGCTGTTAAGTGACGCTGTCGCGAATTTCGAATGCACCCTGGAATCGGAGACGCCCGCCGGTGACCATATAATCTTTGTAGGTAAAATTGTAGCGGCACATATTAACACCGAAACAAAAAAAAGAATTTATACTGTTGGTCCGGGTCATCAGTTAGGAGTATCATCTTAGACGCTATGAATATTACTCTGTAAGCAATTCGAATTCCTCGATGCTGAGTGACTGTTTGAGTTTTTGCAGGGCCTGAAGCTCTATCTGCCGTACCCGTTCTCCGGTAAGCTCCAGCTCATTACCAATTTGCTGCAGGGTTTTCGTCTTTTTAATAATTGCTGAGCCGGTAAGGCCGTAATGATGTAATATTACGTACTGCTCCCTTTCGTCCAGCTCTTCTTTTATTACCTGGACCAGACTGTGTCTGGCCCTTTCGATTGCCCCAAAGTCAATAGCCTCTTCAAGTCTAAAGTCTCGCTGCACATCCTCCAGTAAACCGGCAGTGGTTTTGCCGGACAATTTGGTTTTAGCAGGGATTGTCCTTGCGAAGTTCTTGGCAATGACCCACGATGCATAAGTAGTAAAACGGAATCCCCTGGTATAGTCAAACCCTTCAACAGCCCTCATGAGTAAAAAATTTCCTTCGCTGATTAAATCCTGCAGCGGCACTTTGTGGGTTTTATGTTTGCTTGCTATGCTGACAACAAGATGCTGGTTTAATTCGATTATATTATTTTTTATCGCTTCGGCCTGTGTGAGGCATTTTTCAATTGTTCTGATGTTTTTGGCGGAACTTTTGTTCTTATGCAACTGCTCCTGTGAAGAGGCGGCGAGATACTTCAAAAAGTTATATTTGCGAAACAACTCCGTTTCTTTCTGACGTGTAAGTCTTGTTATATTTTTTAAGCTTTGCAGGTACTTAGTTATTGAGCCGCCCTGTAGATCTATCTTCCGCTCTTTTATTTCGCCGGTTTTCATTCTGCTAAGCGGCATGTTTAGAATTTCTGTTTCTGCGTCCGGTTTTTCAAATTCGTCACTGTGGATATATTCGATTTCTCTGTTTAATAAAGATTTCGCCTTCTTTCTTCTTATTACTCTATAGATATAACTTTTTGAGCGGTTAAAATTTTCCATTAAATCTTCAATCGGTACGCCCTGTTTATGTAATCTGAATATCTCAGCCGAATCTCCTGCTTCCAAAGGTTTAATATGTGATTTGAAAAGTTTTCTTTTCGGGTGCTCATCTTCATATTCAGACAATATTTTTCTTACTGCCTCCCGCGACCTTCCGACTTTTTTCGTTATTTTGTCTATTACCCCCTGGCGGTGTTTTGCTTTTGGCGCAAGTTTTCTGGCTTCGGAGATAATCGTCTTTTTTTCCTGGGGCGTAAGACGTTCGACAGACCGTCTGTTCCCTGCAAGTGCCGGATTCTTCTGGAGATATTTATCAAGGCTTGACTGGCTTACCGCAAGACGTCTTGTGCCGTCGTTAAAAGTATATTTTCTTGCCAGCAATCCATTTTCCCGCCATCTGCTGATTGTCCTGACGGACACCTTCAGCAAATCCGCCAGCTTATCAACGGGATAAATATTTTCACCTTTGCCTTCGACTTCATCCTCCACCTGTCCGCTGAGTTTCCATAAAAAAATCCGTAAATCCGCAGCAAGCTCTTCACCCTTAATCAGCTCCTGCGGCAGGCCTTTGGGGTGATACCCTGTAATTTTGAAACAGATGAAATCAAAAGGGTATTCTTTCTGCGGTTCGACGATATAAATCAGATTCTCGGTGTGATTCAGGAACTGCTTGCGTTTAGCAACAGATGTAAAGCGCAACTGCATTAAGAGCTGAGCTATGTGTGGATTAGATATTTTTCTCACAACCTAACCACCTTGACAAAAACCCATTAACAGGACGTTTTGTACAACACCACGTGTCCATTTTAACGATTCAGAGCAAAAAAAGACAGCGTCTTTTATCGCTGCCTTTAATTTCGTTGGTAATTCCAAGTTTTTAGTTAAGCAGGCTCTTAACAAGGTCAACTGCAGATGCCGCGTCCGGCGAATAACCGTCAGCTCCAATCTTATCTGCATAGCCCTGAGTAACCGGAGCTCCACCAACAATCAGTTTTGCCTTTACCCCGGCTCCTCTGAGAACCTTGATAGTCTTTTCAAGGGCAGGCATAGTCGTCGTCAAAAGAGCGCTCATTCCGACAATCTGTGCATTCGTTTCATTAACAGCCTGGACAAACTTGTCCGGCGGCACGTCGATGCCGAGATCAATAACATCATAGCCTGCACCTTTAAGCATCATAATAACCAAGTTCTTTCCAATATCGTGAAGGTCGCCCTGAACGGTACCAATCAGGCATTTTCCAATCGGCTTTATGCCTGCCCTTGAAAGTTCCGGTTCGAGAACTTCCATACCGCTTTTCATTGCACGGGCTGCGATGAGAACCTCAGGAATATAGACCTCGTTCCGTTTCCATCTTTCGGCAATTGTGTTCATCGCACCGATAAGACCTTCATCGAGTATCTTTTTGGCCTGGAGCCCTTCCGCGAGCGCGGATTTGGTCATCTCGATGGTTGAATTCTGGTCTCCCCTGATTACTGACTCCGCTAATGCATTTAGATCTGCCATCTTGTTCTCACCTCAACAATTATACAATCAACAAAGAATAATTATTTTTTAACCTTGTGTGTTGTAAAATGCATAGACTGTTATTAGACGACACATAACCAGATAAGGCAAGAAAATTTTCTATATATATGAGTCTTTCAGTAAGATACTATCACAAAAAAGCAGATTTCTTCAAATATAACTCTATGAAAATGAATAACTTATGTCATATTATTTTTTAGGGATATGGGTATTTGAATATTTTGAAATAACCTCACTTAAAGAATATTTTTTTACATATACA
>JAFGGH010000057.1 GCA_016930645.1 Sedimentisphaerales bacterium
CTAGCTGGGCAGATAAACAGTTATAACCCTGGAAAAGTGTTACCCATGTCGTCGGCATAAACTGTTACCTATGTACCGGTTGACACAATTGTATTAATATTAAAACTTAAATATTAAAGTTCAAAACTACATTGTAAAATTCAAAAATGCGGAAAATGAAAGAAGAAATTACTGAAAAATATGGAAGAGAAACATGCTAGATAAAATGTTCAAAAAGTGGAGTCGTGATAAAGCGGCAGAGAAATGTCACCAGATGGAAGGCTTAAGAATTTATCCTCCAGCTAGCGGAACACTCTTTGACCAGCTTGAGTTTGTGGAAAATCTTGAAATAGTATTGAAAAAGATTGAAACCTCAAATGAAATCAGGCAGATCATTTTAGAAGGATGGCTTTTGATTGATTATATAATTACCTATGTAATTAGAGATGCTTTAGGTATACCAGAGTGCATAGAAGAAGAACTTGAATTGATCCCGTTTTCATTCGTCAAAAAGATAGATCTTATTAAAAAACTTATTCGAATTGAAGGGGCAAAATTGCCGAACTACCGGAGCTTCCAAGCATATGAATTACACCCTGAATTCCATAGCGAATTGATAGAAGAAAAGCACTTATATAAAAGACTTATGGAAATGGCCATTGTCTTTGAGCGAAAAAAGTGCCCTAAGGAGGCAGAAGGATTGGCATTAAAAAGGGGAGATTTCGAGAACTCTCGTTTTGTCCCTGAATGGTGGTATGAAAATGTAAGTAATTTGGATAACATTTGGTTCGATGAATGTGTAAAGCTGAACAAGGCAAGAAACATTGTAGCACACAACTTTAAAATGAGAGACAGTGATATATTTAAGGAACTTGGAGTATCATCCTTGGACCAATTCAAAAAAGTAGTAATTGAAATGATTAAAGATATCGTTTTTAAAAAAGAATAAATCCGCATTTAAGAAATCCGGTGCAAAAAATAAGCCTCAGTGCTTTCTACTGAGATATTTGTATATTAGTGTGAAATCGTCAGCAGGATCAGGGATTTTAAGGGTAAATAATATAACCGGCTGGTTTGGGCCAGCCGGTTATATTTGGAGGAGGAGGATGAAATAAATATTGTCAAAGCCGCTTTCGCAGCTTTTATCTCGGTATTTCTCTTATTTACTTTCGTTCTATTTTTAAGAAGCTTTATCGTCAAGATGGCTTACGCCAGAAGCCGTAAAATTCAATCTAAAAGAGCTATGCTGCTAAGTTCAATGTTTTCAATCCTTTGCGCCAAGCCGTGTTACTTTTTACACCATCTATACGGCGGGGCATGCGGCGAAGTTCAAATAAAATAAATTTTTTAATAAAATTTAATGCTGGGTACATGTTCTGAAGAATCGCTTCTCAGAGTCATTTCGACCGAAATGAGTCCCGATTTATCGGGACGAAAGAAGCGGAGAAATCTGTTTTTTTAATAGATTCCTCGACTTCTCCTGCACCATATAGTGCAGGATTCGCTCGGAATGACAGTCGGACGATTAAACTTGTACACGGCGTTAAAGTTTGGTTTAATTCGGCCAGCAAGTTTTTCAGATGTTTGTACTTGACGAAAGGCGGCAAATAGATTTTATTTAATAGCATAGAAATTTGTATTAGCCACAGAGTTTATAAAGATGATTATTAGCCGCAGAGGACACAGAGAACACAGAGATGCAAAAATATAAATCAGTGTTAACCAGTGTCTAAAAAAGTCTCGCCGAAGGCGGTTAAATTTATGTAGTAAAGGGATTTTAAAACTGAATAGCTGAATTTTTCAGGCGTAAGTCTTAGTGAAAGGAGACCGATATGGCAAGGTTAGTTCTAATCACAAATCTCGCGGCTTTGGTAATAGCTCTTGGCGGATGTACGGAATACGATTCCGGTAAGGGAAGGTTGACCGCACGAAATGTTCGCGAGACGACCGACCGTCACGCGGTAATAGCTGCCGCGCAGGACAAAGAGGTTGACACTGTTGAAGGTATGGCTATGCACCGCAGGGCTTACCGGGAAAGTCTTGTCGCTTTAATAAAGCACTACAAGAATACCGGCAACTATATGAAACGCCAATGGGCCGAGAAGGAGCTGGAGACGCTCGATACTATTCCTCAGTACGATTATATTATCGAGGCCAGTATTGCAGGGCCTGATTTGAAGGCAAGTCAGGAAATTCCGGAAGCCGACGATTTATACTACGAGGCGCTTGTGCTGGAAGATGAAGCCAATAAACTAATCCTTATCAAGAACGAAGATCTGCTTCGCCTTGCACTTGACAGGTACAACAGCCTGATAAGAGACTATCCGAAAAGCGACAAGATTGACGACGCGGCGTATCGGGCAGCGAAGATATACCAGGGATTTAAGGATTATTCGATTGCCGCCCTTTATTATCAGAGAGCCTTCCAGTGGGACCCCGAGACGGTATATCCGGCAAGATATAAAGCGGCATATATCTTTGATAAGAAGCTGCATCAAAGGTCCGAGGCGCTGGAGCTGTACCAGCAGGCCCTGGAACTCGACCCGCTTAATGAAACGCAAAAGCAAATCGCCAACGAACGTGTCGCTGAGCTTACAACCAGCGATTAGACTTGGCTGTTTATAGATTTTTGATTTTTTGATAAACTCAGGCCTGGCGAAATGTCAGGCCTGAGTTTTTATGATTATTTATGCTTTGTGATTTTGAACAAAAGGTATCGGATTTCATTAGCGGACATCGCTTATTGCCGCAGGGAGGCAATATTGTTCTTGCGGTTTCAGGCGGTGCCGATTCGGTTGCGCTTTTGCATACGATGTGGTCGCTGAAAGCGGCAGGCAGAATTGATAATGAGTTTGTCTGTGCGCACTTAAATCATAAGCTCCGCGGTAAAGACGCCGACGGCGATGAAAAATTCGTAGTCGCTCAGGCAGCTAACCTGCGGATTAAATGCCTCTGCCAAAGGCTTGATGTTAAACAGTATGCTGAACGGCAGAAATTGTCTGTCGAAACTGCCGCCCGCCAATGGCGAATCGACACACTGAGGCAAATCGCCCAGAAAACCCGCTGCGGCTGGATAGTGACAGGCCATCACAAAGATGATAACGCCGAGACCATTATACAAAGATTGCTTAGAGGAACGGGATTTCGTGGTCTTGGCGGAATCTGGCCGAAACGCACGTTCGACAATGGAGCAGGCTTTGTCAGGCCTTTGCTTTGTGTTACCAGAAGTGAGATTATTGATTACCTCGAAAAAAGAAAACTTTCCTGGCGGGAAGATGTGACCAATACAGAATTGAAATTCAAGCGAAACTTCATAAGACACGGCCTGATTCCTCAACTGCAAAAAGATTGTTCTGTGTCGCTGGCGGATTTGCTTTTTGAGCTGGCGATTCGGACGAGAAAGGTAAATAAAAAACTAAGGCAGCAGGTCGAACAATTATGGCAGGGGCTGGCTGGCGCTGACGGCGAAAGAGTCGTATTTGATTTGGCGGGGTTCGACGACCAGCCGGAACCGGTTAAAGCCGAATTAATCCGCGAAAGCCTGCTGTGGCTTGGCAGCGGTGAAAGAGATTTGACCAGCCAGCATTACAACAGTGTTCTGGAGTTAACACAAAAGAACGTCAGTAACCGTGTTCTCGAACTGCCGGCAGGCTATCGAGTCTGGCGTGAATACAAGAGGCTTGTCTTTGCGGCGCCGGAAGATTCCAAAAGAAAGGAACCCGAAACCGGAAAGGTAGTAGAAATCAATATCGGCGGGAAAACCCGGTTCGGAAGTTTTGTTATCGAAGCAAGTGCCGAAAAAGCCGATCCTGCCGGACTCGAGCCAATCAAAGATAAGGAAAGCCCTTACGTAGAATGTTTTGATTTGGACAAAATAAAATTTCCTTTGACGGTTCGTTTCAGACGTGCCGGTGACAGGTTTATGCCTCTCGGCTTGCAGCGTGAAAAAAGAGTAAGCCAAATTCTTACCAACGCAAAAGTGCCTTACCACATAAGAAATAACGTTCTGGTAATCAGTGACACAGAAAGAATCATCTGGCTTGTCCCAATCCGCATCGGCGAAACAGTAAAAGTTACCAGTCAGACAAACCGCCTGCTGCGGTTGGAGATTAAATAAATACCCTTTCAGGATTTTTTTATCCTGTCGGCGCCGAGCTGTCCGCAGGCCGCTTTTATTTTGCGGCCTCGCCTGAAGCGGATGACCGTTTCAATTCCGGAGTCACTGAGAATTTTGGCAAAGAGTTTTATGTTTTCTTTGCTACTTGCCGTATAGTCGCAATGCGGATGCTCGTTATATTCAATTAAATTTACATTACATTTGATATGCTTGATTAGGCCGCAGAGCTTTCGAGCGTCTGAAAGTGAATCGTTTACTTTGTTAATTAAAATGTACTCGAAGGTAACCCGCTGTTTGGTTTTAGCCTGGTAATTTTTGGCCGCTGCCATTAGTTTTGCGATTGGATATTTTTTGTTTATTACAGGCATCAGCTTCGAGCGCAGTTGGTCGGTTGCGGCGTTGAGAGATACGGCCAGGCGCGGATGAATATCTTCACCTGCCAGCTTTCTGATTGCTTCGGCGTTGCCGCAGGTGCTTATCGTTATATGCCGGATGCCGATGTTTTTGCCGGCGGGGTGATTTAATATGCGGACGGCTTTTAAGACCGCATCGTAATTATTTAAGGGTTCGCCCATACCCATAAAAACGACATTATTGACTTTACCGTGTTCGGATTCGATTACATTTATCTGGTCAACAATTTCCGCCGTTGTTAAGTTCCTTTTTAGTTTGAGCTTTGCGGTTGCGCAAAAAGAACAGTTCATTGAACAGCCAGCCTGGGTCGAAACACAAACGGTCTTTCGTTTGTCGTCGAAGAGAAGTACCGATTCGATTGTGTTACCGTCAGGCATTACGAAAAGAAATTTTACGGTACCGTCCGGGTCGGTGAGGCTCTCTTTAATATTCAGATTGGAAATGTGATAGCCGTTTTCAATGAGCTGCCCACGAAAGCCCTTGCTCAATGGGCTGATATCTGAGATTTCCTTAGCGGATTTACAGTGGATAAATGTAAAGATATACTTTGCCAGATACTTTTTCTGACCGAATTCTTCTACAATTTCCTCGAGTTCTTCAAGGGTTTTATTTTTCAGGTCTTTATCCATAAACGGCAATCAAATATATTTGCGTAAGAATTATTCGTCATTTAAGGCCGATTTTTTTCTGAGCAGGTGGTGGTAGTGCTGGGCGAAGCGGTGGGCTTCATCGCGGACATACTGCAATAACTTCAAGGCAGGACTTGTCCGCGGCAATTTCAAAGGTGTATTAGAATCCTTGATGTAAATCTCTTCTTCCCTCTTTGCCAAAGCCGCTATATTCAATTCAGGGGCGTTCATTTCTTTTAAGGCCTGCCGGGCGGCGTTGAGCTGGCCCAGGCCGCCATCGATTAAGACCAAATCAGGCCAAAGCTCCTGGCCCTTCAGGGCGTATTTGTATCTGCGTTTGACAACTTCTGCTATCATTGCGTAATCATCAATACCCTCGACCGTTTTAATCCTGAATCTGCGGTAGCCTGCCTTGAATGGTCTGCCGTCTATGAATTTGACTAATGAGCCGACAGCTTCGGCGCCGCTGATGTGGGCGATGTCTATTCCTTCGATTATTCGAATCGGTTCGGGATAATTGAGCTTTTTTTGCAGTTGTTCCAAGGCATTTGCCGGGTCGGAGGCGAAGACCTCCGGCTGAACGTGCTCATCCGGCAGGCCTCTCTGGTCAAGCCGCTCAATAAGCTTAATCCGGTCGCGATAAAGCGCCGCTTCCTCGTATCTCATCCGGCCGGCGGCCTCATCCATCTTCTTTTTCCACTGGCGGATTACCGTTGAGCGTTTTGATTTGAGAAATCGCGTAAGGTCGGCAATAATCTTTGTATAGTTTTTCCAGCTTATCAAATCCGCACAGGGAGCTGTACATTGCTTTATACTATAGAGAATACAAGGCCGAAAGAACCTGCGTTTGTGGTTTTCAGTACTGATATCCAGCTTGCAGGTGCGGAATTTGAAAATCTTTTGCAAAACTACAAGTGTCTGTCGCAAATCAGAGGCGACAACGAAAGGCCCGAACAGTCTGCTGCCTTTTTCCCTTGGTTTGCGGGTGATATAAACTCCCGGGAAATCGTCTCCTGTTGTTATTTCAAGATAGGGGAAGCTCTTGTCGTCTGTCAGGTTGGTATTATAAGGCGGGCGAACGTCTTTTATTAGTCTGGCTTCTTTTAAGACGGCGTCAACCTCATTTGCTGTTTCGAGATAATCGACGGATTTGACTTTGTCGAGCATTTCGATGATTTTGGGTCCTCGGCTGGTCATTAAATCGGCGCCAGGCTGAAAATAGCTTGCGACCCTGCTGCGTAAATTTCCGGCCTTGCCGATGTAAAGGACTTTCTGGCCTGTGCCTTTCATAAAATAGAGGCCTGGCCCGGTTGGGAATTCTTTGAGCCGCTCTCGTATCTTTTCTAATCGATTGTCTTTTGTTTCTTTTGCCATTTTTCCATTTTACCGCAGAGACCGCAAAGAGCGCAGAGAAAAAAAACGTAAAATCGTTTGCGGTTCCTCCTTCGCTAAAGCTATGGAGGACAGGTTCGCGGCGCGTATCGTTTGCGTGAACCGGCGATCGGTATCTCAAACGCAACCATTAGACGACTGAC
>JAFGGH010000058.1 GCA_016930645.1 Sedimentisphaerales bacterium
GGTCGCCGATTTTTTTAGTCATCAGCCATCGGATGATTTTTGGGCCGAAGAGGATCGCAATCAGAAAGCTGGTGATGGCGGTAACTATGCAGCGGAACATTATGTCCTGATAGGCGTAAAAGCCTACGCGGTGTGTGAAACTGTTGCGAAAATAATAGAGCAAATGGTAAATCAATTTTTTTCCGTCTCAATCAGGATTTTATCAAAAATTTGTTTCAGCTTATCTACAACTTTTTCGAGCCCGATGCTTCGCGAGCCTTTTACCAATACTATATCGTGAACTTTTATGAATTTGTGCAGATTATTACAAACCTGTTCGGAGTTTTGAAAATCATACACATCAATATCAGAATAAGCCATACTTTTTATCCTGTCTGAAGTAATCCGAGTCAAACGACCGGCAGTCAAGAGAAGTTTAACCCGGGCGTTAACTATTGCACAACCAAGCTCATTATGCAGGTCAACTTCCCAGTCGCCCAACTCCAGCATATCACCACAAACAAAAACCGCCCTGCCCTGCTTTTGTCTGGCAACCGAGGAAAGGATTTCAAGAGCGTTTTTCATTGAGCCTGGATTGGCATTGTAGCAGTCATCGATAACGGTCAGGGTACCGAACTGTTTAATTTCGGCGCGCATAGGAATCGGTGCCAGATTTTCAATAACAGAAGCGAATCTTTCGGCAGAGATGCCGAACTGTTTACAGACAGCCCAGGCGGTGACAGCATTTTCGAGGTTGCCTTTTCCCGCGATCGGGACAGCTACAGAGACATTATCAATTTGAAATTTACTTTGAGTTTGTAAGATGGAAAAAGTATCGGGTTTAATAATACAGGTTTGTGACAGGCCGAAGGTTTCGAATGAGTGGTTTTGCTTTTTAGCGGTATTAAGTAAATTCTCGTAATCGCCGCTTATAAGAAATTTGCCATCTGGTTTTAGGCCTTTGGCGATGGAAAGCTTTTCTTCGATAATCTTATCGATACTGCCGAAGCCTTCGAGATGGGAAGGATATACATTTGTAACTACAGCGATATCGGGCGCGGCGATATCGGAAAGGTGTGCTATTTCGCCGGGATGATTAGCTCCGAGTTCGGCGACTATGATTTCGGTATCTTCATCGGCGTTTAATAAAGTAAGGGGCAGGCCGATTTGGTTATTGAAATTTTTCGGGGCCTGGAAAACTTTATAATGACTCTTTAAGACGTGAGCAATTATGTGCCTTGTCGTTGTCTTACCGACGGAGCCGGTTATAGCGATTACTTTAAAGTTACAATCTCTTCGGTAATGGGCAGCCAATCGGCCGAGTGCTTCTACGGGGTCATCCACACCCAGTATAAAACTTCGATACTCATCAGATATTGGGAACCATTTATTAATGACAGCGCAGGCTGCGCCTTTTTGCATGGCCTGGGCGACAAAATCATGGCCGTCGAAGTTTTCCCCTTCGATCGCGAAAAAACAATCACCGGGCTTGATGTTTCTCGAATCGGTTGAGACCGAAGATACGAAACCGCCCTGCCGGTTGTAGTCGGCGTTTATAATTTCAGCAAGCTCTTCGAGTGAATATCGTTTCATACCAAGGCCTTTAAGCAATTTTCGACGGCGGCTTTGTCGCTGAACGGTAATTTTTCTTTGCCGATTATCTGATAGTTCTCGTGGCCTTTGCCGGCGATTAGAATTATGTCGTCCTTCTGAGCGAGATTAACCGACAGTTCAATAGCTTTTGCTCTGTCTGGTTCGACGATGTTCGTACTGCGTACCGCGTACCGCGTACCGCGTAAATTTTCCTGTTTTTTGAAACCTGTTATTATGTCACTGATTATTGCCATTGGGTTTTCGGTTCTGGGATTGTCGCTGGTTACAATTGTGATATCGGCAAGCTGTTCGGCGACAGCGGCCATGCGAGGCCTTTTTGTTTTGTCCCTGTCGCCTCCGCAGCCGAAAACAACAATCAGCCTGCCTTTGCAAAGCGGTCTTAGAGTTGAAAGGACATTCTTCAGGGCATCGTCGGTATGGGCATAATCGATAAAAATGTCGCTCGTCGCTTCCGCCTTCGCTGAAGCTTCGGCGGATAAACGTCGCTCGTCGCTCGGAATACTGACTCTCTCCAAGCGGCCTGGGACTGATTTGAGATTCGAGATACCTTTGGCGATTGTATCCATATCGAAGCCTGCGGAAAAGCACAGGCCTGCGGCGGCAAGACAGTTGCTGACATTATGCAGGCCGGGCATAGTAGTGTGTACCTTTTCCGAGTATTCATTGTAAGACAAAGTAAAGCTCGTACCATCAATATCCGTTGATTCGATATGCGCTGTAATGTCTGCTGGTGTATCGATGCCATAATAAAGGATCTTGGCTTTTGTTTTTTTTGCGATTTTTTTCGATTGCGGAGAGGCAGCATTTAATATCGTGGTCGCATCGGCAGAGAGATTTTCGAAGAGAATGGCTTTGGCATGAAGGTAGGCATCTTCAGTTTTGTGGTAATCGAGGTGGTCACCGGTCAGATTTGTAAAAGCGGCGGCAGTGAAATCAATTTCAGCTAAGCGGTTCTGGCTGAGGGCGTGACTGCTGGCTTCGATGACCATATATTGTACGCCTGTATCTACCATCTGCTTTTGGGCGGCGGCGATAGTGATACAATCGGGTGTTGTCAACGGCGCATTGGTTATACCTCTGCCGGTATCATAAAAGACGGTGCCAATCATACCACATTTTTGATTGGCAAAATTGATTATCGAACGGACAAGAAAGGCAACAGTAGTTTTGCCGTTGGTTCCGGTAACAGCGAGGTTGATTAATTTTTTGGATGGATTGGCGTTTCGCATTTGGGCGAGAATGGCGGCGGCCTGGGCAGTATCGTCAACTTTGACTATTTTGTATTGCGTATCGCGTATCGCGTATCGCGTATTTTTGCAGACTACGACGCAGGAGGCACCCTTTTCAAATGCTTGTGTGACAAAATCGTGGCCGTCCTGTTCGGTGCCGGAAATGGCGACGAAAATATCACCTGTGCCGACGTTACGAGAGTCGATGTGCACTCTCGGGGCGTTTTCAGAGTTAACCAGTTTAATCAGGGCTTTGAAATCCATTTAATACTCATTAATATAATGAATCATCGGCGATAGAGAGCCAATAGTGTGTATTTTAGTTAAATTAGGCAAAGTTGCAAGCAAAGCTGTTTTTATTCCTCGATAAATTTGTTATTATTAGCGGTGTAAACGTTTTTTTAAGGGAATCAGTTATGAAATCATTCGGATTTGTCGTTATAGCGGTTTTCTATCTGGCTTCATCGTATTGCCTATGTGCGACAGAGGATGCTGAATATTTAGCGATATTTATAGACGGGCACAAGTCCGGTTACGGAGTTCATACGCGAATCGTTGACGGCAATACCGTAAGAACCAGTGAGCAGATGGAGCTTACAATGGAGCGGATGGGAAGCCCTGTTTCTATCGGCACGACAGAAACATATATCGAGACGATTAAAGGCGAGCCGCTCGGATTCGAGGCGGTAATGGACTGGAGCTTTATGCAGACGAAGATGACCGGCAAGGTGCTGGATAACGGCAAAGTCGAGGTAAAATCGGTTACGGGACAACTGGAAAGTGCGAAGACAATCGAATGGCCTAAAGGCGCGATGATGGCTGAGGGACTGCGACTGATGGAGCTTGAAAAAGGGCTTGTCAAAGGAGAGGAATTTTCGGCGTTGGTATTCAGTCCGTCACTGCTGCTGGCAATAAATGCTAAAGTGATAGTCGGTGACAAGAAAGAGGTTGATTTGTTGGGCAGAGTCGTAACTCTTACCGAAGTTACAACCAAAATGACTATCCCCATGAGCGGAGAAATGACAAGCCTTGCTTACGTTGACGATGAGCTTAACGCGCTAAAAATGGTGATGCCGATGATGGGTATGAAAATCGAGATGTTGGCCTGCTCGAAGGAATTCGCACTTAGTCCGAACGACCCGGCTGAGCTTATGAGCAAGGCATTTATCAAAAGCCCGAAGCCGCTTGGGGATTTAAGCTCGGTCACGTCAATCAAATATAAAATAAGACCTTCCGATACGACGAAGAATTTTAATATACCTTCCACTGACAACCAGAGTGTTGAAAAGCGAAGTGACGGGACGGCAATCTTGACTGTAAGACCTGTAAAGCTCAAATCTGATAAATTTCCCTATAAAGGCAGCGATAAAGAGGCCATTGAAAACCTTAAGCCGAACAGGTTCATACAAAGTGATAACGAGATGATAATCAAACTGGCAAAAGAAGCGGTAGGCGATACTAAAAACGCCGCTATCGCGGTCAAAAGAATAGAGGCGTTTGTGGCTAAATATATAAATGACCGTAATCTATCTGTCGGATATGCCTCGGCTGTAGAGGTGGCTCAGAGCAGACAGGGAGACTGTACGGAATTTGCCGTTTTGACGGCGGCTTTGTGCCGGGCGATCGGGATTCCGGCAAGGGTGGTTGCAGGCGTGGCTTATGTCAATGATTTTATGGGAATGCAAAACGCGTTCGGCGGACACGCCTGGACAG
Source organism: Sedimentisphaerales bacterium (assembly GCA_016930645.1). Classification (GTDB taxonomy): domain Bacteria; phylum Planctomycetota; class Phycisphaerae; order Sedimentisphaerales; family Anaerobacaceae; genus JAFGGH01. The sequence continues at coordinate 4,536 of JAFGGH010000058.1, forward strand.
AGGCATACATCGCAGGCAAGTGGGTCGGCCTGGATGCTTCGTTTGTGGAACACGGCTGGGGCGGTTACGACGCAGGCCATATCGCTCTTGCGGCAGGGGCCGGCAGACCGGAAGATTTTATTCAAATGGTATTTTCACTCGGCTACTTCGAGATTGAAGCAGTTGAGATTCAGATGTAGGCCGAAAAAATGAAACCACGGATTAACACGGATTATTATTAAATTTTTTGGACGCTGATTTCGCAGATTTTTAAGCCACAGAGATTTATTTTTTAACCACGAATCCGCCTTCGTCCCGATAAAAAAATCGGGACTACGCCGAGACAGGTTCACACGAATAAACACAAATTATTTTTCAGACACTGATTTACACAGTTCTAAATTTATTCGTGATTTTTCTTTCTTAAAACGAATCCGCCGAGGGTAAGCAGGAAAAGCGTTGCCGGCTTGCCCACTATGGAGGCATCGCCACAGGATAAAATCCTCGGTCATCAGTTCAATTGTAATAGCTTCTTTCAAAAAAATAGCTCCTGACCCCTTTTTCACCTTTTTTAGTCGAACTGGATGTCGCTAAGGACGAGCTGGACGGAGGTTGTGCCGTTGAAGTGGTTGATGTCCGGCTCGTAAGCAACATGGAAGCAGTCTTTTTCCAGAAGTTTCTTTTCCAGCTTACCCATACCGAAACCGATGCAGCGAATCGAATTGGTGTTGTCGGTAACGGCAAGCTGCAAATGGTCGCTGCGAGCGCCGACCCTTCTGGGTTGTGCAGCAAGGCGGACGCCTTTTGTAGCGAAAAGGGGTTTGGGATTTCCCTGGCCGAACGGGCCGAGTAACTGTAATTGCTTTACCGTTTCGTGACTAAAATGCTCCAGAGGAGCGACTGCATCGATACTGATTTTGGCAACGAGGTCCTGCTCGATGAGATTATCCTTAGCAAAAGATTCGAAATCGCTCGCGAATTGTTCGATGTTCTCTGCTGGTAATCTTACGCCTGCCGCCATCGCGTGGCCGCCGAAGTTTTTCAGGTGCTTCGAGCAGGCTTTGATTGCGGAGAGAATATCGAAGCCTTCGATGGACCTGCCTGAACCCTGAGCAATTAATTCTGAGGTGTTGAAAAGTATTGTCGGTCGGTGGTATTTATCAATGATTCGCGAAGCAACTATTCCTATAACACCGATGTGCCAATCGGGGCTTGATAAGACTATGGTTTTATTATCGGGGTGATTCAGGTGTTGCCGGACAATTATTTCGCAGGCTTCTTTGAAGATTTTCCTTTCGTATCGGCGTCGCTGTTCGTTTTGCTGCTTTAGGTATTCGGCGATTTTCATCGAGCGCATATCATTATCACTTGTCAGCAGCTCGACGGCCAGCCGGGCGTGTCCCATTCTGCCTGCCGCATTGAGCATCGGGGCAAGCCGAAAACCAATATCGTAACTGTCAAGTCCGCTGCCTGTCAGGCCTGCGGTTTCTATCAGTGCTTTGACGCCTGAAAGCTTACATTCGGCAAGGGTTCTGAGGCCGAAGCTCGTCAGGATTCTGTTTTCGCCTTTGAGGTCCATCACATCGGCAATAGTTCCCATTGCGGCCAGGCTTGTGGCATTTAGCATAAACTCGCGAAGGTCGGAACCGAGTCTGTCGCCTGCTGAAAATTCGCCGGCCAAAACCCAGGCGAGCTTGAAGGCTACCATCGCGCCGGACGAATCCTGATTTTGGTATGATGTGTCCATAGCAGGATGAACAATCGCTTTTGCTATAGGTAACTGTTCGTCGGGTCTATGGTGGTCTGTGATGATTAAATCGAGACCGAGTTTTTGCGCAAGTTCGGCGGACTGGACGGCGGTGATTCCGCAATCAACGGTTATCATCAGCTCGGTGCCTTCTTTTGCAAGAAATTCCACGGCTTCGGCGTTGAGGCCGTAACCTTCATCGACGCGGTGCGGGATATAAAAATCGACATTGCCGCCGAGGATTTGCATCAGGTGCCACAAAATCGAAATGCCGGTAATACCGTCAACATCGTAATCACCGTAAACGGTAATCTTTTTCTTGTCTTTTATAGCCTGGGTGATTATTTTTGCCGCCTCTGTTGCGCCGGGCATTTTTTCGGGCGGAATAAGCTCGGCAAGTCTTGGTCTTAGAAAAGATGAGGCGGTATGAATATCGTTAATTCCGCGATTTAGCAGGACTTGTGCAACTATAGGTGAGATTTTCAGGGACTTGGCAAGCTGCTCGCAGCAGTCGTTGGCAGGGGTGATAATCCATTGTCTGGCGGCGTTTTTCGACGCTTTGCTTGTCCTTAACTTTTTATGCATCCCTGCGACCGACTGCATTTTCAGTATCCTGCCTGTAGATTTGATAAAAGTTTTACGAGAATCGGTTATACCAAAACAGGTATCGGCATTACAAGAATAATCGCGCAAAAAAGATTTGCTATTGCGCAGAAAGAACCGTTTGCAACAGCTCGTCTATCTCGGGATATTCCACCTGCCACCACTGGACAAGGCTGCCGTTATTAAGCAGCAGAATCAACGGGCTCTCGAAAATCCAGTCGCGGCTCAGGTCGAGTTTTCCTACCAGGGCGGTCGTATCGGCAGGAATTGGCTTTTCTTCATCGGGGCCATAGGGTGGGCCTTCGATAAAGGCAAATTGAATCGTTTCGTCAGCGGCATATTCCCGGCTGTACAGACTATAAAGCGGTATCGCTACTGCGCAATCCGGACAATCATAATGATAGAACAATATGATTTTTACATCTTTGTTAAGCTCGCCTGCGATATCGGTGTGTTTAAGCATAAGCTGCCATTCGGGAATATCATCCTCATTTATATCAATGTCGATTGGCACTAATTCACCAATGGAATCAGTGTCTGTTTCATTAATCTCGGCCGGAGGAATTGTTATGTAATTCGAGTCTATTTGAGGGTTGATTATTACGGGGGCTTCATTATTGCCAGGCGGGTCTTTCGGTTTTACAAGCTGAGTTTGCCATTTGTCTGGTTTTATCACAACATATTTTTCTGTTTTGTCAGGCGGTTTATTGAATACCAGAATCGGTATTAACGCGCCGAGTATAAAAGCGGTCGGCACAGCGACGACTATAAAGTGAAGCGGGTCCGGCCAGGGCGGAGGAAAAAACGTTTCACCCATCGGTCTGAATATAACAAGTAAAAGGAAAAGCGGGACATCCATAGCAAATAACGTTATTTGCGGGTCGACAACAATTCTGCCGAAGCAGCCGCAGGACTCCTGGCCGGTGATAGCTTTGTACATGGTAACAGCAATGAAACCGGCAAAAGCGATTGTCACCAGCAGCCAGCCAGGCTTTTTGAACAGGCCCGATACCAGCCAGATACCTAAGCCTAATTCAAGCGGAATTTGAATAACGAAAAACAGCCAGGATTCCCAAAATCCCTTACTGATAACCGGCTCGGTGAGGATTTGATGAGCTTTAAGAACCGCCGCTACTATCAACAGCAGCCCGGCTAACGTCATCACTATTCGATTAATTGCCTTCATAACGAGTAATTAACCACGAATGGACACGAATTAACACAGAAAAGTAAAAATTATGGCAACCTCTAAAAATTCCCAAAGTCCAAGCCCCAAGCGCAAGTAACGGGATTTATCCGTTGCGGCGGATAAAAAATAAATATTTTTGTTTAGCAACACCAATTTTTAGAGATATTCTTATTATATCAAAAAGACTTATACAAGGCAATACCACAGCACCGGCCTTGGAAATGGTGTTACGTTTTCATAAACAGGCCGCCGTTTACCGCGATAGACTCGCCTGTAATAAAACCTGCGGCATCGGAAGCCAAAAACAGGATGGCTTTGGCGATATCTTCCGCTGTGCCGTTTCTTTTTAGCGGGGTTTGACGGGCGATTTTCTTTTTTCTTTCGGGTGTGCTGAACTGGTCGTGAAAACGGGTATCAATCAGGCCGGGCACAACACAATTTACACGTATACCATATTTAGCGAACTCTTTGGCCATCGAAATGGTCTCTGCGGCAACGGCAGCCTTAGCTCCAGCGTATATACCGGAGCCGCCACCGCCACCGGTATAGGCGGCGACCGAGCCGATATTCACTATACAACCTTTGCTTTCTTTCAGATAAGGCAACGCTGCGCGGGTAACCAGAAAGACACTGCGCGTATTCGTTGCGAATACATTTTCGTGATATTCGAGCGTGCCTTCTTCGAAGCTCTGCCTGTCTATCAGTGTCCCGGCATTGTTTACTAATATGTCTATCCCCCCTGCCGCCTCGGCAAAGGCTCTGACCATTTTGTTGACCTGTTTCTCATTACGGACATCGGCCCGCAAAAGGCAGCCGTCGCTTAGTTTTTTAACTTCCGCTAAAGTCTTTTTCGCTCCATCTTTTGTCTTGAAGTAATGCACACCGACAAAGCAGCCTTGCTTTGCAAACATTATCGCCGCAGCCTGGCCGATACCGCTACTGGAGCCGGTAACCAAAACCTTCTTATCTTTCAAATCTTCGTAAATCATATTTTTTCAAAATCCCCAGTTTCACTGGGGGTTCTCTTTGGTTTGTATTTGTTCCAACTGGATGCCGAAGCGGTCGAGGGTTTTCTGGCCCTGCTCGTACTTCGTATAGGAATTTCTTATATGCGTTCCGAGCGTGTCCCAGTCACCGAGGAAACCGGCAAAAGAGGCGTTGAGCTTTGACAGATTCTGTCTGATTTCAGCAGCCTGCTTTTCAATCTGCAGGCCTTGCAGGCCCATCACAACAGTCATAAGATACGCATAAAGAAGGTTCGGCGAAACCGGTATGACTTTCTTATCCAATGTGTACTGTATAATATCTTTAGCGTCATCGGTATATTTTACAACTGTTTCGTAATATATGTTTTCCGCGGGGATAAACATCAACGCGAAATCGAGCGTTCCTTCGGCAGGCCTGATATAATTAGACGATATTTTATCTATGTGCTTAATCACGTCATTGTGAAACTGTTTCCGCAGTTTCGCTCTTTCTTCATCGGTTTCGGCTTTTACAAGGGCTTCGAAAGCAGGCAGTGGAAATTTAGCATCAACGGGGACAGAATGTTCAGCCAGCTTTACAAGTGCGTCAACTTTCTGGCCGTCCCTGAAACCATACTGCAATTGGTAGCTGTCGGCAGGCAGGACATTTTGTAGCAGATTGGCCAGCGACCATTCGCCTAACTGGCCTCGCATTTTGGGTCTTGCCAGAATTTCCTGGAGGCGTTTGACATCGGTACCAAGCTGGAGCATCTGCTTATTAGTGCCCTGTAATTCGCCGATCTGGGAATTGAGCTGGCCGAGTACCTTCTGGCTGGTATCAAGGTTGCGGCTGATAGTCAGTTGGCTTGTGTGCAGAGTTTGATTAAATGAATTTCTTGCGCCATCCTGAGCAGATTTCAGCGCTTCGAGCTGCTGCTGCAACATACCGATTGAAGCGCTTTGGCCTGAGATTTCCTTACTGCTCTTGAAATCCGATGCAAGGACCCAGACTAAAAGGCAGGCAACGACTGCCAGCAAAACTATGGCTATGATTATTAATGTCTCAAGCATAATTATTCCCCTTTCTGTTTTATAAGATTATAGGTTCTCCTGTCTAATCAGTCAAAGCTCAATCAGATATACGTAAAATAAGGCTTGATAATTGCAAATGCGGTTTATATGGTTAAAAAATGGTGAATCAGCATTTAGTAATTTTGAAACAGCATTATCTCGATTTGATAATCGACGGGCAAAAGAAAATCGAATCGCGGCTTACCAAAACCAAAAGGCCCTTCTTCGGGCAAGTCAAGGCCGGCGATGTACTATTCTTAAAACAGAGCAGCGGTCCGGTTTGTGCAAAAGCGAAGGTCAAAAAAGCCCTGCACTTCGATAACCTTACACCGCAGCAAATTCAAAGCCTTAAAGTGAAATACAATCACCTTATTTTAGGTTTCGATGATTACTGGCAGAGCAGGACTGACTGCAAATACGGTGTTCTAGTCTGGCTGAAAGACGTAAAGCAAATCAAGCCGCTATGGATAAAAAAGCGAGACTGGCGTGCGTGGGTGGTGCTGACGGAAAAGGAGAATTTTGAGCTCTTCCGTTACGCAGTTTTTGTAAAGACATCGAAACTAACACCAAACACGGAGGACAGATGACGGACGGCAGAGAACAGAGGGCAGAGGACAGATGACGGACGGCAGAGGACAGATGACGGAGGGCAGAGGATAGATGACGGACGGCAGAGGACAGATGACGGAGGGCAGAGGATAGATGACGGACGGCAGAGGACAGATGACGGACGGCAGAGGACAGATGACGGATAATATTTTATACAAAACTTTTACACCAATCTTCGGGTTTTGCCATCATTTTACCAAGCATCTTGCCAATACTTCTGCACTTTTTCAACAATTCATTATGTTTTCTTTCTGAAATATACCGGCATTTTAAAGAGCTATATAACCAGTGCTGAGCCTCAGCTTGTTCGGCATCGGCATCAGTAAGCTTACTAATAAAATGAGCAACATACCTCCTTTTATGCCATGATTCCGCAATATTAGCACCTATAGAACGAGAAGACCTTCTAACTTGGTCAGTCAATGAATACGTTTCTTCTTTAGGAAAGGTCTTGGTAATTTCAAAAATCTCCTGCTGTAATTCCACGGCAAGTTTATAAACATTCAAATCCCGAAAACTATTTATTCTTTCACTCATACTTTTCTGCTCCCACACAGAGGTTTTCTGTCCTCTGTCGTCTGTATTCCGTCATCCGTCTTTTAATGAGTTTTTTATTGGTATTGATGCCTTGTAGCAAAAATCAACTTAGGAAACAATAAAAAAGCTTGAACAATAGTGGTTTTAAGGTTATCTTACTTGGCTCTTAATTCAGGATGAACACATTTTGTTAACTACTTATAAAACAGGAAGATAGCGATGACAGACGTAAAAAAAAGCGGTAACGAAAAGCTCGACGAGCTATGTGTTAATACAATCCGTCTTCTTTCAGCAGACGGCGTTCAAAAAGCCGGCTGCGGCCATCCGGGTATGCCGATGGGAATGGCGCCCGCGGCATATCTGCTTTGGACGAAAATACTTAAGCACAATCCTGCAAACCCGAAATGGCACAACCGGGACCGGTTCGTTTTGAGCGCCGGACACGGTTCGATGCTTCTTTATTCGCTGCTGCACCTTTGCGGGTATGATATGAGCCTTGATGATTTGAAAAATTTCCGCCAGCTCAACAGCAAAACCCCCGGCCATCCTGAGTATGAACCCGACCTCGGCGTCGAAGTTACTACAGGGCCGCTCGGCCAGGGAATTTCAAACGCCGTCGGTATGGCAATAGCGCAAAAGCATTTGTCGGCATATTTCAACCGCGAGGGTTTTGATGTTATCGACTATAACATTTATGTTATCGCGGGCGACGGAGATATGCAGGAAGGCGTATCGTCAGAGGCAAGCTCGTTAGCAGGACACCTCGGCCTGGACAATCTGATTGTAATATACGACGACAACCACATTTCTATCGATGGCAGTACCGAACTTTCCTTTACCGAAGATGCCGCATTGAGATATAAAGCTTATGGATGGAACGTCATAAAAGTCGATGGCGACGGCAACGATTTAACCGCAATTGAAAAAGCGATTAAAAAGGCAAACCGCTTCAAAGGCAAGCCGACGATTATCAAGCTGCGAACACATATCGGCTATGGCAGTCCCAATAAACAGGACACCGCCGCTGTACACGGTTCAGCTTTGGGTGAAGAGGAGGTCAAGCTGACCAAGCAGAACCTCGGCTGGGACCCGGAAAAGTCTTTTTACATTCCCGACGAAGTCAAGGAGCATATGATTAGTGTTCGCGATAAGGGTATCAAAGCCGAAAAGTCCTGGCTGAGGAAATTCAACAAGTACGCAAAACAATACCCTGAACTCGCTGAGCAATTTAACGCAGCGTCAGAAGGAAAGAACATCGTCAATATTGATGAGCTGCTGCCGAAATTCGCTGCAGGCGAATCGGTCGCTACAAGGAAGGCATCGGGCAAAGTATTGAGTGCACTTATGCCGAAAATGCCGTTGATATTGAGCGGTTCTGCTGATTTAACGCCATCGAATAATACCAGATTCGACGGCGTTGAAGACTTCCAAAAAGATAATTACCTCGGCAGATATATCCGTTACGGTGTCCGCGAGCACGCGATGGGCGCATTAATGAACGGTATATCGGTCAGTGGTCTTTGCAGGGCTTATGGCGGAACATTTTTCGTTTTCAGTGACTATATGAGGCCCGCTCTGCGGGTCGCGGCTATGAGCGGATATCCGACAATTTTTGTTTTCACACATGACAGCATCGGCTTAGGCGAGGACGGCCCGACACATCAGCCGGTAGAACAATTGCCGTCTCTGCGTGCAATACCGAATCTTCTGACAATTCGTCCCACCGACGCAAATGAAACCGCACAAGCCTGGAAGTATATCCTGCAGTACAAGGACGGCCCGGTAGCTTTGCTTTTAACAAGGCAAGGCGTACCTGTTATCGACCGTGAAAAATACGCTGCCGCGTCTAACATGGAAAAAGGCGCATATGCGATTAAGCCGTCCGACAATCCTGATGTTTTATTGCTCGCCTCCGGCTCGGAAGTTTCGATTGCCCTTAGCGCATCGGAAAGTCTGGAAAAAGAGGGCATCAAAACACAGGTCGTATCAATGCCCTGCTGGGAACTTTTTGATAGACAAAGCGATGAATATAAGGAATCGGTCTTGCCTTCAAATGTTACTGCAAGAATCGGCATTGAAGCTGCCGTAGGCTTAGGCTGGGAAAAGTGGCTTGGCAAAGACGGTATTTTTATCGGCATAACCACCTTCGGTAAATCCGCTCCCTATAAAGAACTCTATACAGATTTCGGCATTACCGCTGAAAATGTTATCGCCGGCGCCAAGAAGCTCCTTGCCTGAATCTTCCATTGAGGCACCGGTTAAAATCATTGTTGCACATACGTTTGCTCTGTCGTAAACTCATATAAGCTATAATACATACCATTAACGTAAAACTGGGAATGTCTCTAAGCAAAAAGTTTTATTAGGACAGGCAAAAATGGAAAACCAGAACACAAAACAAGCCAAAAAGAAAAAAGTAAAACCTCTTAAATTAACGTTAGTTATTATTGTTGTTGTTTTAGCTGCCCTGGCTGTCACGGCCCTGGTAGCGGTGCCGGCGTATATCTCTTCGGATAGCGGCAGGGAAACAATACTTGCAAAAATCAACCAGGCTGTCGAAGGTAAAACCGATTTTGACTCTTTATCGATGGGCTGGCTTAAGGGCATTAAAATAACCGACTTCAGTTACGACGATGAGGCTGGCTTTGCCTCGGTACAGGTAAAACATATCAGCACCATACCACATTACAGCTCACTGCTCGGTGGCAATATATCTTTAGGCAGGACGGTTATCGACCAGCCCAGAGTAAATATCAACCTTCAAAACAGACCCGTTTCCGAACCGGACGAAGAAAAAAACCAGGCACAGCCAAAAGAATCCACCGAGTTTCCCGTCAAGAAAATAGATTTATATGTCAACGACGGTGACATAGTTGTAAGCGACAGCAAAAACAACGCCGTTCATCTTGCCAATGTAAACTCCCATGTGGACCTTGTGGGAACCAACAGATTAAATCAATTCGCTGTCGATATGACAGTAGCAGACGGTCCTGAAGAAGCAAAACTTAACGCTGAAGGGGCAATAAATCCGGCGAAGGTTAGCGGCAATGTCAAAGTGCAGCTCGACGGTCTCGACATTGCGAAACTGGCGCCGCTGTTCGACCTTGCCGAGATTCAGATAGACGCCAAAGGCAAAGTTACCGCCAATATCGAAACCCAATTTGCCGACAGTAAACTCCAGAAATTAAGCGGCACCTTAGACGGCTCGGCATTGGACATTTCCGGCGCCGCATTTAAAGGCGACCGGCTGAAAACCGAGTCGCTCAAGCTTGACGCTCAGCTTAAAAGAAGCAAAGACCTGATGGATATTGAAAAGCTCACACTGTCAACCGACTGGGCTGACGTAAAAGCGACAGGCCAAATTCCGACTACATTCGATTCGCTTTCGCAATTCATTTCGCCCGAAGCTGATTATGCTCTCGACTGCGATATAAAAGTAGATTTATCCCAGACAGCTTCCCAGATGCCGAACACTTTTAAGCTGCAGCCCGGTACAAAAATAACTTCAGGAACTCTTACAGCAAAAATCAACAGTTCAACTACCGAGCAAAAACGCCAAATCACCGCAAACGCAAGTGTGACGGAGCTGGCGGGAATTGTAAACGCCAAACCGATATCCCTTTCTCAGCCTATAGAAGCCCAGGCATTGATTACCTCGGTTCCGTCTGGAATTAATTATGACAGAATCCAGGTCAGCTCCTCGTTCGCCCAAATAAAATGCTCGGGCACTGAGAAGCTCCTTGCCTATGAAGCTTCTGCGGACCTTGCCAAACTACAGAATGAGCTTGGACAGTTTGTAAAAACCTTCGATTACAGAACTGCCGGGCAGCTTTTGGCTAAAGGCAAACTAACCAGTAACAAAGACTCAATCAACCTTACCGGTTCAACTACCATCGACAATCTTGTTCTTACAAGCGCACAGGGACAAGCCGTCTCCGAACCGAAGGCAACGGTTAATATGGACATCGATATAATCAGGAAGGTCGGCGACCTCGATATTAAAACCATCGATTTAACCGCGAGCTTCGGTAATGTAAAAATAGCAAAGGGATTTCTACCTTCCGGTGACGGCACCAAAAAGAATTTCTCTGTTCCAATCGCAGCAAACGTTGACCTGCAGAAAGCCGAACCTTTTGCAAGGCTGGCTTCGGCGTATCCACAAAAACTGAAATTAGCCGGCTTGCTTAATTCAAATTTGAATATAAGCGGCAATAAAGATAACTACCGGATACTGACGAATAACACCACTATCAAAAACCTGTCAATCGCGACCCCGGGCACCAAGCCGCTTGTTCAGGAACTGGTAACAGTCAACCTGGATTCACAAATAAGCCCGAACAATAAAACAATTAAGTGCAAACTCGACGGAAAAGAAATAAAGATAGACGCTGACATTAAACACCTCATTAAAAACAACGATGCCGCTCTACAGGCCAAAGCAGACTGTGATTATAACTGGCAATTTATCAGCCGGGCGTTGTCGGCTTTTATGCCACAGGGTCTGGCAATCGAAGGTCAAAACAAAACAACTATCGAACTGGCCAGTAAATACCCCGCTGACAAACCTGAGCAGCTATGGGCAAACCTAAATGCAAAACCTTTAAAAATCGGCTTCGATAAAGCCCAATATCTCGGCTTCGTAGCCAACGAACCTTCTCAGGTTGAAATCCAGTTTAATGACGGGGTGCTCACTATCCCGCAATTTTCAATAAAGGTCAATGAAGGAACACTTAATTTCGCCGGCACCGCCGATTTCAAACAAACCCCGACCCTGTTCACAATGAAAGGTCCGCAGAACGTTATTCAAAACGTGAAAGTTGACGAAAGGGTATCTTCCAAACTTCTGCAGTACTTAAATCCCATCTTCAAAGATGCCGACAGGGTAAGAGGTATCGCAAGCTTTTCCGCCAAGATCCTCGAAATTCCACTCAAAGGCGCATCCAAGAAAGACTTAAATGTTGACGGCACTTTCTCAGTATCAGACATGCAATTGGCTTCGCCAATCTTTAGTGTCCTGAATCGTTTAAAAGGACAAGATTATAAAATGCAATTACTGCCAACCGTTATCACCGTAAAGGAAGGGCTGGTCAGATATGATAATATGCAACTTAACGTAGGTGAAAATCCATTCAATTTTGTCGGCAGGATAGACTTAATTACCCGAAGCATCGAAGGCTCAAAAGCCATCACTCCATACACAACAGGGCCAACTATAAAAACCGGCCAGGAGAATACTCCCGGCAGAATAACACTTCCTTTTACCGGAACTATTGACAATCCAAAGGTCGATTTGGGAAAAACACTTATCGAGACCGGACTCCAGGAAATCCTTAAAGGAAAATCAGGGGATAATATAGGAGAAGATTTAGAAAAGATCGGTGATATTCTGAAAAACCTTTAACCGAGTTTTTTGATTCGGCGTTGTACCGATTTATCAGACCATCCGGGATTAAGCAAAAAAGAAATTTTCGGGTTTATGAAAAAGCCGCCGCTCGCCCGATACTTTAATTATGAAGGCTTTATTTAAAATAATCACGCGTACACCGTCTTTGATTATCGCATCGGTCTTCGCAGCGGCTGTTTTGCTGGTTTCTGTAGGGATTTACCGCGGCGGTGTGAGTCTGCATGATTTACTTACGGAAAACAAACAGCTCAAACAATCTCTAACCAATCTGACCGATGAGGGCAAAATCGGTTACGCAAAGGTCCTGAGCCAGGATGTCGATGACAAAGGAAATGTCGTTTCCACCACACTGAAATTCATCGAGACGGCGAGAGACAGCGAGCTTGAGACCATCCTCGAAAAACAGTATACCGTCGCCGGTGATGTCGTCCACTTCGACGCTATGATAGTCAAGTTCGGCAATCAAATGGTAATGGACGGCAAAGCCAGGAGCTTGTACTTATGGCGGCGGATTTACGGCGAGGAAATGCCGCCTGTAAAAGGCTTCCCAATCGAAGAGCCGGGCACCGAGCCGCAAAGGTATAAAGCACTGCTGGCGGCACTAAGACTTAAAGAGCGAGAATTGTTCTGGTCGAGCATCTGGGAACTGGCTAACGACCCGTATCTTCTGGTTCAGTACGACATCGAAGCAATTTACGGTAACGTTACATACGCCAAGCTGAAAAAAGGCCTTGTCTATATATTCCGAATCACCCCCACCGGCCAGATTTACCCGGAAGTCATACCCGACATATAAAATCATAAAAGCCGGAGTAAATGTTTTCTTAGACGCATATTTCACTGTTTAAATATGCTTGCCATAAAATCACCTCGCTTTTTATTTCGTCATTCGGTCATCGGCTTTTTTGTGGTTGAAATCTTTATGAACATCTGTCAGCCAGCCGATTCTTACAGGCTCATCAGGATTGAGTGTAGGTATATACGGCTTAATATCGAGAACCGGCGTGCCGTCAAGCATATCGACTCCGGTTATGTGCAGCGCGGAGCCTTCGATTTTATCGAGGCGGACAATGGAAAGGCCGATTTGGCTGGGCCTGTTCGGAGCGCGGGTGGAAAACAGGCCTCTCGGTTTGTCATCAAGAAATGGTATCACTTTTAGTTTATAGCTTTCTGAAAGATGGAAACCGAAAAGAACCACGATATGCGAAAAACCGTTAAGGTCACACAGGCCTTCCTTAAACTCTTTTTTAATTTCTATTGTGCCTTTGACATCTTTGGCCGCTGTCGGCTGAATGAGTGTGCCCTTTCGCTCTTTGAACGGTGAATGCACAACACTGATAGTATTTATTTTAACTTGCTCCATATTGCGATATATTAAGTAAAAATTGAGCTTGATACAACCATTCCGGTGCTGCTGATTATTAATTTCTGTAACGAGTCTAATCCCATTGCCCGGCGAGTTTCGAAAAATCGGGCAAATCAATATCACAGTCGCCGTTCAGGTCGCTGTCCAGTTGTTCGCACGGTAAATCTGACAGCCATTGACACGCCTGTTCCGAAAGGTCGATGAAATCCACCTTGCAGTCATTATTAAAGTCGGCTTGTTTAAAAATATCGCAACCGGTAATCTTGACGGTAACAGTCGTTGTTGACTCACCCGGCACAGTTAAGCTGAACCAGTTACCACTGGTCTGGGTAAAGGGTATATACTGGTAATCTTCGGATGATGAAGTCCGGCGAATCTCTTTTATATCAACAACCCCGTAAGCTGAAAAATCGTAATCGATTTGCACAAAACCTGAATTCGAGTTGAAACTTACGAGAGTCAGGGTTTGATTTAAATCATTTATCCAGGCGGTTGTTATGCAGTCGGGGTGGCTGTCAGCAGAGCCTATCCGCTGCATACCGGGGCGAATGTGCCTGCTGTACTGAGCCGTTGCCCAGTAGGCTTCTCGCGGGCCAAAGCCATCCGCATCAATATCAAAGATAAAATCAGGCTCCCACAAAACCCAGCCGGTTGCACAAAGGTCATTCAAGGCCTGGCTGATTTTAGCTGCATGATTCAGTGCCTGCTCGTGAGGCCTGTCATTAGGATGGCCCCCGTTGCTCCAGTCGCCCCATTCGGACTGCCACAAACCTTTGTTGTATGCCTGTGCCCTGTCTTTCCACGCCGCCAGGCCGGCACTTGACGTAACATATTGATGACAGGTAATCACATCAAGGTCCGGTCCGATGACAGAACTCAGTAAATTATCGAGATACCACCATGAGCTCGTATATGCTGCATCATAAGCAAGCAGTTTTGTATCGAGCCCGTGTGAAATTAAATGGTCTCTGAGCTGGAGTGTTACCTCAATAGCCTGGCTCGATGAAAAATAGCAGCCCGGCTGGCCTCCGCCCTCAACCCACCAGGTTGCTTCAGGCTCGTTAAGCAGACTAACATAATCGAAGTCAATACCCCAGTAATCACGATAATGCTCGAGCACATCACATGCGTGCTCGGCGAACCTGGCTTCCTGGCCGGAGATTAAGTTTTGACGCCCGTCACTTGCCCCTGATGTGCAGCCGCTTATTGTCATCCAGTAAGGCATCGAGTACCAGTTGGCCCACATTATTGCACCTCGCTGCGCGGCTCCCTGGTGACGCCACAGGATATCTTCATGGCCCGACCAGTCGAACACACCGTCCTCAAGCTCGAAAGATTCCGGTGCCCTGTTGCCATAAAGCTTTGTGTGATGATAATGCCCCGGCGCATCTCCAACCGGCATAAGCACACGGCAGATAGTAAAGCCAAGACCTTTATCATCCAGAGTGTATATCTGGTCAAGAAAACTTTCCAGATTAGCGGTCGGATAAATGTCATACCAGTACGGTACGAACTGGTCCATACCGCCCTCGCCAAATCCCTCGAACACCTGGTGTCTTGTGTCCGGGTCAATAGTAAGATGGTCAATTAACGGGTTGTTCGTTGTCGTAAACGACCAGACAGGACCCTCGATAATACCGGGACTACCGCCGGCAACCTCGTCAACCCGCCAGTAATAGAGCTGGCTGTAATCTAAACCTGCCGCAGGATGCGAAACTCTTGCATCAGGCGGGCTCGCTGCTGCAATATTTACCGGTGTTACACCGTTGAAATCCGCATCACCAGCCTTTAGATAGAGCAGATGGCTTGTGATATTCGGATTCGGGTTGTTGGCATCACAGGGGTCCATACCCGTATTCCATGACAGATTGACATCTGCTGCGCCGCCGTTTGGAATTCCAACCTTGATAGCATTATCTGACGGGTCAGGGTTGTAAGCGGCAAAGACCGAAGGGATGGAAGTAATCATATTCACACAGCCGTAGGTCCTTCCCAGGCCCCAGCTTCCTGTTGATGTCGGCATTGCGCCGGTTGTACTGCCCCAGCGAACTTCCCAGGTATTGCTTGAGTTGGAGCCGACAAAATACGAATTAAGAGTGATTGCTTTATTAGCGTCAAGCCACCAGTCACTTACAGTATCGGCATTGAATGAAATTACGTAGTTGGTATTAGCGTTTAAGGTTACAGGCCCTTCGGCAATAGCAGCATAGCGGAAGCCGTCAACCAAAACTCCTGTTGTACCTGAAGGAACTGTAACCTGAGCAACCGCCTGACCTGTAAGTTCCAACCACAATGTTATATTTACTGGTGAAATCAGCCCATCACCATCCGGTTCGACATCAGGGCTGTCATTATCCAAATCTATAAATCCCAGCGACCTGACCAGCCTTGAAGTAGAACCGGTCCTGAACCTGTAACCTACCTCATAGCTGGTAGTGCCCCTGGGAGTATTACCCGTGTACTCACTGCGTGCGACTATGGATTCCGCATGCGCTGCTGAAATAAGAAAAAACAGCAGTAATAATACTAACAACGTGGGAATTTTCGGGTTCAGGAAATTATTTTTATCCATCAATTATCATCCTGAAAAATAACGCATGTTTAGATACCGCAACTGTTGTTGTTGGCAGTAGTTTCGATATTCATCAACCCGGAAAGATGTAATACGCATTTAAATCAAGTATAGCATATTTCAAAGGATAAATCAAGAACAGTTGCTGCTCTTGGCTGAATAGGTGTGCCTTTTCGCTCCTTAAACGGCAAATGCACAACTTATTACTCCAAAGGGTATTAGAAATTGAAAGCAGCGGCAAAATCGGTCATAATATTTTCAAACAGGTATTAATGGTACAATTAGATGGGCGAAGTTATGAACATTCGAGTATTGCTGGTTCTAATCTCCGGACCTTTGTTTCTCATATCTATCGCGGCGTATGTGTATGTGCAGCTTAGATACAAACCTAAGTATGACGCTGATTTAGACGATTATTACTGGGAATTCGAGGAGCAACACCCTGCCCTGGCCAAATATAATAAATTGTCAAATATTACATTCGCAGCAGCAGTAATAGCGGCTTTGGTGTTGTTTGCCGCGACATTTATTTAATCAAAAAAGACTTGTCGTAAAGACAAGGGGGATTTACAATATCTCAAAGCAAAAAAACATATCTTTTTAATACGGGAGCACGAAAATGAAAAAGGCAAAGAGACTTATCGAAACAATCATCCTGGTAATTATTATTTTAATCGGTGTTTTGCTCTTGGGTTTCGAGCTTTTCGGCGAGCACATTGTCAAGGTCGGCATTGAAACGGCGGGGACAAAGGCATTAAGTGTCGGTGTAAATATTGACGATTTGGATTTGTCGATTTACAGCGGCAAAGTCGGGCTCGAAGGCTTGAGGGTAGATAATCCGGTCGGCTATGAAAACAAATATCTGCTGGAACTAAACGAAGGCAGAGTCAAGACAAGTATGAAGTCGCTGTTATCCGATACTGTTGAGATTGAATCGATTTTGCTCGATGGAATTATACTGACGGTTGAGCAAAAAGGCCTGTCGAGCAACCTTAATGATATTCTCAAATCAATCCCAAAGGCAGAACCGGCAGCCAAGCCGGAAGAAGGCAAAAATCTGTTAGTCAAAGACCTGAAAATTACCAATACATCGGTAAAAGTAAAGCTGCTTCCTATAGGCGGTATAACCGGCAACGTTGATACCGTAACATTAAAGCTCGACCCGATTGAGATGAAGGATTTGGGAAGCAAGGACAAGATGACGACCGCCAGGCTTGCCAAAGAGATTATGGTAGCATTGGCTACGGGAGTCGCTAAACAAGGGGCAGGGAAGCTTCCTGACGATATGCTAAAAACTATACAAGGGTCGCTCGGTGATATTACTGCTATAGGCGAGGCGGCGGCAAAAGAAGCAACCAAGCTGCTCAAGGCCGGTGGAGAAGAGGCAAAAGAGATGCTCGATAAGGGCGGGGATACCGGAAAAGATATTGTGGAAGGCGTTAAGGGGATTTTCGATAAAAAAGAAGAATAAGTAAATCCATAAATTCTGACAGGGCAGAAAAATGAAGATAGAAGAGTACTTAAACCAACAGGGCGTTAAGTACGACATTACCAAACATAAGCCGACCTTTTCAGCACAGCGGATGGCAGCGATGGAGCACGAGCCGGGCAGATTTGTGGCCAAACCCGTGCTGGTAAAAGTTGACGGCACAATGGTAATGTGCGTTTTGGACGCCAACCACAAATTAGACCTCAAGGCACTTAAAAAAAGCCTCGGTGCCAGGTCGGTTGATTTGGCAAGCGAAGATGAGGTCGGCAGTACCTGCAAGGACTGCGAAATCGGGGCGGAGCCCCCTTTCGGTAATCTCTACGACCTTGATACCATTATGGACAAAGCCCTTGAGACGGACGACCATATAGTCTTCCAGGCCGGCTCACACGACAAGGCAATCAAGATGAGCATGGCTGATTACCGCAAGCTCGCCAAGCCTAAGATAATGGCTCTAAGTTACCGGTAAAAATCAGTTGATTTCTTCGTCAATCCAGGCGAGCAGTTCCTTCAAATCGGCCATGTTAATGTCGCCCATGTGGGCGATGCGGAAGGTCTTATTCTTCAGGTCGCCGTAGCCGTTTCCGAAAACGGTGTTGTGTTTGGCCTGGACCGCTTTTATGGTCGCACCTACATCAATACCTTTGGTATTCTTTATCGTAGTCAACGTATTCGATGCGTATCGCTCTTCACAGAACAAGTCGAAATTATCTTTGGCCCAGCCGCGGACAAAATCGCCCATTTCTTTGTGTCTTTTCCAGACATTTTCCATACCCTCTTTAACCAGCTTTTTGCACTGGTAGTTCAGACCCGCGATGTGAGGTACCGACGGTGTCGTGGGCGTCTGATTCTTCGCGGCAGCCTTGGCAAATGCCTGGAAATCGAAATAGTAACCCCGCTGCGGGACAGTCTTGCTCTTTTGAAGCGCCCTGTTGCTGACCAAAGCTACCGTAAATCCCGGAGGCAGAGCGAAGGCTTTTTGGACCGAGGCAAAAGTAACATCCCAGCCGAGCTTATCGAAATGAATCGGCAGGCCCACCATCGCACTTACCGAGTCAACAAAAACCAGCACATCAGGATATTTTTCCTTCATCATTTCGCTGATTTCGTAAACAGGATTTGTCAGGCCTGTACTTGTTTCGTTATAGACCATCGTAATCGCCGCGTATTTCCCTGAAGCCAGTTTCTTATCAATCATTTCAGCGGTAGTGGCTTGACCCCATTCAACCTTCAGCTCTTCGACATTTCTGCCGCAGCTTTTGGCTACAGACGCCCACTTATCACTGAACGCCCCGCACATCGCACAAAGTACCGTCTCATCGAAGCCCACGCAGTTACGGATAGCTGCTTCCCAAATTCCGGATGCGCTGTTTGTGCACAGAAAAACATTCTGCTCGGTGAACAATATCTTTTTGAGCATATCGACAGTATCACCGTGCAGTTGTGCGTATTCCGGCAAGCGATGGCCGAGGGTCGGCCTTGCCAGCTCTTTCAAAACATCGTCGTCGACCTTTACAGGCCCGGGGATAAACAATCTCGGTGGGTTCTTCCAGTCTGCCATTTCTACGTTCTCCAGAAAATCTTAATTATACCAAATCTTGCTTAATAACTACGCCTCAACTTGAGATAAGTTGCTTATTGACAATCAGTTACAGTAACCAAACAAGTAACTTATTACCCTATAAGGGTATTATAATTTATTTATTGTTAAACCCGTAAACACTTTCGGGTAAAAATACGTTGATTTTTGAGGCATTCTTTCTCCGGCGGCTGCTACATCCTGAATCTGTTTTATCCTGGGCGGATTCATAAAAAAGACGACCTGCCCTTTGCCATCGTCAATCATTTTTACTAATTCCTTGCTTTTGCCGCCGCTGTCTTTTACATACACAACATAATTACCCTTTGCGAGCTTATCTTTATCTATTCCAAGTAAACAATCGAGTACCAGCCGTGAAAGTACCGCCACATCAAGTTTCCGCCAGGGCTTGCTCATTTGCGGGGCCTTTTCGTTCATAGCTGATTGATTTCGTAAAGTAGCCACATAAAACGCTCCATTGCCGCCGTAAATACCAAAGATATTTTCGTCCTTAGCGTGCCCTTCTTTCATCCGCGCAAGCATTTTATGGCGGGCCTGCTTGACGGAAACACCGGAACCGACAGGTATTTTCTGTACATCGAAATTCTCGCCGAGCTTTTCAATCAGTTCCTTAAAATCAAAGCCTGTCAAATTCGAAATCATCCGATGTGTCGCAAGCACAATAAGCCCGTCATGGCGTGTGTTTGAAAACGCCATCATCTGATACTGCGCTGCCGGATTACCCGACAGTTCGGCATATTTCAATCCGGTCTCGTAACGGTGATGACCGTCGGCAACGATACAAATCTTGTCCGACATCATATCTATAATGTTTTTCAATGATTGCTTGTCAGTAACCGCAAATAACCGGTGCCTTACACTTAAAAAATCAGTAAAATCAATCAGCGCTTCACCATTAACAGCTTCTTCGAGAATATCATCCGCGATATTTTCTTCATCTTCATAAATCAGATAGACCAGCCCAAGGTCGGCCTCGGTTGCTTTTTTAAGTTCGAGCCTGTCTTTTTTCGGGCCATCCAGGGTATTTTCATGCGCCCTGACAGTATCACCGAAAGGTTCGAGCTTGCCAAGCGCTATGAAGCTTAGCCGGTGAAACCAGGCACCCGCTATCTCAAAATCCTGGACATAAGCATAGATTGCTTCGGATTGGTCTTGTTTTAATACACCTTTTTTCAGCCATTCGCCGAGTAAGCCGGCAGCCACTTCGTATGGATTTTGATTATTTCCCTCTGCCTGCGGTCTGATTAACCTGACAATATTAAAATTGCTCTGCTGAGCCAATTGCTCTCTTAATGAATCATCGATAACATCATAAGGCGGCGCAATGCACCCGCCGATATCTTTTACAATATCCTTATTGTAACGATAAGCCTTAAAAGGTCTTATGACCATTTTTTATAATCTCCAGTCCTTTTGCACAGATACAATGTTCTCTTACCCAAATACGAAAAGCCAGATACTACCAAAGAATAGCGGTTGTTGTCAATCAATTCAAATTTCCCACGAAGGACGTAAAAAAAATGGCAATTTTGCCGTTTTTTTCTTGCATTATTAAAGTTATTAGTCTATTATGTCAATAGACTTAGTATGCAAGATAGATAAGGAATTAAAAAATGAAATTAACAACCAAAAGTGAATATACGATTCTGGCAATGCTTTACATCGCCCGAAATCAAAAAGAAGGCTTCGTCAAAATAGACCCTGTGTGCAAAAAATACAATATACCCAAGAAATATCTCGAGCTGTTGTTTACAGCTCTGCGCCAGAACCGGTATATAAAAACCAAACGCGGTAAAAGCGGCGGATATAAACTTGCTATGCCTGCCTCCAGGATAACCCTCGCTGAGATAATCAGGTTGATGGATGGTGCGCTGGCACCAACCGAATCGGTAAGCAAATTTTATTTTTCCGATACGCCGCTGTCCCAGGAAAAAAAAATAATGAAAATTCTCAAAGAAATCCGTGATTTTACCGCTGCAAAACTCGAAGGCCAAACACTGGCAGATTTGATTTAAACACGAACTCGTAAATTTTAATTCTCTTTTTGAGGTCTTACAATGGAAACAATTACTGCTCAATGGGCTGTTATTATGGCTTTTTGTGCTTTTGTGTGTGAATATATAGACTCGACTTTGGGGATGGGCTATGGAACAACATTGACACCGTTATTTCTCCTTATAGGCTTCGGCCCTAAGGAGATAGTACCGGCAATCCTGCTGTCTGAGCTTATCAGCGGAATCTTAGCGGGAATCCTGCACCACAAAGAAGGCAATGTCGATTTTACCGTCAACGGCAGTGAAATAATGAAGGTAAAACACAGATTGCACCTGTTAGGCTATATCCGTAATCTTAGAAAACACACATCGCTGCATTTCAAGGTAGCTATGGTACTTGCGGCATGCAGTATAGCAGGCACTATCACCGCAGTTTTCGTCGCTGTCAACATCCCGAAATTCTGGCTCAAGATGTACATCGGTGTCCTCGTACTGGTAATGGGAATTGTCGTATTAATCTTTCTTAAAAAAGATTTCAAGTTTTCATGGAAAAGGATTACCGTCCTGGGTCTGATAGCCTCGTTCAATAAGGGCATGAGCGGCGGCGGCTATGGTCCGGTCGTTACAAGCGGGCAGATTCTATCGGGTATCAGCGGTAAAAACGCGATAGGAATAACATCGCTTGCAGAAGGCCTGACCTGTTTAGTCGGCGTAATTACTTACTGGCTGGTCGCAGAATCGGTATCCTGGCGGCTTGCGCCGTATATAGTATTCGGCGCCATATTGTCGGTGCCGTTCTCAGCAAAGAGTGTTAAAAGACTTAACACAAAACATTTAAAACTCATTATTGCTGTGGTTACAATTCTTTTAGGACTTTTAACGATTTTTAAAACACTCTCAAGCAGATAGAAAATTACATTATTTACTTTTTCTTATTCGCGAGGCACTCGAAATGACAATGAAAGTCGCCGGATACGGCGACTGCTAAACTTTTTTACAATTTGGGATTGTAACAAAATCCCATGTTTGAAGGAGCAGACCGGAATTTGCAGGATTGGCGTTGATATACCGGATTGCGGCCTTTAGAGTATCAGTGTCATTTATAAATACCTTCCAGCAACCTCTTGTCCAAGGCGTATTTTTTAGTTTCATTTCTTTTGTAGCGGAGCCTTTTAACTGGTTTACAAGGTATTCAATTTTATATTTTGAACGCATAATAATTATATGCACGTGGTCATTCATTATCGCACATGCAGGTACAATAATATTAAATCTGCGAACAACATTTCCAAATCCCGAAGCTACAAGCGGCCGTGTTTTATCATTAAGAAAAAACGGCGGTCGAGCCAGATTACTTTGGGATTGTACCAAAAACTTCAACAGCACATTTTTCGATGGTTGTGGATTCTGCCTGCCGTATTTAACATTTCCTAATTCTTTTAATTGTCTGGTATATACATCTTTGGAAAAAGAACCACGTGGGTCGTTAGGCAGCCAGGTACCATACGTAGTAAAAATTGCGTGATAAGCAATAATCATTTAATATCCAGAACCGTTTAGCAGTCGCCGGATACGGCGACTATTGATAACATAAGATTAATCTTTTGTACCCAGGTCGTTTTTTGAGAGGTACTCATTGATTGCCGCCGCCGCGATGCGGCCCTGGCCCATCGCTAAAATCACCGTAGCTGCGCCTAATACGATGTCTCCGCCCGCATAGACACCTTCCATAGAGGTCTTGCAGTTTTCATCGACAACGATATTGCCCCACTTATTAAATTCCAGCTCCGGCGTGGTCTGGCGAATCAGGGGATTGGCAATATTGCCGATAGCGACAATAACAGTATCGACATCAATCGTAAATTCCGAGCCTTCAATGGGTATGGGTCTGCGCCGACCTGAATCATCCGGCTCGCCGAGCTCGTATCTGAGACACTCGATTGCTTTTACTTTGCCTTTTTCGTCGCCGATGATTCGCTTCGGACTTTGAAGGATATGAAATTCAATGCCTTCCTCCTTTGCGTGGTGGACTTCTTCTATACGGGCGGGCATTTCCTTTTCACTTCTGCGATAAATCAAATACACCTTTTCAGCGCCGAGCCTTACCGCCGTCCGTGCCGAATCCATAGTGACGTTGCCGCCGCCTATTACCGCTACTTTTTTGGAAACAGCAATCGGGGTATCGGCTCCTTTGCCAAAGTCGTAGGCCTTCATAAGATTGGCGCGGGTAAGATATTCGTTGGCGCTATAGACGCCTACAAGCGATTCACCTTCGATTCCCATAAAGCGCGGCAGGCCTGCACCAACACCAATATAAACGGCATTGAAACCATCTTCTTTTATAAGTTCGTCAATTGTCCTCGTCCTGCCAACGATAAAATTGCATTTTATTTTGACACCTATCTTTTTAAGGACATCAATTTCCTTCTGTACGATGGCTTTTGGCAATCTGAATTCCGGTATCCCATAGACCATCACGCCGCCGGTCTTATGAAAGGCCTCGAATATAGTAACATCGTGTCCGGCTCTTCTTGCGTCAGCCGCTGCGACGATACCGCCCGGCCCTGAGCCGATTACTGCGACTTTCATCCCTGTATCAGACGCAACTTCGGGTATGCTCGCATTATCCTTATCGAGGTCGGCAACAAATCTTTCCAGTCTGCCGATCGAGACCGCTTTGGTCGGGTCATTGTTGCGTTTGCCGATAGTGCATGTCAACTGGCACTGTACCTCCTGCGGACAGACCCTTCCGCAAACGGCAGGCAGCAATGAATTCTGCTTGATAATCTCGAGTGCCTTTTTATAATTGCCTTTCGCGATTTCAGCGATGAAATCTTTTATCTCTATTCTGACCGGACAGCCCTCGATGCACGGAGCGTTTTTACACTGGATACATCGCATCGCTTCGAGCCTGGCCTGGGTCTCGGTATAGCCCGTAGCAACTTCGTTAACATTCGAGCGTCTTTCTACAGCGTCCTGGGCCGGCATATCCTGAGGCGGTATATCGAACCTATCGGAGGCCTTCAGGCCTTCGGCCTTTTCTTTTTCAAGTAGTTTATCGAGCAGTTCTTTAGCTTCTTTTTTGGTCACTTCAGCGCTTCCTAAGATGATTTTTTGTCCAGTCCGATTTTACATTGGTGTTCTTTATATTGCTGATGGGCTTTTTCTTCGAGGTCTTTATAGGCACTTAGTCTTTTCATCATCAAATCGAAATTGACTAAATGCCCGTCGAACTCCGGGCCATCGACACAGACAAACTTGGCGACTCCGCCCACCTCGACTCTGCATCCGCCGCACATACCGGTTCCATCGACCATTATGGTATTGAGCGAAACGGTAGTCGGTACTTCATATTTCTTCGTAACTGCGCAGCAGAACTTCATCATTATGGCAGGGCCAATCACAAAGACGTGATTCGGCTTTGGATTTCTTTTGCATATTTCTTCAAGCGGCACAGTAACAAGGGCCTTCCTGCCGTAAGAACCGTCATCTGTGGTAACTATCAGCTCATCACTCATCTGCTTAAATTCATCCTCGAGAATAACAAGCTCTTTATTGCGCGCGCCGATAATCGAGATAATAATATTGCCCGCCTCTTTCAACGCAGTCGCAATCGGCAGCAGCGGCGCGTTGCCGATTCCGCCTCCGACACAGACGACCGTACCGAACTTTTCAATTTCGGTCGGCGTTCCGAGCGGCCCTACGATATTGGCTATTTCATCACCGACCTTGAGGTCGGATAGTTCTGCGGTGGTTTTGCCGACACGTTGCCAGATTAGTTTTATCGTGCCTTTTTCGGGGTCGGCGCCGGCGATTGTAAGCGGAATTCTCTCGCTGTATTCGTCGTTAATACAAAGAATAATAAACTGGCCCGGCTTGCGCTTTTTGGCAATCAGCCCGGCTTCGATATCAGCCGTAAAAACATCCTCTGAAAGCTGCTTTTTCGATACAATTTTATGACTCATAACACAATGCTCTCAACAAAATAATAGAAAAACCATAATTATCTTATAATAGAAGCACTATGTCAAGGTAAGGCGAAAACATCGAAATGGTAACTTAACAAACCTGTAAAAAATGTACGTCTGAAATTCTGCCGCAAGCGGATTAAAGAAGCTCTTGAATAGCCTCTGTGATATCCTTTTTGCTCGTCAGGCCGACCCACTTTTTTGCTACCTGGCCGCCCTTGAACAGAATGATTGTCGGGATAGCGCTGATATTAAAATCCATCGCGCTGTCGCGTGCCTCGTCGGTATTGAGCTTGCATATTTTAGCCTTGCCGGCAAGTTCTTCGGCCACCTCTTCGAGAATCGGGGTCATCATCTTGCACGGGCCGCACCAGGGAGCCCAGAAATCGACCAGCACAGGCATATCGGAATTATGAATGGTATCATCAAATATCTCATCTGTCAGTTCAGTTACATTACCAGCCATTTTGGTATCCTTTCCTGATTTACCGATTCGTAAAAAGACATTCTATTTCTCCGCAAGCCCTCTGTCAAATACTAATTGTCAGCGGTATTGTTTTCGTCTTTTTGCCGGGGTGTTGAATAGTCCTGACAATCCTGCTGTTTCCGTTCGGCGGGTATCTCGGCAATGGGTATGGTATTTTGAGAGGTTTGTACTGTTTCAATTCTTTCCTGGGGCTTGGCGCTTTGCTCAATTTCAACTATTGGTACCGGAGCCGATTCGGAGGCCTGTTCGGCAGCGGCAATCATAACTTTTTGAACGGCCTGTTCGGCGGGTTCGTCGGTTAGGGCACTTAGGTAAATAGCTCCGTTTCCTTCCTGCTGCTCGGCGCCGATGAGCGAATCTTTTATAAGCTCGAGTATCGCCAGGAAAAGGCCTACCAGGACAAGCCGGTTGTCTCTTTCGTCAAAGATACGCTCGAAAGGCATCGCGCCTTCGGTCTGAAGACGATGTAATATTTCAATCTGGTAAAGGTCGATTGGCGTATCATCGTGAATATGACTGATATCAAAAGAAGCGCCCGTAGCCTGAAGTATATTATCAAATGCTCCCAGCAGGTCCCAGACGCTTACATTGTCCATATCCACTTCCGGCTCGGTATTGTCCTTGAGCCTGTTAATAATTGTATCGGGACGAGCGGTTCGCTGCTGCTGCTCAACGGCGCAGGCATCCAAGAGATTTGCCGCATCCTTGAATTTTTTGTATTCGAGCAGTTGCCGAATCAGCTCTGCCCGCGGGTCCTCGAAATCCTCAGCTTCAATATCGTCAGGCCCGGCCTTCGGCAACAGCATCGCAGATTTAATTTGCATCAGGCTCGAAGCCATTACCAGAAAATCGCCTGCCAGGTCGATATCGAGGTTTTTCAGCATCTCAATATACATGATGTATTGCTCGGTTATTCGGGCAATTGGAATGTCGTATATATCGACCTCTTCCTTGCGGACAAGGTACAAGAGCAGGTCCATCGGGCCTGCGAAAACATCGAGATTTACACGGTAATCAGCCATTTATTGTTCTTGTGTTTCTTCTATTTCCTGCTCTTCCTCTAATGGTTCCGGCTGCTGGGCCAGAATTTCCTTAGCCTCATCGGCCCGGCTGGACAGAACCATCAACTCAGGCCTTTCGATAAACGACAGGGCCGAATAAACATTGGACGCGTTCGCTCCGGTTACTATGGCCTCTATACCGCAGTCGGCAAGCACCTGCCGCGCCATATCGGCCTGTATATAGTCATCGAATTTACCTACGCATACGAGTTTATCTTCCATATTATAGTCCTACCGCCTTGCGAACTTCATCAAAAGTCTGCTTTGCGATTTTCTCGGCGCGCTCGGCGCCTTTTTCCAAAACCTCGTTTACATAATCAAGATTGTTCTGTAATTCTTCTCTCTTTGCACGGTAAGGCTGAAAATACTCGACCAAAAGCTCGGCGAGCCGTTTCTTAACGTCGCCGTAACCGGTGCCGCCCTTGCGGTATTTATCTTCCCATTGTTTAAGCTCATCATCAGGTGCGACAAGCTTCAGCATAGCAAAGACGTTACATTTTTCGGGATTTTTCGGCTCTTCCACAGGCGTCGAGTCCGTAACAATCCGCATGACCTTTTTCTTCATACTATTTTCGGACTCGAAAATCTCAATGGTATTGCCGTAGCTTTTGCTCATTTTCCTGCCGTCAATCCCCGGCACAACCGCGACAGATTCAACTATATGCGCTTCGGGAAGTGTCAGAATCTCGCCGTATGCATTATTGAAATAGCCTGCTATATCGCGCGTAACTTCTATATGCTGTTTCTGGTCGGCCCCGACCGGAACTAAATTACTGTGAAATGCCAAAATGTCCGCCGCCTGCAATACCGGATAGGCAAACAAGCCGTGGTTGGCGCTTAGTCCCTGCGCGATCTTGTCTTTATAGCTGGTGCACCTTTGCAGAAGTCCCATCGGTGTAATACAGGAAAATATCCAGGTAAGCTCGGTTATTTCAGGCACATCCGACTGCCGCCAGAATACCGTCTTTTCAGGGTCGAGTCCCAACGCTAAATAATCCAGCGCTACATCGATTATATTCTGAGCCAATTTTTCAGGGTCCGGATTACCAGTCAGGGCGTGATAATCGGCAATGAAATAAAAACAATCGTTTTCGGCTTGTAGCTGCAAATGCTGACGCATCGCCCCGAAATAATTGCCTATATGAAGCTTACCCGAAGGCTGAATACCCGACAATACTCTCACTGACTGCTCCTGTTACTTTAACCACGAACGAACACGAATAAACACCAAATTTTAACCGCGGATTACACGGATTTTCACGGATTTTTAAAAGAATTTTTCTTAAAGTATGAAGATACAAAGATTAAGGGAAATTGTCAAGATGATTACCTCTGTAGTACCAAAGACAGGATAACAGGATTAACGAGATAATATTTAGCAGCGGTCGGCACGACCGCTTATTTAGAACAACGTTCTTCGTGGGGTTCCGTCTTCTGTTTTCTGTCCTCTGTTTTCCCCTTGTCTTTGATGGGAATTAGGATATTATTAATGGCTGATTATGCAGATAAAAAAAGAAAATACGGCAAACATAAAACTTAAGGTGACATAAAACGGAGGTTTAAATGAACCTAAAAGAATATGTCAAAAAAAGCCTTATTGATATAACCGAGGGAGTTTTTGATGCAAAAAACCAAGCGCCGTTGTCGATAGCTCAGGGCATAGTCGAGGGCATAAAAATCACTGCACCTCAATATGTTTCTTTTGAAGTTATGATAACAATTAATAAAGAAGGTGGTGGAGAAATAAGCGTTTTATCTTTCGGGGCCAAGGGTGGTATGTCTTCACAGAATGTGAATAAAATTACTTTTCAAGTACCTGTATATTTCAATGCAAAGGGAAGATAGTGCCATTCGGGTTGAAAAAATGGCAAATGTGATGGGATATATGGTTACTTGGACCACGTATGGCACATGGCTTCAGGGCGATAAAAGAGGTTATGTAAAAAATGGTAAAATATTGCCACCAAACGATAATTTGTTACAGGCCAATAAAGCGAACAAAAAGGGTAATACCATTAAGCTTTCAAAACAACAAAGAAAAATTGTTCATAACGCAATATTAAAAGAATCCGAAATAATCGGTCAAAAAATACTTGCACTAACTGTCTGTTCGAATCATGTTCATCTTGTACTTGACTATTTTCCAAAACCAATATCGAATATTGTCGCGTATTATAAAAAGGCCGGACGATTAGCGTTGAAAGAAACGGGGCTTACCGGAAAGATTTGGGCGAAGGGATACGACAAAAGGTTTTGTTATGATGAAATGACATTGAACAGAAGAATTAAGTATGTAAAAAGTCATAATACTGCATAAAACCCTGGGTAAAACCCAGGGCTAAATATTTAGCCCCCAGTTTCACTGGGGGTTCAAAAAAAAATGCGCGACGCGATACGCGTAAATATATATTTTATCAGATTTTTTAATCCTCGTTTATCAGGCGGCGGGAAATTCAGACACGCGAACTCGCCGTGATACTTCCTTGCGGCCTCGTCATAGCATTTCGCCGCCTCAATCTCATCGTTGAAATATCCGAGATGAATACTTTTTCTGTTTACTTTTATCGCCGCTCCCCATTTTCTGTGCTGTTTGTGCCAGCTAACACCTTTATAAATCGAACTGCATTTTTTCTTACTTTTTGAACGGTTTTTCGCGTTCTGCATTCTTGTGACTATTCGAAGGTTTGCCCTTCGGCTGTCCAAAGCGTTGCAATTGATATGGTCAACAAACAATTTAACTTTGGTTTTGGCACTTTCGGTTTCAAGCTCATCGGCCAAAATCTGTCGGTGCAAGTGTATAGAAAGATGGCCTAAAGTTTTCCCCGACAATCTAATAGAACGGCAACTACCATATTCACAGTCAGGCAACCAGACATATTTTGAAAGCTCGGCGTAATCGGCCTGGTCAACTATCGCGCATTTATTCGAATTGGCTAATTTTATCCTTCTGAAACTATAGCCGTACCAGAGCCAGCGCATAAAAAGCAATGGAGTAACAATTATTCGGTCGAGAAAAACCGGAACGTGGATTGGAAGGGAATATTTTATCAAGGCGGTTTAAGTGTTAAAAATCGGCCAAGTTTGCGATATTAGATTTGTCCTCTTCCTCTTAATATATGAGCAACTGCTGTGCCAAAAACAGGAAACTTTTAATTAAAATCTGTCCTGTTTTTCAGGCTGAAATTAAGGTTTTTTTGTTGCCTGTTCGATGTCACAAAGAGCGCAGCGGGACAGGCAGGCAGAACCTGTCAAATTGGCAGAAAATGATACACCTGTCCTGGAACAGGGCTTTTGGCTTTTTGCCGGTTGTAATGAAATAACCAAGAGCATCTTACATTACTATTGAATTATCGCTTCATATTCGAAAAGAAATATTATAATTTTTGGTTTTAGCTTGCTTAAAAAACAGTAATAATGTATAATTCAGGGTTTTGTACTTGTGAACTCAATCACAATGTGTACGTAAGGTATAATAAGGCCGTACAGGCCTTCAAATACGTAAATTTTAGTAGGATTTATAAATATGGCAGTAAAGAAAATAACCAAAGCCGCTCTTACCGAATGGGTAGGTGAATTAGTCTCAAAAGAGAGGGTTTTCGGTGTCCAGTCCAAAGGCGACAAGTTCGATTTCGGCCCGCTGACCTCGGCACAGGATTTAAGGCTCGACTACGATGTAACCCTCCAGCCGCCGAAAAAGTATTTCCTGCCGCCAGTCGAGACACTGCTGACCTTCGAGGTCTCAGCCGGCTATGAATCGCAGTACAGCGATAAACCTTTCGTGCTAATCGGCGTTCATCCTTACGATATGATAGCCATCAACCAGATTGACGAGCTTTTCAAACAGGGGTATTACGATACTCACTATATGACAAGACGCAGCAACGCAACTATCATCACCTGTGATGTGGTAAACGCCTCTGAAAATGTCTTTGCCTCACAGATGAAAACAGCTACGGTAAAAGATGGTTTCGATATACTACTGACAGATATAGGTGATAGTTACATAGCCGAAGCCGCTACCGAGAAGGGCGAAGCTTTGCTTTCAAAAGCCGAAACAGCCGATGCCTCCAAAGACGACCTCGACAAGAGAGAAAAAATCCAGAAAGACAACGAAAAAAATCTCAGCAAGCACCAGCTCAAGTGCGAGGTCGCAGAGTTGCCCGGTCTCTTGGAAAATGCTTATAACCATCCCGTCTGGGAAGAAAAAGCCGCTACCTGTTTTGCCTGCGGAAGCTGCAACCAGGTCTGCCCGACCTGCTACTGCTTCAACGTCCAGGACGATGTGAAATGGGATATGAAGACCGGCCAAAGATGCCGGGCATGGGACGGCTGTATGCTGGACGGCTTCGCTATGGTGGCAGGCGGCCATGATTTCAGGAAGAAACGTGCCGACCGCTTCCGCCACAGGCTCTATAGGAAGGCAAAATATGTCCCCGAGAAAATCGGCGGCCAAATCGCCTGCGTCGGCTGCGGAAGATGTGTAAGCGCGTGTCTGCCCGATATTGCTAATCCGGTAAATGTCTATAACCGGTTATTCGATGACATTAAAACGAAGTAAGAGAATAAGAAAATTACGTTTCGTACAGATAAGGAGCGAAACAAATGTGTGAATGCTGTACTCAAGAGAAAGATATTTATCTGCCGCAGATAGCGACCGTTCAGAAGGTCAGGCTGATGAACGATACCGAGATGTATGTCCGCTTTACTATGGACGACGGTGGTTTCGATTATACGCCGGGACAGTTTGTGGAAGTTTCCATAGCAGGGATCGGCGAAGCCCCTTTGACGATTGCATCTTCGCCGACCCAGAAGGACGGCATAGAGCTGGTTGTCAGAAGAATTGGCAACGTTACCAAAGCCATCCACAACCTTCGTGCAGGCGACAAAATCGGTATCCGCGGCCCGTTAGGCAAAGGCACTTATCCCGTGGAACACTCGAAAGGCAAAGACCTTATCTTCATTTGCGGTGGAATCGGCTTGGTTCCGCAGAGGTCGTTCATAAATTATGTCCTCGATAACAGGACTGATTACGGAAATGTTACCGTTCTGCTCGGTACAAAGTGTTACCCTCAGCGGTTCTTCCAGAGCGAATTGCAGCAGTTGGAGGCCAGAGACGATGTGCACTATCTGGAGACGGTAGATGAAGCTCACGATTGCTGGAACGGAAATGTCGGCGTGGTAACCACCCTAATTCCGAAAATCGAATCGGAGCTTGCGTCCTCGGAGATTTTCATCTGTGGCCCGCCAATTATGTACAAATTCGTACTGATGGCCCTGGCCGAAGACAGCGTCCCACGCGACCAGATATACCTGAACCTCGAAAGAAAAATGAAATGCGGGGTGGGGCTTTGTGGGCACTGTCAGATAAATAAGTATTATGTATGTATCGACGGTCCGGTATTTAAGTATTCAGATTTGGGCGTAGCGCCGGAGGCTATATAAAGATGAGTAAACCAAGAATAGCGATTTTCGACTTTGCCTGCTGCGAAGGCTGTCAGCTCCAGATAGTGAACCTCGAAGAGGAACTCCTGGATTTAATAGGCGCCGTCGATGTTGTCGAATGGCGGGAAGCGATGAGTGAGCAAAGCCACGAATACGATATAGCGATTGTGGAAGGCTCGATTACCCGGCCTGAAGATGAAGACAGAGTCGAGATAATTCGAAGCAGGGCCAAAATTCTCATTGCATTAGGAGCATGTGCGACAATCGGCGGGGTCAATAAACTCAAGAACAATTTCGACCTCGATGATGTGAAAGAATGTGTGTACGGCGATGACGCTAAAATGCCCCATCTCGATACGGCGATGACTAAAGCGGTCGATGAGGTAGTCGAGGTGGATTATAAAGTTCACGGCTGTCCGATAGACCGCAAAGAGTTCACCTATATAGTCCGCTGTTTGCTGTTAGGCAAAAAACCCGAAATTCCCGAATGGCCTGTCTGCGTCGAATGTAAAGCCAAAGGCAATCCCTGCCTGTGGGAGTATGGGCAGGTGTGTCTTGGGCCGATTATCCGGGCGGGATGCGGGGCAAGATGCCCGTCGAGCGGTTTCAGGTGTTTCGGCTGCCGGGGCTATGTCGATGAGCCGAATGTGAACGCGGCAAAGGACGTAATCGAAAAATACGGCCTGAGCATAGAAGACTTAAAAGGTAAAATGATATTATTCGGAAGTACACAGGGGCCCACCAATGAGTAAAGATTTGAATATAAACGTAAGGCACATGACCCGCGTCGAAGGTCACGGTAATATCGCAGTCAACGCCAAAAACGGCAGGATAGAAAAAATCGAATGGCAGGTGCCGGAGGCCCCGCGGTTCTTCGAGGCTATGGTTCGCGGATTAAGCTACGAGGACATCCAGACCGTAGTAAGCAGGATTTGCGGTATCTGCTCGATTACGCACTCGCTGGCTGCCACGAAAGCCGTTGAAGCGGCGCTTGGAATCAAGGTATCGAAACAGGCTGACAAGATGCGAATCCTGATGCACTACTCGGAGCAGCTTCAAAGCCATACGCTGCATATCGGATATTTAGCGGCGCCGGACTTTTTCGGTGCGCCATCGGTAGTTCCCTTAGTAGCTAAGGCCAAAGACGCTGTTTTGACAATTGTCCGGACGCACAAAGTCGCTAATGAATGGTCGGATTTGATTGCGGGCAGGACAACCCACCCGGTAACACTAATACCGGGGGGCCTAACAAGATTTCCGACCGAACAGCAATTAAAAGATTTGCAGGAAACCCTGAAGGGGTGTCTGAATGATTTAAGCACAATTGCGGAAGTAGTCTTGAGTGTAGCCGAGAATATCCCTGCTTTCGAGCGCGATACGGAATACGTCTCGCTTAAACAGACCGACCCTCCGACATACACGTTTTATCACGGGGATATTACCTCCACCGATACCAACGGTAGTGTGGTTCCGATTAGTGACTGGGAAGGCATCGCCAACGAGTATGTCAGCCCGCAATCAACGGCAAAATGGTGTAAATGGCACAGGGACTCTTATGCCGTTGGAGCGCTTGCAAGATTCAATAACAATGCTGAATTGCTAACCGACGGTGCCAAAGGCGTCGCCAAGATGTTCGGCCTTGAGAAAGGCTGCTGCAACCCGTATATGAACACCATCGCACAGCTTGTCGAATGTGTACACATTGTCGAGACAAGTATTCAGCTAATCGACGAGCTGCTGACAGCAGGAATAAAAGAAGAAAAAATCAAGACCAGCGGCAAAGCAGGAATGGCTTCGGGATGTGTCGAGGCACCGCGGGGGATACTTTTCCACAGTTACGAATTCGATAATAAGGGCAACTGCGTCGGCGGTAATATCTGTATCCCGACTAATCAGAACCACGCCAATATCCAGAAGGATTTCGAGAAATTAGTGCCCCAGATAATCGACCAGGGCCAGGATGCGGTAAGACAGAAACTCGAGATGCTCGTGCGTTCTTACGACCCGTGCATAAGCTGCTCGACACATATGCTGAACGTGGAATTCGTATGAAATTTAGCCACGAATAAACTCTAAATTTCGTTGACTCTGATTAACAGAGGATTTACACTATCATCATGGGAAAAGAAGAAATAAAAAAGAAATTATTAGAAGCTATTGAAAATGACCCGCATAGGCCTGATATAAAATCAGTAGCTATATTCGGCTCTTACGTTAACGGCAATGCTTCACAAGACAGCGATATCGACGTTCTCATAGATTTCGAGCCGACCGCCGTTATTGGCTTTTTTGCTTTGTCTGATATCAAAGATAATTTTGAAGCTTTCCTGCAGAAAACAGTCGATTTACTTACACCGCAGGCGATAAGCAAGTACTTCCGGGACGAAGTTTTGCAGCAAGCCGAGTATGTCTATGAAAAATGACCGAACATATCTGATTCATATCAGGGATGCTATCGAAACTATATATGACTACCTCCATGACATCAGCTATGAAAGTTTCATATCCAACAAGATGATTATAGATGCAGTTGTAAGGGAACTGGAGATAATAGGCGAAGCGTCTAATAATCTCAGCGAGCAGTTCCGTCAAGCCCATTCGGAAATTCAATGGCGTCGAATGAAAAACATGAGAAATTTCCTGATTCATGTTTATTTCGGCGTTAACACAAAGGTGGTTTGGGATACCTGTAAGAATGATTTACCGATACTCAAAGATTTTATCAAATCATGGGTAGACACTGATTTCTAAAACATTTAGCCTGCGGTTTTCCATGTCCGCCATAGCGTTGACGACGGCGGAACCGCAGGTTCTTCTTCAAAGCCACAGAGAGCACCGAATACACAGAGATTATTTTCCTTAGACACAGATTCATACCGGTATTTATGACAGGATTTTTTCAGACAGGATAACAGGATTGACAAGATATTTTTTATCGTAGATTTCGCTGATTGTAATGATTTCTTTGATTAAAATTATGATGCTATGGATGGTCATTGCCAACTTGGTACAATTGGTTATACTTCTCAATTTGTCCCGACTTAAGATAAATCTTGCCTAACAAATCTTTTGTTATTTCAGCCATATTATCGAGGCTTTTATAGTTCTTAACTTCTACGGTTTTCAGCGATTCTAAAACCTTCAACATATATTTCTCAAAAGCATTAAGATCATCTCTTGGTATGTTGATGAAACCTAAATAAAAGTCAGCTACAATCATACCAACATCGAGTTCATGATTTTTACAAATATTTTGCCAACATTTAATGATACTTTCTAAACGATCAAGTTCTTTAATTAGTTCGTCATTTAATTCTTTATACGGGGATGTATCGGCCAGAATAATTTTATTAAGAGATTCGACAATTTCATCAAAGTTGTTTTCAAGAACAGCTTCATCAATTCTTGTTGCGTTTTCCACATAAAGTTTAGCTTCTCCAAAATTGGAGGATTCTAACGCTAAAAGGGCTAATCGGATAAGCGACAACTGATGATATTCTCTAGGGATGTATACTTCACCTGATACTACTTTAACGTCTGCACAGTAGTTATTTAAATTTGGCTTATCCGCTAATAAAATATAGTTCATTACTCGAGCATTATGACGCTGAAGATATCTTTCTTTGAAAAACTCCTCGTCACTATCTTCCATCTTGCCTATGGAACCTATGGGTAATATCAATGAGTGTGGACCTCCTGCAATTCTTGAAGGCAACTTGACTGCATTAGACCAATATTCTATTGATACCATCGCTCTATCCTCTCCAATACCTCTAAAAGGAACCGTTAATCCTTCAAATGGCGTAGGAGGAAAATTTTGAGCATCTTCTCCTTTTTCCCAAAAACCAATAATAAAAATCATCCAGTCTTTAGTATCTAACAACAATTCCATCCTTGCTTCAAGCGTATCGCCTTCAAAAACAAACATAGAACCATCCGTAATCAACTGCGACTTGAAACAACTATCATGAAGCGTAAGAACCTGATTCGTATTTTTCAGATTATCTTTAACAACCAATTTGTCAATAGTGATCCATGACCTAACTTGTCTAAAATTAAAGTCGTCCCATATTATTTTTATGTTTTCTGAGAGATTTCTTTGGATGACACACGTAGGCTTCATATCACAACCAATAAGTAGATTACCATAAAATTTTCTCTTACAAAAAATAGCATAACCTTGTGGATATTCTAGCAGATACCTTTGTTCATTAATTTTTTCTATATCTTTCACGCTGGTAAAGATGTTTTTCTCTACTTCATTAATGCCAATAGCAACCATAACGTTATTTCCGTCATCTGAAAAAACTTCAAAACTTATGCATAGTTCTGGCATATATATTTGTTACATTGCCTACAATTCTTGATAAGACTATTCCTTTTCTAATCACAACTTTGGCTTTTGCTGTGACATTATCTGTATTCAACAAGGCACTTGAAGAATCTTTATGTATAATATTGGGGGCCTTAACAGTGATTTTATCACGAGACAATTCAAAAATTCTACAGGCTGACCAATCTATATCTATTATTTTATGTAATCGTTTTAGGCTTACTTTCTTATCTTCGACATCCTCTTGGCTGGTTAATATTGCATATCCCAGATTGTATTTCCCAAAAAGAGTTTCACTATTAAGCCTGTCTACCTGTTGTAAATCTTCAATCAACTTGATCAACTGTTGATCTTCTTCAAAGAGTTTTTCTATGAAATCAGGATTGTTATCTTGTTGATTTACTTCTAAATTTACGTAAGAGTCACTGATTATTATTGAATTGGCAAAATCACCGACATCTATATCTACTTCTGGCGTGTTTTTAGAATCTGGTTTAATGAAAGAAATAAACCACAGAAAAATACCTGCAATAGATGCCAAAGAACCCCAAAAAGCAACGCGATTCCAAATACTCAGCCTATTATATCTTTTTGTTAAATTTGAAAGTGATTTTTTCATAAATCAATAAAAATCCCTTTTAATCTGTTGCTGAAGATAGCCCATCAATCCTGTTATCCTGTCAATATATGCTTCCTGTCTGTGTAATCATCGATTAAATATATCCCCAATCCCATCAAAGACAAGCAACATTTTGGCGAAGCCAAAATGGAGAAATAGTGCAATAAAACAGTTGTCCTTCTTTAATGAAATTTTCGTTATTCAAGTTGACCTTCCTTGATTAAATGGTCAATCCATTTTGTAATTACCCCCGTTAAATCGGTGATTGTCAATATCAATTCTAAATAGAAAAATCAATATCCCCAATTTTACTATTTCCACGCCGCAGGGTCAATATAAATAAACTGGGAATTATGGGGGGTTTTACTGAGCTCGTTCAAAATGGTATTTATTCTATAAAATCTGCGTAATCCGCGATTAAAAATTTGTGGCAAAACATCAAAATTTTACTTGACAAATGTTTTATAATATGTTATAATACGCAATAGTTCACTGGATAGTGAATCATAAATACCGTTTTCACGCCAAAAACAGACATCAAACCGTAGAAGAATATCCAATATCCAATGTAGAATTTCCAATGTAGAAATAAAGGAAGATGGCAAAGTATAGAAGTCAGAATACAATCCGCCGAAGACGCTCCGTAGTTCCATCGTACCAGTGTTGATTCGTGGTTAAAATCGACCCGCCGTGATCCGTCTTCGCCCTAAAAGGGCTACGCCGGACAGGAACGGCGGGCTAAATATAAAAACAAAAAACTGCGCCATCCGCGTCAATTCGTGGTTAATTTTTCCGTGTTTTCAGCGTAATCTGCGATTAAAAATTTCTCTGTGTTTTCTGTGTTCTCTGTGGCTATAATAAATAATAACTCTGTGGTAAAAAATGAAAAGAAATTCCCCACGGCACAGGTCCGTGGGCTAAACAATATGAAAAAAGAAACAGTGGTAGTCGGGCTTGGAAATGTTTTGATGGCTGATGAGGGCATCGGCTGTGCCGTAGTCGAGCATTTTTCCAAACAGGCGGGTAAATATCCCAATGTTGAATTCACCGATATCGGTACGGGCGGAATGGCGCTTTTACATCTTATAGCAGGACGCAAAAAGGCGATTCTTATAGATTGTGCGAAGATGGGGACAAGGCCCGGGACGCTCAAAAGATTTACGCCTGAAGACGTAAAAACCATCAAGCAACTCTGCCAGTTCAGCCTGCACGACAGCGATGTTATGAGAGTAATCGAGATGTCGCGGCAGTTAGGGCAATGCCCTGAGAGTATAGTGATTTTCGGTATCGAGCCGGGCCGCATAGAGCCCGGTCGTCAGCTCAGCACTACCCTAGCGGGCAAGCTCGCCGATTATATCGCCGCTGTCGCAGAAGAGCTGAAAGGGTAACTACGCCCTGCCGATGGATTTCAGATACCTCTTGCTCTTTTTGATGCCCATTCTTGATGCTTTTTTCTTAACGGCATCGACCTTGCGTCCTACCTTTTTTGCGATGTCCGCTGTTGATATGTCAGCAAATTGCTTTTTAAGGATGTTGAGGTCTTTGGCGTTCCAGGCGCCTTTGGCTGCTTTTCTCCGGGCGGGTTTCTTTTTCGCGGCTCTTTTTTTCTTAGCCATTTTCTTTACCTCCTTTCCCGGTAAAGGGAATCTCTTAATAATATAATCAATCTATTGCGTACCCGTGACAATGTCAAGTGTTTTTATGAAATAATATGGTTTTGAGAGACATATTTTGTCATATTTACAAAATAATCAAAAAAAGCGTCATATTGCGTACTTTACACGTAGGTTAAACACTATATACTCATAACTATATGGCAGAAGATAAAAATAGTTCGGTTGGAATTGTAAAGACAGAGACTATTCGGCTGGTTGAGAGGGACAGACCGCTCAAATTAGCCTGCGGCAAGACACTTGCGCCGATTGATGTCGCTTATGAGACTTACGGAAATCTCAACGAGGCTGGTGATAATGCGGTCTTGATTTGCCATGCGCTTAGCGGAAACGCACACGTTGCGGGAGTGAATAGTCCGGAAGACAAGCAGCCCGGCTGGTGGGACTCAATGGTTGGGCCTGGCAAGGGCATAGATACGAATAAATATTTTGTTATCTGCTCGAATTTTTTGGGCGGGTGCAGCGGGACAACAGGGCCATCCAGTACGAATCCGGAGACGGGCAGGCCTTACGGCCTGGATTTTCCGGTGATTACCATTGCCGATATGGTCAAGGTTCAAAAGCTGCTGCTGGATAAACTCGGAGTCAGACAGCTATTGGCGGTATTAGGCGGTTCGATAGGCGGGATGCAGGTATTGCAGTGGGCGATTGATTATCCGGATTTCGTCAGGAGCGTACTGCCTATAGCGACAACGAGTCATCTTGGCGCCCAGTCGATAGCGTTTGACGCGGTAGGCAGAAACGCGATTTTAGGCGACCCGAACTTTTCACAAGGTCAATATCATTCCGGGTCCGGACCGGATAAAGGCCTGGGGATTGCAAGGATGATTGGACATATCACTTATCTTTCCGAGCCTGGCATGCGCGAGAAATTCGGCAGGCGTCTCAGGAGCAAGGAACATTATACTTATGATTTCGACCCTGAATTCGAGGTCGAGACATATCTGGATTACAAGGGACAGAGTTTTGTCGAGCGGTTCGATGCCAACAGCTATCTATATATAACCAAGGCTGCCGATTATTTCGACCTAAGTAAAGATTACGGGAGCCTGGTAAGCGCATTTGCAAATGTTAAAAGCCGTTTTCTTGTTATTAGTTTTTCGAGTGACTGGCTGTTTACGCCCGCTCAATCCGAAGCAATAGTCAATGCACTGGCAGCCAATAAAAAAGATGTCAGCTATGCCAATATAGAATCCTCATACGGCCATGACGCGTTTCTACTGGAAGCGAATAGGTTGAGCAGACTCATTTGTTGTTTTTTAAAGGCTACACATCAGCCTGATTCGGCTTGTAAGTGCGCTCTTACAGATGAGCGTCGGCCTGCTGAAGCAGCTTCTCGAAGCCGTGTTGATTATGAATTGATTGAGTCTTTAATTGAACCACAAAGCAGGGTGCTGGATGTCGGCTGCGGTGACGGGAAACTGCTTGCGCATTTGAAAACTGATAAAAGTATCCGCGGTGAAGGGATTGAACTTGATTACAGCTCGATGCTGGACTGCATCTGCCAGGGCTTGCCGATAATTCAGTACGATATCGAACGCGGATTAAGCGCCTATGAAGACAAGAGTTTCGATGTGGTAATACTTTCGCGGACTTTACAGACCCTTAAGGATCCTGAAAAAGTTTTTACAGAGCTGCTTAGAGTCGGCAAGAAAGTAATAGTGAGCTTTCCTAATTTCGGGCATTGGCGGTGTCGATTACAATTGCTTGTAAAAGGGAAGGCTCCGGTAACACGCCAGTTACCATTCGGATGGCACGATACGCCGAATGTCCATGTTCTGTCTCTGAAAGATTTCGACCAGTTCTGCAAAAGGCTCGGAGCTACTGTAGAGAAGCGCATACCATTGATAGAGTATCGTCAGAGTCCTGTCCGTTTGGCACCCAATTTATTCGCTGAGCAGGCTATCTACGTGACAAGTAAAAGTTAAGCATCCTTCTGCCCTGCCGGTGCGACGCAATAGATATAAATCAGCGGGTCGTTACCTGTGTTTTTAATATCGTGCTGAGTTTGAGGCGGTATATAGGCAATTTTGCCTACGCCTGCCGGTAAAGGCTCAGAGCCTTCAATTAACGCGGTGCCGGTGCCACTGAGGAAAATCAGCATCTCCTCGTTTTGGCTTGTGCTGTGCAGGCCGCAGCTTTCGCCCGGTTCGAGATAGACCTTTCCGGCTTTCATTCCGTAGCTTTGCGTATTTTTATCCAGCAGCCTTTGGAATTCTTTTGTATCTTCGATTTCAAGCGCAAAAGGCTTAGGTTTCATATAAATCTCCATTTTTCAAGAACATACAGACCGCAACAGCTAAACAATTTTTCTTGATTTTTTCAATAAAATTTATTTGACGTAGTAGCACTAATTTAATATTGTTATGCGCAGATAACTTATTACTTTTTTAAGGATTATTTATAAATGGAAAAAAGGGGATTGATTACACTGATTGCTGTTACACAACTTTTATGGACATGCCTGGCTGTTCACGACCAAAATGACATCAGGGAACACCACAGGCAGCTTTCTGAAAAAGGAATCGAGTTTGGATTTGGCGTAACGAATATTTATCAGCAAAATGTTCGAGGC
Organism: Sedimentisphaerales bacterium; assembly: GCA_016930645.1. GTDB lineage: Bacteria > Planctomycetota > Phycisphaerae > Sedimentisphaerales > Anaerobacaceae > JAFGGH01. The sequence continues at coordinate 45,819 of JAFGGH010000058.1, forward strand.
GGTCTGAGCAAGCACCGCAAGGCAGGCCGTTTTTCCGGCAGTTATGATATCGAATTAACCTTAGACGCAGAAAAACTGTTTCAACTGGAAAACGGAATATTCTTTCTGCACGCTGAAGGCTCGTGGTCGAAGTCGGGCGGGATTGACGGGCCATCGGCAGGCAGCGTTTTCGGTGTAAACGGTGACGCCGCGGGCAGACGTGCGTTCGACCTGACCGAGTTCTGGTATGAACAGCCGATATTCTTCGACAACCTGCTGATACGGCTGGGAAAATTCGATATCACAGGCGGCTTCGAATGTCATGGGTGTCCGGTATCTTTTGACGGCAGTTTATTCGCCAATGACGAAGTTACACAATTCTTAAACAGCGCGTTAGTAAACAATCCATCTATTCCGTTTCCTGATAACGGTCTCGGCGTCATACTGCATTACGATGTCGATGACTTCTGGTATATATCAGCTTCAGCGATGGATGCGCAAAGCGATGTAAGAGAGACGGGCTTTAGAACGACATTTCATGATGAGGATTATTTTTTCTATATCCTCGAAACCGGTATCACTCCGGAATTCGGTTCTGCTGATAAGCCCTTACAAGGAGCATATCGAGTTGGGCTGTGGAATGACCCACAGCCGAAAGCCAATTCAGATAATGATGCGGCGGGTAAGTATTATAGAGATGATACAGGTTTTTATATCAGCTGCGACCAAATGCTAAAAAGGGAAAACACCGAAGACGACCAGGGATTAGGGGCGTTTTTCAGATACGGTTATGCCCCGAGCAGGGCCAACGATGTTACGCAATTTTTCAGCTTCGGGTTTCAATATGCAGGTTTATTCGAGGGCAGAGACGAAGATGTTCTGGGAGTCGGATTCGCGCATGGGACAGTAGCAGATACGGCAAAGATGACATATAACGATGATTATGAAGCCGTTACGGAATTGTATTACAATGTTAAGGTAACAGATTATTTGAATATCAGTCCGAGCGTACAATATGTAATGAACCCGGGCGGCAGCCAGGATGTAAGTGACGCTGTAGTTTTTGGTGTTCGAGCACAAATAACTTTCTGAAACGTAAATCCATAATAAAAAGGAGATTACATTATGCATATGGCAAACGAATTACTGTCGGTTCCGGTTGCGGGGGCGACTTTAACGATAGCAGGCGGGGCACTGGCTTTTATTACACGCCGGGCAAGGAAGATTATTGACGCAGATAAACTTGCCCTTATGGGAATTCTCGGCGCGTTTGTCTTTGCCGCTCAAATGGTGAATTTTCGACTGCCCGCTATGCCGGGTACAAGCGGTCATCTTGTTGGTTCTGTTTTACTATCTATTGTGCTTGGTCCGACCCTTGGGGCAATTGTAATTTCTTCGGTCATTATCATTCAGTGCCTGATTTTTCAGGATGGCGGACTGCTTGCGCTCGGCTGTAATATTATCAATATGGGAATTATTCCATGCTACGCCGGCTATTATATATTCAAAACTATAAAAGCCGAATCCTGGCAGAACACCAGAACTTATGTTGCGGTTATCATCGCGTGTGTCGTATCCCTGGAAATCGGTGCGGCACTTGTCCCGATAGAAGCGGCAATGTCAGGTGTCCTGCTTGTACCAATGTCAACATTTTTGGTTACTATGCTCGGCGTCCACGCAATTGCAGGAACGATTGAAGGTATCGTTACAGCCGCTGTTCTCGGTTATCTGTTGCAGGTCAGGCCTGATATAATCGGTGATTCTTTGCACGGCAAAATCAGGCTCAGTAAACCGGCTGTTATCGCTTCTCTTTCAATTTTCACGGTGATTACCGCCGCAGGTTTGTCGCTGCTGGCATCGGGAATGCCGGACGGACTCGAATGGAGCTACGCTGAGCGGCCTGACCAGAGCGACTTCGAGACTACTATTGCCAACGAAAGTACCGTGATACCAAAAGTGGATGCATTTCAGGAAAAATTTTCCCTGATGCCGGATTACACCGTAAGAAGCTCCAAACTTGGTCAAACAGCTCAATTGGAATACGAGCCTGCCGCGGCGTGGACGAGCATGGCAGGATTAATCGGTGCTTTTTTGACTATGGGCTTCATCTGGCTGTTTGCTCAAATTATAAGAAAAAGGTCAAATTCAAAGCCGAATCCTGATACAATAGCCGCATAGCCGGTCCGAGAGGTATTTTATCCTCCAGAGTTATTTTTTTAACTGTGATTAGTTAATACGGTTTTGGAATGCACCACGCACATATCGATAAATTCGCGTATCAGGATTCGCCTGTCCACAGGCTCGATGCGAGAGTCAAATTTATAGTAATGGTTATATTCATGGCCTTTGTCATTTCGCTGCCGCCGAATTCGGTGGTCATTTTGAGTTTATATGCGATAGGACCTTTTGCCGTACTGGTTTCGGGGCGGATTCCCCTGAGATTCGTATTCAAGCAAATAATAATTGTCAGTCCCTTCATACTTGTATTGGCACTATCCTGTCCATTTTATGACAGAACCCCGGTATCGGTATCCTTCGGGCCTTTATCGTGGCAGATAACAGCAGGCTGGCTGAGATGTTGTAATATCCTTGCCAAGTTTACCGTAACTATGATGTGCATTATCGCGCTGGTTTCAACAACCCGGTTCACTAATTTACTGGAAGGCCTCGGCAAACTTGGAATACCAAAAATTCTGACAGCACAGCTTGGTCTTTTATACAGGTATATTTTCGTGGTTATCGACAAAGCCCAGCACATGCTGCTGTCACGCAGGGCGAGGTCTTCTAATTATCTGGGATTTCGCAATGAACTTAAGACCGCTTCTGCGATGATAGGCAGTTTGTTTATTCGAAGCATCGATACCGCCGAAAATATCAGTATAGCTATGCAGGGACGAGGATTTAATCAAAAATGGCGCAGCCTGTCACAAATGCATACTGGATGGGCTGATTATCTTTTTATAGTATTATCAGCTATTTACATTTTGGCTCTGGAGCTTTTCGCAAAACCGGTACTAACCTGAACGATATGACTTCCGCAATAGAAATCAAAGATTACTCATACGCTTATGCAGACGGGACAGCCGCGCTAAAGGATATAAGTCTTATTATTGAGCACGGGCAAAAAGTTGTGTTAATAGGTCCGAACGGTGCCGGCAAATCAACACTTCTATTGGCAATGGCTGGCTTTGTTAAAGGGACAGGTAAAATATTTGTTGATGGTATCGAGGTAAATAAAAAGAACAATAAAAAAATCCGAGGCCTAATCGGCTGTTGCGTGGAAAATCCCGAAGACCAGTTGTTTATGCCCACCATATACGAGGATGTGGCTTTCGGGCCGCTTAATCTTCGTCTTGAAAAAGACGAGGTAAAAGCCCGAACAAGGCAGGCTCTTGAAACTGTCGGCCTCTGGTCTCTTGCCGACAAACCGCCTCATCACCTTTCGGCAGGCCAGAAACGCGCCGCCGCCATTGCTACCATACTTTCTATGAAACCAGGCATTATCACTCTTGATGAACCTACAAGCAGTCTGGACCCCACATGCAGAAATAAAATTCTTCGAATTATCAGAGAACTGCCGCAAACTATTATTGTTGCTACCTGCGATATGAACTTTGCTGCGGAATTCGCCGAACACGCTGTTTTAATAGATAACGGCCAAAAAACAGCGGAGGGAGAACCTCAAAAAATTATGGCAGAGGAGCAATTAATGACCTCTCACGGGCTGGAAGTGCCGTGGAAATACCGCAAAAGCATCTGAACTATGAACTCAGTTGAAATCCAGTCCTAAACTTTTTTATATCATAGAGACTTCTTAAAAGCTCAACAAATACGCGCATATCTCAAGCGGAGCGGCAAAACAACTGTGCGGAGTTTCACCAATGACTATCAACTGCATGCAAATAGCATCCAGCTTTTCCATACCATATGGCGAGGATGTAAAAGAATCCGCACTTTCTACTTCAGCAAACCTGTCTGCTACAATTTCACAGGCCTGTTTAATCTGTCTGAGAACTTCCTTTGCTAACTATCTGTCAAACATATATGCCGTCTCTGACTATATGCTGCTTCAAAACCGGATTCATCTTTTCCCGCAGCCGTACAATATCCACAGTTATATGAAGGGTCTGCTCAATATCCTGCTTAATATCGGCTAATAAAAAAATGTCCGGTTTCTCAAGCTCAACAAAAATATCGATATCGCTGTTGTCATCAAAACTACCTTTAGCAACCGAACCAAACAGGCCAAGGGCCTTAATCCCATATTGTTGCTGATGAGATTGTTTGTAATCTTCCAGTACCGTTAAAATCTCTTCTTTTCCCATATTATTACGGCTTTAAATAATCCTCAGTAATAAAAGTCATATCATTATCTAAAATTTGCCTCAAAGCAACTTAAACTATACCAAATTATACATTTTTATACAATTAATAAGCCATCAAGGAGGGGAAAAAGATTTTTATAAACGAACCTGAATATTTCTTGTATACAGTATTATTGATTTGGCGGCTTTATTTGAGTAAGATAACCTATAATTAAGTAAGGTTAATTTTTGTTGCAGGCTGGAGATTATCATTAACGCTAAGAAGCTAAAAGAACTTCTGGAGCAAGTTAGACAAGGCGAAATCAGTCCTGACCAGGCTTTAGAAAAGCTTCGGCATCTGCCTTTCGAGGATTTGGGCTTTGCGCGAATCGACCATCACAGAAATATCCGCAGAGGCTTTCCTGAAGTTATATATTGCCCCGGCAAAACAACCGAGCAAATCGTTGGTATTTTTGTGGCACTTGCCCAAAAGGGTAATAACGTTTTAGCCACCCGCGCGGGAAAAGAAATTTACGACGCGCTTGTTGCCACAGGCAAATATGACAATTTGAAATTCGAGGAATTATCAAAAGCTATATATCTCGAACAGGAGAAACTGCCCCTTTCAAAAACAGCTATCCCGATAGTAACAGCAGGTACCGCTGATTTGCCGGTTGCGATGGAGGCAAAAGTAACCGCTGAAATAATGGGACAAAAAACCGAGCTGATTTGTGATGTTGGCGTGGCAGGCCTACACAGACTGTTCGATAAAGTAGAACAGCTCCAGACCGCAAACGTACTTATAGTAGTAGCGGGTATGGAAGGAGCACTGGCGAGTGTAATCGGCGGGCTTGTCAGTTGCCCGGTTATCGCAGTGCCCACAAGTGTCGGATATGGGGCAAACTTCAAGGGCATATCGGCGCTGTTGACTATGCTGAACAGTTGTGCATCAGGCGTATCCGTTGTTAATATCGATAATGGATTTTCGGCAGGTGTGAGCGCCAGCCTGATAAACAGAAAGTGTAAAAATTAACAACAAAAATACACCACCCCTCAAGCAGCCGCCTGAGGCATCTAAAGGCTTGAGGGCTAAATAAAAAAAGATGACCTTAGAACAAAAATATGACAAGCTAAAAGAAATATTGAGCGGTTACGGTAAACTTCTTATCGCATATTCAGGCGGGGTTGACAGCACATTTTTAGTCAGAGCCGCGTTCAATACTCTCGGAAAAGAAAAAGTTTCAGCATGTATTGCACAGGGGCCGTCGCTGCCTCAAAGCCAATATGAAAGGGCCGTTGGATTAGCCAAAGAAATCGGAGTCGATTTAATTACCATACAGGCTGATGAGATGGCGGATACCGGATACAGGGAAAACCTGGCGGACAGATGTTACCACTGTAAATCGCATTTATTCGAGCAGTTAAAAGACATTGCTGAAAAGCAGGGATTTGATGCTATAGCCTGCGGTCATAATTTCGATGACATCAAAGACTATCGGCCCGGCAACCAGGCCGCCGCCGATTACCAAATCAAGTCGCCGCTGATAGATGCCCAATTGACAAAACAGGATATAAGAAAGCTGAGCAAAAAGCTCGGCCTGCCAACTGCGGATATGCCGGCGTCTCCCTGCCTTGCTTCGAGAATTTCATACGGCCAGGAAATAACCAAAGAAAAGCTCAAACAGGTGGAACAAGCCGAAGAATTCCTGAAAAGTCTCGGCCTGACAGAATTCAGGGTACGTCACCATAATGAAATCGCAAGAATCGAAGTTGAACCTGAAGACTTCCATAGGGTAATAGAACCGGCAGCCAAAAATAAAATTATTGAAAAACTCAAAGAACTCGGGTTTAAATATATTACCCTGGATTTAGGGGGCTTTCGCAGCGGCTCATTAAATGATATGCTCTCGGAAGAACAGAAAAACGCTTTTAGGAAAAACAAATGTCACAAGTTGAAAGAATAGGCGTATCTCTTGAAAAAGACCTTTTATCACAGTTCGACGAGCTGATTGAGAAAAAAGGATACCCGAACCGCTCCGAGGCGATAAGAGATTTAATAAGGGAACAGTTGAGTCAAAAAGAAATGGAAAATCCGAATGCCGAAGCTGTCGCTGCGGTTTCTATCGTCTATGACCACCATGCGACACAGCTAATGCAGAAATTAACCGCCTTGCAGCACCAGCACCTTTTGCAGACTATCAGCTCTTTGCATGTCCACCTGAATGAGCACGACTGTATGGAGATAATCGTCCTCAAGGGCAGGATTAAACATATCAACAGCACTGCCGAGCAGATGCTGAGCCATAAAGGCGTCAAGCTGGGCAAGGTCAATCTAATACCTACTCAGATACATAATCACCAAGTTGAATGTAACAGGTAAAATCGGGGCTGAATATAACCGCTGAAAACACTGGTAATTTTGTGATGAATTTGGTAATTTACAGCAACCTGCACAGTGACGAAGGTGCTTATATGGAAGATATGATTTCAAATAAAATCAGGCCTGGGAGAATGGATATATGAAAAATAGCGGTTTGGGTAAGCGTATTCTCGTAACCGGCGGCGGAGGTTTTTTAGGTTCACATCTGTGTCAGAGGCTTCTTGAACAAGGTAATGAAGTTATTTGTCTGGACAATTTCTATACGGGCAGGCGTGCGAATATTGCCCATCTCGTTTCCAATCCTATGCTTGAGGTGATACGTCACGATGTCTGTTTTCCCCTTTATGTCGAGGTTGATGATATTTATAATCTTGCCTGTCCAGCCTCACCAATTCATTATCAGTTTGACCCGGTCCAAACAACAAAAACTTCTGTGCACGGTGCGATAAATATGCTGGGGCTTGCCAAGCGGATTAAGGCAAAGATATTACAGGCTTCAACATCGGAAGTTTACGGTGACCCTTCAGTTCATCCACAAGACGAAGCTTATTGGGGTAATGTAAATCCAATCGGCTTGCGTTCGTGCTATGACGAGGGTAAAAGATGCGCTGAGACGCTGTTTTTCGATTATTATCGTCAGCATAACCTTAGAATCAAGGTGGCAAGGATATTTAATACTTACGGCCCGCGAATGCATCCGAATGACGGCAGGGTTGTCAGCAACTTTATAATCCAGGCTTTGAAAAATAAAGACATTACCATTTACGGCGACGGCAGTCAGACCAGAAGTTTTTGTTATGTTGATGACCTTATTGAAGCCCTGATTATATTGATGAACAGCCCGGATGATTTTATCGGGCCTGTGAATCTCGGCAATCCGAATGAAAACACGATATTAGAGCTTGCACAAAAAATTATCAAAATGACAAAATCAAAATCCAAGATAATATATAAAGCCCTTCCAAAAGACGACCCGCATCAAAGACAGCCGAATATAACACTGGCAAAAGAAAAGTTAGGCTGGCAGCCGAAAACAAAACTCGAAGAAGGCCTAATAAAAACAATAGATTATTTCAGGCCCTTAATATGAAGCTAAGTATTATTATACCCTGTTACAACGAAGTTGATACAATAGAATCTTTAATAGAAGCTGTTAAGGGCTGTCCTGTTAAGGACAAAGAGATAATTTTGGTTGACGACTGCTCAACAGACGGTACGATAGACAGGCTGAAAAAACAAGTTGAGCCTGTTATCGATAAGGTTCTTTACCATGAGAAAAATCAGGGCAAAGGGGCTGCTCTTCGAACCGGTATAAAAGAAGCTACCGGTGATATTGTAATTATTCAGGACGCAGATTTGGAGTACGACCCGCAGGAGATTCCAACGGTGATTGCCCCAATTGTAGCAGGCAGGGCCGATGTTGTTTATGGGTCAAGATTTTTAAGCGGCTCAGCTCATCGAGTCGTATATTTCTGGCACATGCTTGGGAATAAGTTTTTAACCTTTCTCTCGAATATGTTTACCAATATAAATTTGACTGATATGGAGACCTGTTACAAAGCATTTAAGCGGGAAATAATACAGTCGATAGACATAAAAGAAAATCGATTTGGTTTTGAGCCTGAGATTACGGCCAAGGTGGCCAAAAAAAAATGCCGAATTTATGAGGTTGGCATTTCTTATTACGGCAGAACGTACGCCACAGGCAAAAAGATAGGATGGAAAGACGGATTGTGGGCAATCAGATGTATATTAAAATACAATATTTTTGGATAACAAGAAAAACATTCGGCACCCGGACTATACGGCTGGGATGAAAACAATCAGTTAAGTCATAATACTTTTCATACTATGGGAGACCTGGCGATTATAACACTGTAACAGGTGAACAGTACAGATGAAATATAGAGAGATAATATGGCTTTTGCCTCTTCTGGCATTTTACCTGGTTGTATGTATCGTGATCGCGGATAATTCACTCGATTATGACCAAAGCCGCTATGCAATGTATTCCGAGAATCTTACTAAAGGCTTCTACATCCCGGCAGATACACTGTATCTCTGGAACGGCCCAGGCTATCCGATAGTTCTTATGCCTTTTGCCGCAGCAAAAATTCCATATATATATGCCAAATACCTCAATCCTTTTTTCCTGTTTGCCGGAGTAATTTTCTTTTATCTTTTACTGCGAGAATACACAATACGAAACAAAGCTATGTTCGGCGCATATCTGCTTGGCCTATATCCTCCTTTTCTGCCGGAATTGCCGATGTTGTTAACTGAATCATTATGTGTGATGCTGGTATCGGGCTTTGCGTTTTTCGTTGTCAAATTTTACAAAAGGGGCAAACTGCGATTTTTCATCACCGCTGGAATTTTTGGTGCTTATTTGATATTAACCAAAGTCATGTTCGCTTATGTAATAGCATTAACTATGTTATTGAGTTTTGCGTTTTGTTTGTGGAAACTACAATATCTGAAAACAGCTTTAATATGCCTGTTATCACTACTATTCTGTACACCTTATCTCGCTTATACATATTCATTAACCGGCAGGTTTTTCTGCTGGGCCAACTCGGGAGGTTATGTTCTTTACTGGATGAGCAATCCGCATCCTGAGGAATGGGGGGATTACAGACCCTGGACTATGATTGGAAAAGATGAAAGGGTCAGTCATCACGTACCTCTTTATGAAAAGTTAAAAGAGCTTAACTATGTCGAGCAGGATGATTTGCTTAAGCAGCAGGCGTTGAAAAACATTCGAGAGCATCCTTTAAAATATCTTTCAAATTTGGTATCTAACTTCGGCAGGATGTGGTTCGATTATCCGTTTTCATATAAGTATCAAAGACCTCAGACATTGTTATATATGTTCTCAAATTCATTTCTTTTTGTCTGCCTGGTCTTGTGCTCGTATCCGTTATTCAGAAAAACAAAGGAACTGCCTGTTGAAATAATCAGCATAAGTTATTTCGGAATTATATTTATAGGTTTGTCACTTTTTGTTTATACGAACTGCCGTTATTTAGTACCTATTGTGCCAATCCTGACTGTTTTAATTTTTTATACATTTTTTGAAGTGCTTGACGTCAAGTTTAAAAACCATACTGATTAACAGAAGCAGTATTACAGGCATTTATTTTTCAGCAGTTACCCACATATTCATAAACAGCTCGAAGAATCCGGCGTTTATCATGCTTTTATTAAAACCGGCTTTTTGAAGGTATCCGCGGACATCACTTCGACTGTAAGTGCCTTTATGGTCGTTTATTTCTTCGGCGCTAATAAGCTTTATAGAAGCCAAAGTTCTCAGAAGTTTGTCTGTCCAGAATGCGGGGGTAGTCAGTACGAATACGCCTCCGGATTTTAGTACCCTTTTTATTTCACTAAGTAAATAAACAATCAGTTGAGGGTGAATATGTTCAAAAACAGCAAGCATAGTTACAGCATCAAAAAAATCGCTCTTAAACGGTAAAGGGGTTTCTTCTTCAATATTATGCTCAATTAGCCTAATTCCGTGTTTTTCTGCGAATTCCAGTGCTTTGTTATTTACGTTTTGTTCAATTCCGAATTTTTCCGTAAAGTCGATGTCTTTCAAAAAACGTGGGTAGTTCCCACATCCAATATCCAGCACCTTGTCTCTATGACGAATAGGCTGAAGTTTTTTGTAAGCAATGTGACGCCTTCGTGCGGCAAGATACTTATCAAATAGCCCGTCACCGCGAACCACATTTATTTTTTCTTCGGTCACAATCAGAAAAACCCAATATTTTATTTATTTTTTATATTCCGGCAAGTTAAAACATTTTGAATTTTAATACGCAAAATCAGTTAGCTCCCGTTTTTTCACAACTATACAATCAAAATTCTAAGTTCAATATAGTAACATTCATACAATTTGCTATTGTTCTCTATGACCTAACAGGTCTAAAACAAATATACGCCCATCATTATAAATCTTCTTTTTGCTTTTTTCAAGTCTCCTAAGGTTATCCTGAAAGTCAAAAGTACACTTCGCTTGAGCCGCAACCCATGGAGATGGATGCTTAAGTCTTTCTAAGTAAAATCTTTTAGGGAAATTTGCTTCGTCAGCATAAGAATACGCAACATATCTGACTGATTTCGAGATTAAATATTCTGATAGAGGTTCTGCCCCTTTGAAAAACGGCATTCCCGGCGGCGGGCTTGCACCACCCGAATAGTCTGAAATGAAAATGGTATTCCGCTTAAAGTCCAGCAAGAAGGGGTAAGATAATCTGGTCAGTACCGTCTCTCCCGCCGGTATCGATTGCTGCATCCTTAGATATCGAGCCCTTAATTCATCTGAAGGGATGCATCTTGGATCCGTATTGAATTCATCTTTTTGTAAACTTAAATTAGAACTACTGCAACCAAATTTTATAGCCTCAATATGATCGTTAAACCGACTTTTTAAGATAGGCCATCTGTTGCCTATAATCACACATGCCACAGACACAACTACAAATACATAGGTATAACGTTTAAATCTTCTTTCAGCTTTTAAAGTCGAGTTGGCCAAAATAGACATCATCAATATGATTATCGTGGCATAGCTTGATGCAAAACTATAACGTGGATATAAACCTCTAGTGATTATAAACAAAAATATTGCGTTGAAAGCTGCGCTAATTGTAAAAGCCAATGCTACATTATACCCGTTACATATTTTTAAAGAACGAGATCTTAAATTAGCGATAGCAAGAGCTATAAATGAAATCACATATGGATTAGCCATCTGATCGGTAAGCATGTTAGATACCTCGGTGAATGTAAGCCCGAATGTATGGGACGGGAAAGTTCCATATGCTGAACCATGGTAACCTCTGCCGAATAAGGGAAATAAAAATGTCCCGGATGATTGGTACATAGAAATCATCCAAGGTAGAAGAAAAACTCCTACCAGGCCGGATGAAATAAGAAACTCACAAACGACCTTTTTCTTATGGTCAGATTTTATAAAAAATAAAAAGTAGTTCAAGACATACAAAACTCCACAAACAGGAATAAAGCTGGTTTTCAACGAACAAATCGAGGCTGTAATTAAAGCTATAACAAAAATACGCGACCCAAAAACATTTGATTGAAAATCTTTACAATCCAACACCCTGAACAAACTAATAAAAAGAGCCAAAGGAACCATCACCGCAGTAACATTCGGACCTTTTTGTGGAATCAACAAAAAGAAAATAAGAATAAACATCGCTGCTTTCCTTGGTATATCTTTATCTTTAAAATACCCCAAGAGTAACCCTATAGTTATTAAAACACCAAGGCCGGGGTCGATTATTGTCAAGTTTTGCTCTGAAAGCACACTCAAAATAAACGTATGTAAAAACGACTGCCCACCCAGTGAAGCAACAATTCTTCTTTCACTGAAAGGATCTGGTCCCAGGGATCCGGTTTGCAGCATTTTGTGTGGGAATACGAAATACGCATGAAAGTCATCATGCATGTTAAAAGTACTCCTAAAAACCCACCCACCATACTGCAAAAAAACTAAAATAAGAACTAATAAAACGCTAATAACAACCACTTTGTTTTTACAATGATTTTTAATAAAATGATATGGTGAGTTGTTTTTCCATAACTTAATCTTAAATATAGTATGTAACCAAAACAAAAACCCTATTAGTAAATAGACTAAGACCGTTGCCTTTGAAATAAAAGCAAAAATATTTAATATACCTCCAATAACAACGCTAAAGGCAAGCCCCCAACTCGCTTTTTGTCCCCAGTCAATTTGATATCCGGCAAAAAGAGCACGTTTGATCACTTCTCCCCAACCTATAAACGAAAGAAGAATAGTAACGCCCCATAAGCAAGGAAAGAAAAATGAAACCATTTTATTCGCTCCCATAGAAAAAAAAGTTTTAGCAATTGTTTATGTGCCTTCCCATCACAGTTACTCAATGGCAGTATTTCTCGAACGATATTCAATTCTTCCCTGGCGGGCATCTGGTATTTCAATAATCTCTTTTCCCTGGTGTATTCCATCGAGTCAAAACATTGTGAACCTCTCGGAATCGCCAATTGATCACGTGCAATAAAACACCCAGGAAAACAGAACCAACAGAAAGAATCATCAATCCGGTAGCAAGAATTGCCAAAGGTACGTGTCTTACATAATGGTTCGGTTCGGTTAGATAATCATGAACCGGTGCTATGCCGACTAAAAGCCCAAGGATAAAAAAAACAATCCCGACAGAGCCAAAAAAAGTTAAAGGCTTTAATGCCCTGAAAAGGCTGAATATTTTCCAGAGCACCCGAAAGCCGTCTCTGAACGTTTTTAGCTTGCTTTGACTTCCTTTTGGACGGTCTTTATAAGGAATCTCAACCTCGATAATCCTGCGTTGATAATAAAGGGTTTGAATTGATAATTCCGTCTCTACTTCAAAACCCGATGATACCACAGGAATCATTTGAGTTATAACCCGATTAAAAGCACGGTAACCGCTCATTATATCCGTCAGGTTTGCACCTGTAATCATATTAACAAAGAAACAGACTAGCCTGTGGCCAAACAGTCGAAAAGACCTGAAAGATTTTTCCGCTTGTTCACTTAAATGTGAGCCTACAACCATGTCCGCCCGGTTTTTTAGAATTGGTTCGATTAACTTATGCACTGAACCGGCAGGATAGGTATCATTGCCGTCAACCCTTATATAGACATCCGTTTCGACAGCTCCAAACATCGATTCCACAACGAAGCCTTTGCCTTGTCTGGGCTCGATTACAACTTCTGCGTCATGTTCTTCGGCGATTTCTGCTGATCTATCCGTGGAATAATTATCAAAAACCACTATTTGAGCACCAGGCAGTTGCACTCTGAAATCATCAATTACCTTACCTATGGTTTGTTCTTCATTAAAGCAGGGAATTAATACCGCGATACTTTTTTCTTCTTTATTGCGCATTTAGAAAATCCACATTAATAATTATCAATAACCTTCCTTTAATACCCTTATAATAACAGGATTATCCAGGCTTGACAATGAAGATATATTTCACGCGATTACCCGTTTTGAGGTGGCTCTATGAAAAAGCCTCCTTGTGGGATTA
>JAFGGH010000059.1 GCA_016930645.1 Sedimentisphaerales bacterium
ACAAATCGGGATCGCTGTGCAATCTTCTTTGCCAGCCTCGTCCTCACAACGGCCTAAACCTGAACATAAAATCTTAAAGTGCTCTAAGCCATAATTTTCGCTTCCACAAGCGCAAACAAAAAAGCCCCGGCCAATTCTGGGCGGGGCTTAATTTGAATGGAAAAACAGTAAAACTACGGTGCTGTTATTGAATCGCAGGTCTCTACATTCAATGACGAGTTGTAGATATAACCGCTCTTAACCACATCCGTAACACAGAAGGTAAAAGTTCCACCATTTCTGACCTTGGACGATTCGAAGGTAACCGTCCCGTCCGCACCGGTCGTACCGCTGACAGACTGGGTTGTTGCGCCGGACCAGTCACCATATACGGTGGCCCCATCAACATAGCCCGCAGTTTCGTCTCTAATGGTTACTGTCGCCAAGCCGGAATAATTAGGCCCGGCTGCCTTATAACTCATCGCTATGTCACTGACATACATATCCGTTTCTACGCCGGCTTGAGGTGTCGCCGATGCCTCATTGCTGTAGCTGCTCTCATTGCTGCTGGTGTCAACTGCCGTTACGACATAGTAATAAGTAGTGCCGTTGGTAACACTGTTGTCTGTGTAAGCACTGCTGCCCACGCCCGTTGCGATGGCCGAATAGCCGCTGCCCGACGTCGTGCTGCGATAGACACTGTAGCTTGCAAGGTCAGGCTCGGTGTTGTCATTCCAGTTAAGACCGACCGTGGAATTGCCTGCTGTCGCTGTCAAACCTGTCGGTGCGGCAGGCGGTGTCGTATCCGGTTCGCCTCCGGAGGACAAAATATACATGTGGTCCACGTAAATAGCATCCAGGTTCCGGTTGCCGGATGTCCGGTCGGTATCGGTCACACGGATATACACCGTCCCGCTCAGTGATGCAGGCAGACTGTAACTCTGATAGGTGTTATCATCGCTGGTCTTTGTAACAGTCAGCATATTGGTGTAAGTGGAATCATCCGTTGAGTAGGCAAAAACGAAATTGTCGCCGTCGCTGCTGGCTGTCTGGTAGGCCTCTACACAGAACGTTACGCCAGTGCCGCCTGTAACATTAATCGTCCATTTATGCTCGAGGTAGCTGTACCTGCTTTCCGGCCTGCCGCCGGATTCTATCTCTGTTATGGATTCATAGATGTTGTCACTGTCCTGAGTATCTACATAGCTGCCGCCTACGGAGCCGGCAACCAGGATATCAGAATTTGCAACATCTATCGCGCCACTGCCGGCTTCGGGTGTCGCAGAAACCTCGTTGCTGTTGTCACTTTCATTATTGGATGTATCGACCGCCGTAACCACATAGTAATAAGTAGTACCGTTGGTTACGCTGTTGTCCGTATAAGCACTGACTGTTACATCCGTCGCAATCTGGGCATAAGGCCCGCCTGTCGTCGTGCCGCGATAGACATTGTAGCTTGCAAGGTCAGGCTCGGTGTTATCATTCCAGTTCAGAGACACCCAGCTATCGCCTGCTGTAGCCACCAAACCTGTCGGTGCGGCAGGCGGTGTCGTATCGGGTTCGCCGCTAAAGATTTGGCATTCAAAAAATGCAGCCCAGCCTCCTGATGGAGTTACGCCGGTAACAGTTACCCGAACATATCGAGCCGACGCAGAGAAGCTGTCAACTGTATTTTCCGTTTCCGTGGTGCCGGTTTTGTCCACGATGGTGGTGTAAGTAGAATCATCATTGCTGGTTTCGATCTTGTATTTATAGGAGCGGGTGGCGCTGTTATACCAATAGATGCACGCTTTGTTGATGGACTGCACCGAACCCAGGTCTACTTTCCACCATTGAGGATAAGAAGAGTCTGAAGCCGTCCAACGGCTCGAAAAGTTACCGTCATTGCCCTTGTAGGGGTCGTTGCCGCTCTCGAAGCTGCTGGCGGTGGCCGCTTTGCCCTGGGACACCGGTGTAAGACATGGTGTGTAGTTGTTCTCAAGGGAATCCGGGCTTTCCCCGTACTCGTTCACAGCGGAAATGACGTAGTAATAGGTTGTGTCGTTGACCACGCTGGTGTCGGTGTAATAATTCGTAGTTAATCCGGTGGCGATGGTGTCGTAAGGCCCGCCCCGGGTGGTGGAGCGATAAACGTTGTAAGTGTCGGCACCCGCTGAAGAACTCCAGTGTAAATCAACCATTGCGTCACCAGGCGTGCCGCTCAGATTGGTCGGCGCCGGAGGCGGTACCGGTGCTACCGTACGGGTAACGATAACGTTTCTGGCGTAATAGTAAGTTGGTTCGGTCGGTCCGGGTGAGCCGGATGAACCTTCCATCTGCAGGTTGATAATCAGCCAGAAAGATATACCCATTCCGCCCGATAATGTGTGAGTACCCTTCAAAACGCCGTCGAGGTAGTACTCGGTAGTAACATCCGTAGCATTCTTCTTGTATGCGTGCAACTCATAGCTGTGCCACTCACTCAGGCAGGTATCAACAAAGACTTTGGTTGTTTCCCAGCCGCCGTCATAAGTATTGAACCAGTTATATTTATCGCCTTTATACTCGAGGATGTCACATTCATGGGTCCAGGAACCTGCGCGTGTTATCCAGAACGCCGGCCAGGTGCCGGTTAAGTAAGGCGCCCTGAATTCACCGTAAAACGACCACTCCGGATAATTCTCGCTGATATCGATACTTTCCTTGAGGTGAATGGCTCCCGAGCGATACTTGTAATCACTTTCCGGGTCGGGTGTTTCCGCTGTAATAGTAAGAACCCCGCCATACAAAGATAACTGGTCGATGTACATCTTGGCGCTTCCGTTATGCGTCTGACCCCAGGGGTAATAGTAATTCCATTCCGACTCCAGTGCCGTCCAGCTATCGAACGACGTACCGTCCACAAGCGTTTCGGCTTGAACCATGCTTGAGGCCCCAATGCACAAAAAAACAACACCTATCAAAAATAGTTTATCTATGTATTTGATTTTCATTTTGTACTCCTTCAGATAATTTCCTTCTGTTACGTTTCTCATATTTTAGATTGACCCGCCTCGTTTTTTCCCTCCTGACAAACCGGGGAAATAAGGCATTTTGAAATTACACTATCAATTTTTATGAGCTGTTCGAATGATTAAAATTGCTCTTCCCCCTATTCTACTAATTTTACTAAGAGCAGGCGTTTTAAGAAAAGCTAAGTGAAAACAAAAAAGAAAGGTAACTCGTGGTGATACAAAAAAATCTGCTTTTTCCCTGCTTCCTGATTCATCTGCATACCTGCTAATTCAAAAGCTTAACCAGCAACTTTTAGTACAGTTCATCATATCATGCCTATGGCTGGCAACAATTAAAAAATCAAAAAAAACGTCAGATTATGCATATTTTATGCTTATAGTGCGCAATTTTCATGCTTTTGCTTATAAAATGCAGGATACAAGTCCATATAATGCAGTTACTTAGAATAAATGCCAGCAAACTTGTTAAGAATTGTTGTTTAACTTTTCACAGTGATTTAGATGCTTTTAAGCTAAATACAAAGGAGTGTAACTGACTTCAAGCTCCTGTTTTGGTGCCGGCTGGCTCTGTACTATCTTACGATATATACCCACGACATTGCACAGCCTTTGCAGGACCATTCGGCCTTGCGGTGTTGCTTCCAGGCCGACGATTTCCATATCCAGCTCAATATCATTACTGTTAATAGCGGGCATTACGCTCCGGATATAGGCGTTAAAAGATACAGGCGTAACATTAGCCTGTGGTGTGAATTTAATACCGACATACTGCCCTTTTGAAAAATCCACCCCTTTCGCGGCATCAACAGAAACGCTAAGCCCATTTGCCGCAATATTGACAAGACTGCCGCTCCAACCCTGACAAACCTGTGCGGCAGCCTTTGAGCCGTTATCGGATGGATAATCACGCCGACAAAGTTCCGCATCTATCTTAAGCTGCTCAGGTACATTGACCCGCAGATAGCTTTTATTCCTTATAACTTCAATCTCCTCTGGAAACTCAAGCTCCAGTATCTCTATCGCCTTATCATCAACTGCCCTGATAACTGAAAGAACTTCGGTGCCGAAGATAAAGCGGTCGTGCCCGTTTTCATACTCATCCTTAAAAGATATGCCTAACATTTGGCCTTTTAGTATCGACGAGCTTTGAGTCTTTCTTTTAGGTGTGATACGAACCGTCAGTATATCTTCATCGACCCCAAGCGGAACAGCCCGACCTTTATGCCATTTGCCTGCATCTAAATAACAAAAATCAAACGGGATATTTTTCTCGAGTGTGTACTCCAGAATCTCTCTGGATTTATTGCCAAGAAGCATTACCACTTCATCCATCGTCTATTCCTGTAACAAAAAAAATCCCATACCAAAGCTGTATATCGGCGCAAATTAAGGGCGTTTTAACCGGGTATTCAGTATTAAAAATAATACTCAAAGAATGCCCCACGAGCTCTCCGACTGTCAATCCATGAATAAAACCGGTTATTTTTGAAAATGTCCCATAAAAAGCCTATATCAGTAATATTTCCTTAAGATTCCTTCATTTTCATACAAAATCAGCGCTTGTAAAATTCCCGCTTTTCTGGTATCATAGTAGTAAGGTGTGATGGGAAGCAGACTGCGAAAATCAGTGCAGCTTTTGAGGGTATTCCTTCACAACTATAGCTTTTAACAACGTTCGAGGAGTGATGGTATGGCGAATCACGCTTGCCTCGGCCCCGAAGTACTTCGGGGAAGCCGGGCTCGCCTTTTAGCGGGTTCGTATATCTTGTTGATTATCCTGACCGCATCGGTCCAGGCTGCGGAGGTTCTCGAAGTGCAGCCGGAGAACTTCAAATATGCGGGTATTGATAAACTGCAGCAGGAAAATCCTTCTCTTACCGGAAAAGATACCTCGATAGCAGTCATCTGTCGCAGCCTTACATACATCAACGGCCAGCCGCAGAACGACTACAGGCCTGACGTTGCGCACCATTGCTTTGGAAAGACGGAATTTGAATTTTACGATGACGGCCAATCCCAGCCCGGTCTGTCGAACCATTCTACTTCCATTTGCTCGATACTTTTCGGATATGACCCCAACGCATCTACGGACTTTTTAGGCAAATTCACTTATAAAGGTATCGCTTATCAATCAAAAGCTCAGATATTCGAATTCTGGCATTTTCTCAAAAATAACGTATTTGTTAACAAGCCTCCGCAAGCCGACGTAATCTCAGCCAGCATTGGTTCTGTCTTTGAAGACTGGTGGACAAGGGGCACCGAATCGATGGCTGAACACCACGGAACAATTATAGTTGCCGGAATAGGCAACGGCACCGAGGCCTTTGACCCGCCTTTATATCCCGCCGCCTGTTCAAACATAATTGGTGTTGGTGTTGTCGATACCATCTCTTTAGGGGGCGTACCTTTGTTCCTGCCTGACTGGGCGCAGGCAAATCCCGCAAATTCAACCAGCGGCCCCACACAAGACGGCAGGCATAAACCAGACCTCATAGCGCCAGGCGATATGTTCACCGCCCTGTCAAACGAACCAAACAATTATGAGCTTTGCGGCGGTTATACGAGCTTCGCAACTCCTACTGTTGCCGGAACTGCCGCCCTGTTGATTCAATACGCTAAATCTGATGCAAATCTAAAAGAGGATTTTGAATCTTCACGAAAAAACTGCCTGATAAAAGCTATTCTCATGAACTCCGCAAAGAAGCTGCCCTACTGGCACAAAGGCATAATATCAAAAGCAGACGACTATTTCGCACCGCTGGACAGAGTACAGGGCGCCGGAATGCTCGATGCCTTTGCGGCACATAAATCGCTGTCTGCCGGCAGGTACAGACCCGGCCCGATACCTGATATAGGCTGGGATTCAGGCGAACTTAAAACTCACCTAATAACGGGAAAAACATATCAGCTTGATATAAACGAGCCTAACGACAAGCTCATCACCGCTACTATCTGCTGGAACAGGCACTTCGAAGAAAGCTATCCATTCAATCCATCGAAAGAAAAAGACGCGGACATTCGGCTGGAGTTGTGGACTTATGACAGCACAGGCCAAATGCCCGACCGCTTAGTGGACTTCAGCGACAGTAAAACCGACAATGTCGAACATATCTACTGCCCCGCCGATGTCAATTATACCGAGTATAAAATCGTTGCCGTTTTGACAAATACCGACGGCCTCCAGGAGGAACTAACACAGCAATACAGCCTGGCCTGGAGCGTAACACAAAAACCTAAGCAGCCGTCGATGCAATGGTTGGACTTAAACTGCGATGGTATTATTGACGAAACGGATTTCAGCATCCTGCTTAATAATGTTTTCCGGTTTACTCAACAGTCGGAGGAGTACCTTACAGGCGATATAAACCAGGACGGCCGGCTTGATATGAAGGACGTTGATGTATTCCTCGATTATTTCGGCCCTCTTTTCGACCAGCAACTGGCAGCCGTAAATAACTAAAACCGCTTAAAAAAACTCCACCGGACTGTCAGACTTTGCCGGATCAAATTTTACAGTATTATTTTCTTGTTTTTGTGCCTTAAATAGTATATAATATCGCAAATAAGATATTCAATGTGATGTAGCTGATATTTCCGGAGGTGGTTTGGGAACATCACAGGAAAAATCCCGGTTTCTCACCAAAATCATGCTGCTTGTGCTATTGCTGATGTGCGCCAGTCTTTTTGCCAAGCTTGTTTTCGTACCAGATATTCAATATGACAACCTTTATTCATTCGACTCAAATCTAAACGGCGAATTGTCGGCGGATATCTATGATGACGGCATTGTTGATTTCCACGATTTTGCGGTTCTCGCAGCCGACTGGGAAAATACTCAGGTTCTTACTGGGCTTTTATATTATGATTATGAGGAAAACGGCCTGAGAGTAGTAACAGAAGTCGAGCCTGAAGGAGATAATACACTAAGAGTATTTATCTACACCGTATATAATGAAACAGGCGAGACTATATGCCAGGCCGATTTTTACGGTGACCGGTGGGTCGGCGGTTCCGGCCAAAATCAGAACTGGGCAGTTTCCATTTCCGATGGAGGAAAGCATCTGAAGTTTTATAATAATACTTTGGTTTCAGATTCTAATGAACAATTCTATACGGTCAGCAGTGAAACAAAAACATTAGGAATTACAACCGCAGAATTTCCCACTATAGAGGAAAATACTTTCTACGCGGATATAATAGTCCCGATGACGATAATACCAGCCGATATTACTGAAGATGGTACGGTCGACCCTAACGACCTCGCCGAAATCGCCACACAATGGTTAATGGAAGAATACTAAACCCAAATCTTGAATAATCTTAACTGCTCACCGTTCATGTCCGTTAATTGACGTTCGTCAATTAACCACGTGAACCTCTGACATATTCCCTTAACAACAAAATCAATGACAGTGTCATAAAACACTTTTCAACAGAGCCTTTTTTTGGTAAATTATTATCAAGCTCCTTTGTCATTCCGAGCGAAGTGGAACGTAGTCGAGGAATCTATTAAAATAAGATTTCTCCATTTCGTCTCGATGTACATCGGGACTCCAGTCGAAATAACAGTGAATATGCAAGCTGTAGAAAAAATTAAAAATCTTGATGTAACCATTGAGGCCCCGCCGGCAAAGGCCCATACGCTAAGGGCCCTGATAATCGGTTCGCTTGCCGACGGACAGACGGTCATCGAAAATCCCCTTCTCGGCCAGGACCAGCTAAACGTAATCCGCTGCCTTAAAATCCTCGGGGTGGATATTGAAGTCGGGAGTGAAGAAATCATAGTTAATGGCCTTGGAGGCAGCTACAAATCACAGGGCGAGGAATTAAATATAGGTGAGTCCGGTGTTGGGATGAATTTTCTGGCAAGTGCCGCCTGCCTCGCGGATAAACCGGTCATTCTAACAGGTGCAAAAAGAATCACAGAACGGCCAATCAGCGAGATTGTAAGCGGGCTTCGTCAGCTCGGTTGCAAAATAGAGTATCTTCAAAATGAAGGATACCCCCCTATTAAAATCAATCCTATCGGTATCCAAGGCGGGCAAACCAAAATGAGCGGCAGGGATTGTTCGCAGTATTTCAGCTCAATTGTAGTATCGGCGCCTTACGCCGAAACGCCCGTTACGATTATCTGCAGCGACGAACTGACTGAAAAACCTTATGTGGATATAACAATCCAGATGGCGGCGGAGTTCGGAATACAAACGCAGAACATAAATTACAAAAAATTCGTGATACCTAACGGACGGTACAAAGGCCGTACAATAAAAATCGAAGGCGATTACAGCAGTGCCTCGTTCTTTATGCTCGCCGCGGCAATCTGCAAAAGTAAAGTTACTATAACCAATCTTCGAGCCGATACCAAACAGGGCGACAGTGAATTCATAACTCTGATGGAGAAAATGGGCTCGGTGATAACTCGCAACGGTGATAAAGTTATTATCGAAGG
The DNA here is from genome assembly GCA_016930645.1 of Sedimentisphaerales bacterium. Taxonomy (GTDB): domain Bacteria; phylum Planctomycetota; class Phycisphaerae; order Sedimentisphaerales; family Anaerobacaceae; genus JAFGGH01. Next base: position 8,422 of record JAFGGH010000059.1, read on the forward strand.
TAAATCCCTCAAAGCAATCCAGCAGGATATGAGCGATGTGCCGGACCTCGTGCCGCCTGCGGCGATAGCCTGTGCCTTTGCCGAAGGGACCAGCAGGCTGACCAATATCGGCCACCTCAGACACAAGGAATGCGACAGGTTAGCTGTAATGGCCTCAGAACTGGCTAAGATGGGTATCTCAGCCTCCTGCCAGGAAGATGCTCTTGTTATTGAAGGCAATCCCGCAGGTGCTCACGGAGCCGTTATTGACCCGCATAACGACCATAGAATCGCTATGAGCTTCGCCGCAGCCGGTTTAGTAACCGGTAACCAGAAAATTAAAGAACCGGCTTGTGTCGCCAAGTCTTTTCCCGACTTCTGGGAAAGATTTGCGATTTTCCACAAATAAATGTATAATTTCTGCTTCGTAAAAAATTAAAAATTTCTTGGAGATAAATCTATAATGATAGGTTGCAGTACAGGAAGAATGTTTCATGTAACGGTGGCGGGCGGCTCGTATCAGGAAGGGCTTACCGCAATAATTCAGGGTAATCCTCCGGGAATGGAATTTACCGAGCAGGAAATATACGGCGATTTGCTGCTCCGCAAGCCCGGCGCCGATGAGCTTTCCAGTCCCCGCAAGGAGCCGGATTTGCCCATTATATATTCCGGCCTGAACGTCGAAGATACCGTCAAAGGGGCAGGCAATAAAAACCATACGAACGGTACACCGCTGGTTATCCTGATTCCGAATCTCGACAGGCACTTCATTCACATCGAACAATATCAGGATACGAACAGAACGCCCCGGCCCGGACACGCCTCTTACGCCTCTTTTATCAAATACGGCCCAAATGATGACGCTATCGGGGCGGGACTTTTCAGCGGCAGACGGACTTCGACAATCGTAGCAGCCGGCTACGTCGCTAAAAAGGTACTGAAGAAATTCGGCATCGAGGTATTCTCGTATATCAAAGAGGCCGCAAGTGTAAGATGCCCTGACATCGACTTCGGTACAGCCCTCGATTACACAAACAAATACAGGCAAATGCGACGCGACTACGATCCGTTCTACCAGCAGGTTTATGTCAATGGACGTGTCAATATGGATATGCGGTATTTAGAGAAATGCAGGGTCTTTGCTGAAATCGAAAACCAAATCGACGACATCAGGGCCAAGGCCCCTAAAATCGCACCCGAAGAAGTTCGGGATAAATACGGCGTTCATCATATTGTAAACTGTCCCGATATTGACGCCGCAGAGGAAATGGTAAAAGCCTGTAACAAAATCACAAAAACAGGTGACTCATCAGGCGGTATGGTCGAGGTGGTTGTTCTCGGCGCTCCAGCCGGTCTCGGCGAGCCGGTCTTTGAAAGACTCGATTGTCAGCTTGGCAAAATGCTCGGTATCGGTGCTATTAAAGCTGTGGAAATCGGTGCCGGAATGGCTGTCAAGGATATGACCGGCTTTGGAAACAACGACCAGCTATATTCGGAAAACGGTAAGGTAAAATTCAAATCCAATAACGCAGGCGGCATCACGGGCGGCCTAAGCAGCGGCCAGCCGATTGTCGTAAGAGTAGCCGTAAAACCAACACCCACTATCGATAAAGAGCAGAACACTATAGATAAATATACACTGGAAAATAAAAAGCTCGAAGCCATAACACGACGCGACCCTACTATTGTCGGACGCATTTGGCCTGTCGTGGAAAACTTTACCGCTATGGTTATTCTCGATAACCTGATGATGCACTTTGGCTATCAGGCTATGATGAAATAGAAAAAGGGGTCAGGAGCTTTTTTTTGCTGGCTAAGTATTAAAAGGCCTCGGTTCAAAACCGAGGCCTTTTAATTTATATAAAACCGAGTTGTAGTTTTGTTCACTGTTACGGATACGGTACCATATTACCTCTGCAATCATACTTGTTAGACGGAATGCCTACATTAGCTGTCGGTTCGACACTGTCTCTGGTTTGCACAGTCCAGATCCAGCTGGCACGTGATACAAATGTTGATACGTAAACCGAATAATACGGATTCTGCTGCCAGCCGCTGCTGAACCTGCTGTCGCTATGACAGGTAAACTTGTACCATACCGGCGGTGTGGCATCGGTAGCCGTTTCTGCCGTCATAAAGTGGTAATAGCCTGTTGTATCAGAACCCTCCTGAGGCGGAACTGCAAAATCAGCCTTTGTTGTACCGGCATAAGGCCCGGCTTGGGTAATCGGCGGCTCATCATCCGGTGGAGTAACATCATCGGATGTCGTCGCTTCAGCGGCAACGGACCAGGCGGTCATTCGGCCGCTGACAGGGTCTCTCGCCGCACACTGGTAACTATAGGTAGTATTAACATTCAAGCCGGTATCTTCAAACGTCCGACCCGGCTGCCATGTTATAACTGCACCGCCTGTGTACCGGAAGCCATATTCGATTTGACCCGGACCGGAAGCCTGCGAAGCTGCCATAGCAATAGAAGTCGGGCTTGTAGCATAAGGAACAGTTGCCCAGGTCATTGGGTCTGGTACAATCGGTATAATCTCCTCTTCGATAAGAGCACCGGCGATAGTTGACCATCTTGTCTTTCTTCCGGCACCATCCTGGACTCTAAACCTGAATGCGTATTCCTGGCCGACTGTCAGGCCGGCACGCATATAGTTCGGGTCTGTACAGTACGGACTGTTAAAGTCCCTGTTGAAGGTGGGATCTGTTATACACTTAAATTCATATTCAATTCGATTGACACCGTCATTTATCTGTCTGCCCCACCAGCCGTCTTCCGCGATAACGGCACCCATCATAATCTGACCGCCTCCGGCTGAGTAAGGCTTGATTCTCCACTGAGGCGGATCAGGAAGAGGTGGATTCATGTCTCCTTTGAGCCAGCAATCAGCGAAGGATTCCAAATTATTATGCCTTACTTGGCCATCGAAATCCAAATCAGCTCCACCGCACCAGTCATTATCTTCAGAGCATCCGTTGGCAACCCAGTGCTGACTAAATAACGCAAAGTCTTCAAAATCAATAAATCCGGTAAGCCTAAGATCACAGAACTTACAGGCAACAACATCAGAACTAAGTTTATGGTGGAATCCCATATCAACCACATCGGTATCAAAAACCTGGTCGGTACGAGTTGTGTATTTATTCATTCCCCTGTTGTAAGCCGTATTACTGCCTGCATCGACACACGGACTATCTTCATCCTGACCTTCATGACCGGTTGCAGTCTGACTCAGGTAATAATCTCCCAAAAGGCTCGATACAAATAACGGCTCATCACCATCATCAGCACCTATAACACCGCCGCCGCTGCCAACCTTGAACGAGTTACCGCCCGTATCAACCCAGATATTGCCTCCGGTCGATGGAGGCTGGACATAAACACCGCCGCCCTGAATATCACTGAACTCGGCTACAACACTGGACGGCCTCGACGACGGCCTAACAGCTATTTGTTTGCCGTTCAATGCCGTATTACCCCAGAGGATACTGTCTTTTATTCTTGTGTAGTTACCGTAACTGCTGCACAAGCCGCCGCCATATCCGCTTCCCAGCAGGAAATTATCGGCGATAGTACACAAGTCCATTTTAGTATATGAATGCCAACTGGATGTTATGCCTCCGCCGCTAAAGCCGGCACTGTTTTTCGCAATAAGACAGTTCTCGATACTAACCATATTCAGGCTCGTTACATCATTACCTTCCACATCCTTACTGGAAATATATAATCCGCCGCCGCTTAAGCCCGCGGTGTTTTCGAGTATCTGACTATCTACGATATCGGTATTCGCACCGAGAATTGCAATAGCGCCTCCGTAGCCTTCGTCAGACGTGGACGCATTTCTGCCAAAAGTACATTCTTCAATATATCCGGAGCCGCCGATACATAGTATTGCGCCGCCAAACTCAGCGGAATTGCTGTTAAAATCACAGGTGTAAATCTCAGGCATAGCATAGCTCGAATGGATTGCTCCGCCTATCGACGCCCTGTTATCCATAAAGTTACAATCTATAAAGGTCGGCATAGCCGAATCTTCAAATGCCACCGCACCACCGTAACTTAAATAATCATGAATCTGGTCTGTCGGGCCTGTACCGCTGCTGTGCCAGCTTGCCCAGTCCCATATAGCCGGTCCTGCTTCATTAGCCTCATTGTCTATAAAGCTGCAATTAGTGAAAACCGGAGCACTGTCATCTGCACAATATACCGCACCGCCGAATCTCGGTATCTTCCAGTGAAAAGTTGGCAATCCGGGGCCTGTACCGCTTGCGCCGCCGTAAACTCGGTTACCAGTAAACTGACAATTTTTAATCTCCGGCACACTATTAATATCTATGAAAACAGCCCCGCCGAAGCCGCTGTACTTAAAGTATTCAAGATAGTCTCCATTAACACCCCAATACCATCCGGAACCAAGTTCCGTCTGAGACCACAAGCCGCCTCGGCCACCCGGACCTCCACCATTACCTCCCTCGCCGCCCTTGGCCCAGCAATCCTCGAACAAACAGTTTTCAATTAAAGGGTTACTGTCAGTACCAAGTGATATGGCTCCTCCATGTCCCCAGGCACCCCAGCCGCCGTCACCGCCCGAAGCCCCGGCTCCACCGTCACTGCCTTCGACACTGGTGTTACGGAAAATACAATTGCGTATTACTGGCGAAGCACCCGGCTGCGGGTCATTAAGGGAAGGAGGATAATCACTGCCATAGAAATAATACGGATGCAGCCTTATCGCTCCTCCATAGCCTGGAGAACCATTTGTCCCGTGAATAGAGGGATTTTCCTGAGTACTTCCGTTAAAGCCGCCAGAATCCTGATAATGCATATTCAAGAATGTTAAGCCTTGTATAACACAGGTACGGTCAACATCCAGAATGACAAATTTTACCCGCATTATGGTCTGTTCCACAATTTCCGGATTTTCGGGGTCTATGCTGGTAACAGTTATCGGTTTGCCTTCTATGAACCATGCAGCATAACGCGGGTCTTTGTCATATTCACCAGGCGCAACCATAACAATATCGCCCGCTTCAGCTTCGTCGATAGCAGTCTGGATAAGCTGATAATCCTCCGGAACATCAAGTATCCGCGGCTGTGTAAATGAAACTTTTACAAATCTTGTCTTATTCAATTTTACGCTGTTCAATCTTGAGATACTGTCGTCATCGACCGTATCAGTCCAGTGAGTTACAAAAGTAGAATCGTCAGGTACAGCATTCAAATCAATAACCGAATTAACCGAATGGAATGTACGGCCGGGATGCTCAATCCAGTCGTCGCCGTCCCTGTAATATAATTTACCGTTGCCTGTTGTTACTTCGGTATAAAGGGCATAGACACCCTCAGGCCCGAATTCGATAATAACAGTTTTGTTGGTGTTCATTGTTACAACATTGGACAACACGCCTGGTGCGGGGGCATTATCGGCGCCATCCCACTTGATAACATCGAAATCTTCATCAGGTATAGCGGTAAGAATTACTACCGCACCCTGAGGCACCGTCATAGAGTTCGGGTCCAAACGAGCTTCAATCGGATTTCTGTCTAAAAATTGAGCTCTTAATGTTCCGTTGGGGTCGTAATCCTCGAAAGTCTTAACCATAATAGTCAATCTGAATTTCTTTATAGCTTCCGGAGTATAGTGGTATCCCATATCGACCTGGCCGGTATCAGCGATACCGTCTGTACGTGTTGAAAGAATAGACATGCCGACATCTGCCGCAAGGTCGTCGGCGTCGCCCTGGCCCTTGTCGATACAAGGGCTGTCAACAAGCTGACTGGCTTCGGTATGGCTTAGATAATATGAGCTGAGCGGGTCTCTAATATTAGCCTGGATAAATTCCGGGTCGTCGGTAATATTACCCGAACCCCAGAACGCCCACGGGCCGCTCCACGGGTCGGACGACGGGCCTTCATAAACGGCGGAAGAGCCGCCCTGGGAATCGCTGTGATGTATCCAGACGGTTGCCATCGGATTATCCGCCACAGCGGCATCACCTGCGGCGATTTGCCCGCCGTTTGCCGAATTATTATTCCACAGAATACAACTGTCTATCTCAACAAAAGCTGCGCTGTCGGAACTCGTACTCGAACAGTTCACACCGCCGCCGCTGCCCTTGCTCGGCTCGATAGTTGCGTTGTCGGCAATTGTACAGTTGCGAAGAATAACAACCGAATCATCTCTTGACGCCACACCTCCGCCGGCACGATATGCCTCATTATCGACAATAAGACAGTTCGTGATTTCCTGTACACTGGTCGGTAACAGAACACCCTCTAATGATATAGCGCCGCCGTAAGTACCGGAGGCGTTTTCAGTGAGCACAGAATTTCTTAAATTCAGCTCGGTGTCGCTTGCAAAAATTCCACCGCCGGAGCTTGTCTCGGCGATATTACCTGCGATTATACAGGAATTGACATCCGCTGCTGAATCAACAATGGCCATTCCGCCGCCGTACCTGGAGTAATTGTCTTCGATAGTGCAATCGTTAATATAAAAATTGTTCGTTAATTTTGTTGCCGCTATTCCGCCGCCGACAGGGGTATCGTTGTCGGATATTTCGCAGGCTAATAAATCAACGTCATTGCACCCTTCCAGAAAAATTCCGCCTCCCCAGCCGTAATGGTCAATCGGCTGATAGAAGAAATCTGCGTGCGGATGATAGCCCCAGGGAAAAACATCAATAGGGCCGCTGCGCTGGCCGAATAACGGCTGAGGTATATTGGTATCAATAATTTGGTTGCCGGATACTATACAATCATTGATGTCAGTGACGCTGTTAACGTCAACGCTGATACCGCCGCCAAAGGCCTCTTTTAAATCGTTCCTGACGGGTCGAGTACGACCCCCATACGTCGAAAGTCCACCTATACCGCTTACAGCACCTCTGGCAACGCTATCTTCCACCTGACAATTTATAATCGATACCCCGCTGGTATCTTTAGCATAGATACCACCGCCTCTTGCAGTTAAAACCTTTGGAGACAGGTTATCCTGAGGCAGGTACGGGTCTAACTCAATATGAGCATAGAAAAGCAACCACTCATCAAGTAATCCGCCTACTCCTCCAGAGAAACCACCATGAGAAGTGGCCGAGCCGTTACCTCCGTCTCCGCCGTAACCACCAAGTGCATAGCACTTACTAACGGTGCAATCCTTGATTACGCCAGGGCCTTCGAGACATATACCAGCTCCAAGCACGGGTCCTGGAACACCGCCGTGCCCGCCTTCTCCCCATCCAACAGGCCATAGATGATTAAAGTCAACAACTGTCGGGTCAAAACCACCAAGGTTAGGGTCCCATTGATTAGGATCCAGAACAACGCCCGGGTTGGCATTATCTCCACCGATGCCGCCATCGCCGCCGTTAGCGCCGACGGCATAACAATTTTCAATTGTACAATTCTCGATTAATGGTTTAGCCCATTGGTTGGAATATATACCAATTCCTTTTGCAGAGCCGGCATTTCCGCCGTCGCCGCCCTGTCCGCCTGCATTGTCAATTGTCGCCTGTTGCGGCGCATTGGCGCCCCTGCCGCCGTTGCCGCCGTTACCGGCATACCCATAGCAATCTCTTATTGTAGTACCCCTGATTATGGCATTATTCCCAACGGGGTTGCCTGTAACGAAGATTCCAACACCCATAATATCTCCGCCTCTGCCTCCGTTACCGCCTGCTAAAGGCATTTGAGGCCAATTCTGCCAACTGACATCATTGCCGTCGGAACCATTGCCGCCATTCCCCGCAGCCAACCATATATCCTGAATGATACAATTCTCCACGAGGTGGCCGCCGTCCATAGTAACAGCGCCTCTCTCAACAGAAGAGCCATTGCCGCCCTTTGCACCACGATACGTTGGTGTACCGCCTGTGCCATACCAGGCGTGTAAATTTTCGATTGTCAGTCCTTTTAACTCGCAATAGGGCTGTGAACCTCTTCCGGTTAGAACAAAGCCCCAGCCTGCTACTCCGAAATCAATTATTGTACTTTCAACAATTTCCGGATTGTCCGGCTGGGTACTTCTTATAATAACATTTTTCTCCACAGGTATGGGCGGACAGACGTATCTGCCCGGATGGATAATAATCGTATCGCCGTCATTGGCCATATCCAAGGCGTCCTGGACGGTCGGCGCATCAAAAGGCACTTCAATAATTCCCGGCGGCGGGGTAAGACTTAACCGCGCTAATACACTCCAGGCTGTTTCATTGCCGACGGCGTCACGAGCCTTAAACCTGAAATCATAATACGAGCCCTCTGAAAGAGGCCCTGTCATATAAACTTCGCTCGTATCCCAGTCGCCGCTCAAGGCAGGGTCCGGGGAACCTGCGCCATTAACATAAACTTCGAATTTATACTCGACAGGCTCACTTTCATCAACAGCAGGCCTGGCCGACATAATACACCATACACTGGTGCTGCTAAGCCTTCTTGGGTTAATAAGCCACTGCGCTGGGTCGGGGAATGGACTGCAAGGGTCATCAGGACCGGCAGGCGTGGTTGCCGAACGTATTTTCGACCAGCCTGTATAGTTATTGCTGTCGTCTCGCGCTCTCACCCTGAATTCATAAGTCGTGCCTGGCACAAGGCTGTTCGCTACATGTAACTTGCTCGACTGCCACGGGCTGTTAAAATCGCCGTTTGTCAAACATTGAAATTGATACTCAACAACGCCGCTGTCATCTGTTGCTGTTTGCGCCTCCATAGCAACCTGATGAGGCCCTGTCGCCTTGGGTTTGCCCCAGCTTTCCCATTTTGCAGGATTGGGCGATGGAGGAGTCTCGTCAAGAAGCACCTGCTCAATCGCTGCGGCAAGATTTAATCTTCCGTTCGAGACACAAAGGCCGTTAAGAGAGCTTAATTCATCAGCGGTATCGAGCAATATCTCTTTTACCTCTGTATAAGTAAGGTCGGGATTTGCCGACAGGATGAATGCACAGGCGCCGGCTACGTGAGGAGACGCCATTGACGTGCCGTCGTAAACTTCATAAAGATTATAAGGAACGGTGCTAAGAATACCTTCGCCCGGTGCGCCAATATCAACAGTCGTCTGGCCGAAATTCGAAAAGTAAGATATATCATCCTCATCATCGGTCGCCAGGACGGCGATTATATTATCCAAATCAAAACTGGCCGGATAGGCGGGAAGAGTGTCATTATTATTACTCTCGTTGCCCGCTGACGATACAAAGATAATGCCGTTATCCTGGGCCACTTGAATCACATCATATTCTGCCTGGCTGAAGCCGTAACCGCCCCAGGAAGCGTTCATAACATCAGCGCCGTTTTCTATAGCGTATTCGATTCCGGCAACTGAATCGGCTAGGGTCATATATCCCACCCCATCCGGTGAAATCTTGACCGCCATAATACTGACATCCCAGCACACTCCTACGACACCTATGCTGTTATTTCCAACAGCGCCAATTGTGCCTGATACATGCGTACCATGCCCATAAGTATCCATCGGGTCGCCGTCAGCATCAGTCAAATCAGCAGGGTCGGCACCTGCGGAATCCCAGCCGTAAATATCATCTATGTATCCATTACCATCATCGTCAACACCAACGATTCCACTGTATTCAGCGGTATTAATCCACATATTCGCCGCTAAATCTTGATGCGTATAATCCACACCGGTATCGGTAACAGCGACGACAATTTCACTATCGCCGGTTGTATATTCCCAGGCGTCGGCGGCGCTAATATCTGCTCCTGCAGTTCCACCGGTCTGGCCGGTATTTCTCATACCCCAAAGCTCACCAAATCGGGCATCATTAGGAGTCCTAGTTTTATACCTCTTAAAGTTAGGCTCGACCTTGTAGATTCCGCTTGTGGTGGAATACTGGCTAAGGGCACAATCGACAGTAGTTCCCTCTGGCAGCTCGACCAGGTGCCAGGGAACCAGCTTATAAGAACGAACGATAGTTCCGCCGCCTGCGTTGTTGAGTATCTGCTGCCTCTGCGAAGGAGAAATACTTGAATTAAACCGGACAAGGAGGCAGCCTTCCATGTAATCATCCGCACCAAAAGTAAAACTAAAACACGATAATAAAAATATCGTTGCTAATAACAATGTTTTGCGATTCATATAATCGTTCCCTCTTTTCAAAAAACAACAGAAAGAATTATTAGAAATCTCTCTTGCCTTCCAGAACAAATTGCTTTTCATTTTCCAATACAGTATATACTTTTTTGCCGCCTTATATTCACAAAATTGTCTGATAACCTCGATTTACTATCAATTAAAAGTTCTTCTTCAGGTTCGCAACCGCTTCAGCCTCAGTTTCTTCATTCAAGATAATTGTCGGCTTAACCATAATCAACAGAATCTTGTGGTCCTTAACCTTGCTGCGGTTGCTAAATGCCCTGCCAAGTACCGGTATCTTGCTGAGAATCGGGACGCCGGCTTCCTTTTCAATTTCCGCACCAAGTTTTTGTCCGCCGAGCAGTAATGTAGCTCCGTCAGGAACACTAACACGGGTTTGGACGCGGGCAACTTCGGTCTCCGGGAATTCAATAGTAAGCTGACCACCGCCGCCGCCTACATCACCAACGACCGGAATATCAATGAACTGACTTCTAAAGCCTAAAAAGTCATTAAGCTGGACTTCAATGTTGAGAAGAACATGCTTCTTGTCCGAAGCAATAGTCGGAGTTATATTAAGCGTTGTTCCGCTGTTCACCGACCGGTCCTCATAATTAAGATTAAAAGAAGTTCTTGGAGGAGTACCGGTACTTTCTCTTGTCTCTACATCTATACCACCAGCATAATACAGGTACTTCTGAGACTGGAAAGTAGCCGACTCACCGCTTAACACCGTTGCCTTGGGAGCGTTTATTAAGGTTGCATCCTCGTGTGCCTGGGTGGCGTTAAGTAAAAAGGCTACCTGCAGATCATCAAGAATCGTTCCATAACCGCCGGAAAGGGTGCTTGCAACAACTCTGTCGACAATATCTGCGCTCGCACCTGCCAAACTGCCGTCAACACCCGTCTTCAGCGGTGCTGCCAGACCGAAAGATTTCTGTGCAAAAGATATCTGACTAAACTTTCCACCCGGATTAAACAGAAAATCAATATCAAGACCAATATCCTCAAGGAAGTTCTCCCTTACCTTGAGGAATCTTGCTTCTATCGCTATCTGATAGCCCTGGGCTTTGCGTAATTCTTTAAGAAGAGCGGATATCTCGTTGTGTATTTCCGCGGTCTGGCGTACGCTGAGCAGTTTCCCACCGTATTGTGTAACAGTTCCGTCACCACCGACTTCAAACCAGCTGTCAGGAGCCACTGTGTCCTGTATTAACAGAATTAACTCGCCGACTCGCCCTGTCCGTTGGGTTCTCATCTCTTCAGAACCTAAATCTTCATCCTGACCGGAATCATCAAAACCGCCGCCAACATCGCTAACACCTCCACCGCCTCCCCCTCCTCGTCCGGTTTGCTGGCTGATACGGTATTCGGCAGGCCTTCCTATTAAATCACTGACGTCATAAACCAGTGTTACCATATCACTTGGGATTGACTCTTCTGTTGCGATTGTGATAATTCCACTTTCAACTCCATACCCCAAATCCGCGAATCCGCCTGATACGGCTTCGAGCAAAAGTTTCAGTCCCGCACTAAGCTTGATTGATGATATGGGATCCATATCAATCGGAGTTGTTTTTTCAATATCGGCGTTGTCATATAAATCCCGCCAGTTAACAAATATTTTCAGAGGAGGATCGACCGAGGTTCTTAAAACCTCTATAGCATCGCTTAACGGCATATCCCGGTTAAGAGCCGATAAATCAACAGATTCATCAAGCTGCTTATAAACAGCCGCTGTCTCAGGGTCTCTCCCAATCGCCTCCTCAGGTGCCCTTTTTGCTGATATTTCAAGCCAGTTCTTTGGATAGACAAGTTCATTAGCATAAGGAATTTCACTTTTACTCGTCTCCAGGAGCAGTTTTGTCCTTTCATGTTCCCGCTCTTTTATAACCTCAAGCTGTCTGCGGAAAGAGATTGTATCAGTAAGCGTATCTTTTAAAATCAAGGCATGGTCGTTCAATGGGTCTATCTTAAGCAAACTCTCTAACTGGCCAAGAGCCTCTTCGTAACGCTGCTGCTTTTGATAAGCCTTTGCGTTTTCCATCAGCTCTTCAATTCTTGTCTTTCTTGCCTGCTCCATATCATCACGAATTCTCTTCTGCTCTACGTCCGCCTTAATCCGCTGCTGTTGTGCCAGATCTTTTGTGTAGGCGGCCTGTGCATCTTCAACCTGCCTGTGTTGCTGCTGAAGCTGGCTGCTGTACTGCTCGAAAAGTTCCTCACCAAGATGCAGACGGTTTTTGTTGACTATTGACTGCGCATAATCCAGAGCCTTCTTTGCCTGCTCAAAATCATTTTCCTGGATATAGCTTCTGGCTTTTGCCATTGCGTCCTGGACAACAGCCTTAGCGTGTGATTTCAGAATGCTTTGTTTCTGTTTTATAACCTCTATATAGCCGCCGTCCTCAGCCTTAGTGGTAGTTGTTACCTCCTGAGGTTGTACCGGTAAAGCAACAGTAATCTCAGGCTCAGTTTTCGAGCTTAATCCAATACCTACGGAAGTCTGGTCTGTTGCTTCGAATAATCCTTTTTCTCCTGTAGTGATTTCTGCCGATTCCGGCTTACCTTCCTTCATCGCCCGTTTCATCAGCTCAGCGTCGATTTTCGCAAGGTAATCTTCGGCCCTGCCGCCTTGGGGTGCTACCATTAGGCCGCTTAAAGATACCTCGAGAAATCCCTGGCGTGCTTTTTCAAGCTGTCCGGTGTTATAATAATCAACACTCTGGTTATACAGATCGGCTATCTGTACCTGACGTATCGTTGACTCGTCCGAGCCAACCGTAAGATACTGTTGAACTTCGGCTTTTTGCTCATCGCTGAGGTAAGGACTATCTTTAATCACTTCCAAAAGAGCTCTTGCCTGGGCAGTGTTACCCTCGGCAAGAAGTAGTCGAGCCTGAGCAAGATTAGTTTCAACCCTGTCAACACCATCTGAGGCGATGCGGGCTTTCTCAAGCAACTCCTCAAGCTGACTTCTCTTGGCTGCATCGAGGTGGTCCTCAAAGCTCTTTGCTCTTAGAAATGAGCGTTCGGCAGCTTTATAATAGCCTCGGTCATACTGTTCCAAACCTATCTGCATCCATTTGTCCACCACCTGGTGAACTATCTTCTGACGGTCAATCTCGCCGTTTTCCGACAAAGCCACTGACGGCCCCAGCAAAGATAGAATCACAGCCAGAACAAGGAAACACAAAAGGGTTTTTCCGCTATTAGATTTAAATAAGTGTCTTACTCTTTCCAAAACACTGTCCTCCTTAGAAAATAAGGAAAAGTTATTAAAAGCACAAGTTTTACCCACCTTCCTAAAACCACCCACAGTCTTAGAATGCTATTACCCTTGGCAGTCATTATTTTAACCGAATTGAGTAATTTTTGCAAGCAAAAAATCCATGTAAATAGCACAATAACCCTATTGGTACGCCGGTCCTATATAATTTGTTCAATGTCGCTGTCGTAGCTGTTTATATCAGACTTACAGGGCGTAAAAATCCTTATATAAGCCCGTTTTTAACAGGGAAAATCGGTAAGAAATGAATCTTTCTTAAGGCGAATCCGTCAGGTTTGATATCAATTATCGCTGACTTTGGTATCCCAGCGCCGGGTCCATCGCTGTTTCTGCTCAACAACTGTCGTCTCCAGCGCCTCCAGCCTGTTTTTATACTGTATAAACGACCGTTCATCCAGGCTATCGCTGTATTTGTCGAGGGTATTGCGGGCATTTTCAATAATTGATAACGCCTGATTAAATTCAGAACGCCCCGCGTAACTCGTCGCTCTGGTTTCGGCATCTAAAACAACAGCCTTAACATAGCTGAGTTTAATATTATCTCCGCTGACTTGCTCAGGCTGTTCTTCAATAAAATCAATTTGCGAATCATCTTCCTTTATTACCGCAATATTATCCGGTTCAACCGCCAGCTGCCGCCTTGGCGGATAATCAACAACCTCCTGTGGAACTTCTTTTTGTTTTTCCTCATTCCGAACCCAGGGCCAAAGTTGTATTTTAAATTCTGATTTTTCTTTATTTGATGATTTTTGCTCACCCAGATTTCTTATTTTGGCGAGATAATCCTCCGCAGAAGTGCCGAACATCGGTTCATACAAACCGCTTTGAGCTACCTTAACAAAACCATCCCGTGCTTGTTCATATTCACCCTTATCGTAATGTTCCTTGCTCTCTTTGAAAAGCTCGGTCATTAATCGTTTCTCTCGAGCTATCTGCGCATCAAGATGTTTATCAAATAAAATTGCCCTTTGGCGGTCGGACTCTCCGAGGGTTTTTTGCCGCATAACTTCCGATATACGAGCTTTGGCTTGTAGAAGCCTGCCCTGCTCAGCCAGCATTTTGGCTTGTTCGATTTTATCAAGAGACTGCCCTCTCGATGTTTTTGCGCTGCGCGCCTTGGCCAGCAGATTTTTAACAAGCTCGCTTTGCTCAGGCTTGAGATGAACTTCATATTCAAGGGCTCGAAGAAGAGAGCTTTCCGCCTGGCCGTAATGACCTCTGTTATATTGCTCTCTCGCTATGCTAATCCATTTTTCTACTATATTGTCAATCACAAGCTCTCTTTCAGCAGGAGCCGCCAAGCTATAGCTAAGCGGTGCAGCAGCCCAAAGAAACAAAAGCAAACAAATAAAAGAAAATCCGCAAAAGCTCTCCGTCTTAAGTATCCGGCTCATCCTTGCCACCTTTATCTGCCTCCATTTTCAAATAAGCAACAGAATAATTGATTTATCAAAATTAATTATATATCATAATCAAGTCCCATATTATCATCGGCAAATAGTGAAGAATCAATGAAAAATAACACGGATAAGCCATTAATAATATCGTTGGAGACATCGGGCCGAAACGGTTCGGTGGCCATTGCCTTGGGCGATGAATTTCTCCGGCAAAAAGAATTTTCGGCCCCGATGAAACACAGCGCGGAATTATTCGGCGCTATCGGCGATTTGCTCTCAGACTATGATAAAAAACCACAAGACATAAACCACGTTTATATATCTGTAGGCCCGGGCAGCTTTACCGGATTGAGAATTGCCGTTACTTTCGCCAAGTCAATGAACCTCGCAAACAACTCAAAAATAGTTGCTGTGGATTCGCTCGATGTAATCGCCGCTAATCTCAATGATACTGATAGTGCCCAACAATACACAAAAATCGCTGTTATTCTCGATGCCAAAAGAAACCAGTTTTTTATTGCGAGATACGAAATACGAAATACGAAATACGAAAAAACCGGAACCGATATCTTAATAACAGCAAAAGATTTTAAAGAGCAATTTATCAGTGGTGATGACCCAATCCGGCTATTAGGTGAAGGTCTGGTTTATTATAAAGATAAATTTAAGGCTGACGGAGTAAACTTTTTAGATGAAAAACACTGGTGGCCACAGGCTAAAAACGTTTACAAGCTCGGCCGGCAAAAGGCACTGAAAGGACAATTCGAGAATCCGTTGAAACTTCAACCCTTCTACCTCCGCCAGCCTCAATTAGGCAAAAGTAAAATACTAAAATAAAAAATGGAGACGGGGGGAATCGAACCCCCATTTCGGCGATGCGACCGCCGCGTGATCCCGTTACACTACGTCCCCGATATTTAGTTATAAATTAACACAGATTAACGCCGATTAAAAGCGCCATTTTTCATAACTGACAATCTCGTCCATATCAAGCCGTTCAGTTTGCCTGGGTTTATCAGCAGGATAACCAATTGCCATAAGCTCGACTATTTCAATATCATCCGGAATACTCAAAATCGGTCTGACCTTGTCAGGATAAAATGAGCCTATCCAGCAGGTCGCAAGCCCAAGCTCCGTTGCCCGAAGTGAGATATGGTCCATCGCTATAGCTAAATCAATCGGCGCCACTCTCTGGCCGCAGCGCATCGAGTCTTTACTGATACTGCAACCTGCGATTATAGCAGCAGCTTTGCCCAGAAAGTTCTGATTGTTCGCAGCTTCGACTATTTTTTCTTTAACGGCCTTTTTGGTTACAACGACAAACCGCCAGCTTTGTTTATTTCTCGCCGATGGAGCCAGTCTCGCCGCTTCCATTATCTGTTCGAGCTTTTCCTTTTCGACTGGTATGTCTTTGTAGTCTCTGCACGAATACCTGTTTTTAATTGCTTCGATAACTTCCATAATCAAACCTCAATTTCTCAAACGGCGTAAAATGTTTGGCTAATATAAATGCAATGAGGCGTTGACGCAAGAGATGAAAAATACTAAAATGCGTCGCTTCAGGGCGATTAGCTCAGTCGGCTAGAGCGCCTGCTTTACACGCAGGAAGTCACAGGTTCAAGTCCTGTATCGCCCATTATTCCCATCTGTAGTTCACCGCTGGGTAACTATTTCGCAGGTTTGACGCCTTCCGATGTCATAATAATCCTCTTAATTGTACCATCGGGATTATAATACAAATAATCGATGCAGACCGAACGGCGATAGCTGCCGCCGTCACGCGGAATCGAGCCGTTGTGATAAATAAAGTAGTTTTTGCCCTTGTATTCGATAATCGACTGATGGTTGGTATTGCTGTTACCCGCGACCTCATTTAAAATTCCTTTGTACTCCCACGGCCCGGTGACACTTTTGCTCATCGCATAAGCAGTCTTTTCCGGAAAGCCAGAGGCATATGACAGATAGTACCAGCCGCCGTGCTTATGGAGCCATGGAGCTTCTTCGAAACGTGTCAGGTCAACGGCATGAATCGGCCCATCGAGGTTAATCATATCTTCCTTCAGCTTTGCGTAATAACACTGCCTGTTGCCCCAGAACAGATATGCCTGGCCGTCGTCATCAATGAGCACTGTCGGGTCAAGGTCGTCCCAGCTTATTTTCACAGCGGCTGTCATATCGTTGGTAATCAACGCCGAGCCGCGGGCATCTTTGAAAGGCCCGGTTGGACTATCCGAAACTGCAACGCCGATAGACTTGCCCGGTATGGTTTTGTGTTCCACCGTTACATACCAGTAAAATTTTCCGTTGCGATGTATAACCTGTGCGGCCCAGGCGTCTTTTTTCGCCCATGAAAAATCCTTTACCGAAAGCGGCACGGGATGCTCGGTCCAGTTCACCATATCGCCAGAGGAAAAGCAAAGCCATTCGTTCATTCTATAAGTATGGAGATTTTTAGGCGCTTCATCATGGCCGGTATAAAGATAAACCATTCCGTCATAAACCATCGCCGCCGGGTCCGCGGTGTATTTGTGAGTAACAACCGGATTAGCCGCCAAACCTACTGCACAGAAAAGATTCAAAATCAAAATGAGCCATATAAACGACAGAGTTTTCGATTCCATGTTCTTAATCCTTTATTCAATTTTACAGGTTTGTGTGATACTATACAAAATCCCCCAGGCCTTAGCGGAGACTTTTTTGTCCGAGTCGAGAAGATTTTTTACATCCTCAACATCCATCAGAATAGTTTCAATATCTTCGGAATCTTCCAGGAATTTATCGCTTACCCGCCCTGTCGCTTCGACTATCGCCATACAGCAGGACTCGTCCGTCAGGCCAGGCGATGAATAAACAGGTTTGCTAATGTGTCTAATCTTAACAACATCCAAACCTGTCTCCTGCTTCAATTCGTCTTTTATAGCCTGCTCAATAGACTGGCCATTCTCTATCAGGCCTGCCGGGAAGCCATATTCGAAATCTCCAATCGGCACCCGCCACTCTTTCGTAATAACAAGCCTTTTGCCGTCCGGCGTTTCTATGATTGGAATTATCACCACCGCGTCAGGCTGAGCCGCACCAGCGATAGGACTATCTTTTCGAGAGGCTACCGTCCATTTTCTTTCAGCGCCGTTTTTATCCTTATACGTTACTTCAAAGAGGTTTGCCCATTTGCAATCTGTCAGCTTTTTTATTTTGTAATCTCCGGACATATTCACTCGGCCCCGGCACACATACTTTCCAGAAACTCACTGTTGGAAGGATACTGCTTTAACAATTTGAAAAGGCAATCCATCGCCTCTCTCTGGCCGTAACCCGACAAGACTCGTCGTAATGTAACGAGGCCTTTGTTGTGATTGTCGCTGTACAGTTTAGCCTCTTTTCTGGTGCCGCTGGCCGGTATATCAATCGCCGGAAAGATTCTCGCTTCGGCAAGTGAGCGGTACAGGACAACCTCGCTGTTGCCTGTTCCCTTGAATTCCTCGAATATCATCTGGTCCATCCGTGAGCCGGTATTAATCAGGCATGTCGCGATGATAGTAGCCGAGCCTCCGTTTTCAACCGCCCGCGCCAGACCGAACAGCCGCCTCGGCACTTCCATTATGCCGGCTTCCAGTCCTCCGCTCATTGTGTGACCTCTCGGTGCTCCTCGTCTGCCCATACTATTGAACGCCCTTCCAAGTCTTGTCAGGCTGTCTATCAACAGCACAATCTCATGGCCGCATTCTAATTCTGCCTGGACATGCGCGAGTATTAAATTGGCAAGAGCCACATGTTCGGCTGCGCTGTTATCACTCGTACTTGCGACGATTTCTGCACCGGTTGTCGCTCTTTTAAAATGAGTAACTTCTTCAGGCCGCTCATCAACCAGCAGCGCAATAATTCGGCTTTTGGGCGAGCATCGATGTATCGCATCGATAAGCTGTTCAAGCAATACCGTTTTACCGGCTTTTGGCGGTGATACAATAAGCTGACGAGTCCCTTTGCCGATAGGTGAGATGAGGTCAATTATCCGCATACTCTCCTGGCCGGACAGGCTGAGGTCGAATCGTTCATGCGGGTCGATAGCCACCAAATCCGAAAACCTCGAACGCTTACCGAAATCTTCCGGCTTCATTCCGCCAAGTGTCTCTATCGACACCATCTTTTTTTTACCCCTGCCGGGTTCAACCTGACCGGTAACAGCCGCTCCTTCAATCAGGGCAAATCTGCGGACTAAATCCGGATTAACCATTATTTCAGCAGGCTCACGCCGATAAGACTTATCAGCCAGTCTGACCGCAAACTGCTGCCTGTTTATGCACTTAAGTATTCCGCTAATCGTATCAGCCATACAAATACACCAAGGAAATTTCAAAAATAGTGATTATCTTAAACCGACCTGTAATTGATTGCCTTCTGTTTCGACTTATCATATTATATAAATGAATGCCGTATAAATAGCAAGAGTTTTATGCTGGTTCGTAAAGGTCGCAACATGCAAAAATTAACTGTATTTTTTATTCTGTGTTTAATATGCAGCTTTGCCGTCGCTGAAAATCCCATTATCAAACATATCTATACCGCCGACGCGGCTGCGCATGTTTTTAACGGCAGAGTTTATGTTTACACCACTCACGATACCAACGACGCCAATTATTTCGACACGGTCGATTGGCACGTTTTTTCTTCGGACAATCTGGAAAACTGGACCGACCACGGCGCGATATTCAGTCTCGACGACATAAGCTGGGCGAACAAATGGGCATGGGCGCCTGATTGCGCAGAACGAGACGGCAAATACTATTTTTATTATCCGGTGGAGCGCACCAAAATGGGCGTAGCTGTATCCGACAAGCCTACCGGCCCGTTTAAGGACGCTATCGGCAAGCCGCTTATCGATAACGCGATAGAGCCTTTCGCCGGACCCGAACCAATTGACCCAGCTGTTTTCATTGATGATGACGGCCAGGCTTATCTGTACTTCGGCTGCCGCGAACTGCGAATCGTAAAATTAAAAGAAAATATGATTGAACGAAAAGGCGACCTGCACGAAGTAAAGATTATCGACAAAGAGGGAACTACTCTCAAATGGAAGGATAATCCCGAAATCAAAGAAAATATCCAGAAGAAATTCGGCGGAGACGGCGTATTCGGCGAGGCACCCTGGGTATTTAAGTATAAAGGTAAATATTACATGTTATATTCAAACGGCTGGGCTTCCGATTCGACATTAATCTATGGCATCTCGGATGACCCGATGGGGCCGTTCACATATATGGGTAAGGTAATGACTCCCGTTGACTGCTGGACGTCTCACGGCTCCATTATAAAATTCAGGGAGTATTGGTATATCTTTTATCACACAATGGAGCTTTCCAAAAACAACTACCGCAGGTGTATTTGTGTTGACCGCCTTGTTTTCAACGAAGATGGAACAATTAAAATAACCACACCTACCAAACAAGGTGTTTCTTTGAAGTAAGAGGAACTGTTTACCGCTCAAAGCCTCAGATATCAATTATAGCTTTATAAAATTTATTCGTTCAGCCATTGTAAAAGCAATAAAGCCAGTTTCTTTAGTCCCTTAGGTTCTTCTTTTTCTTCAGACGAATGTTCCGGGATTTCAGTTTTTCCTGTGTCCGTGTCTATGACCCCGTCTTTGCCTTTTTCTTCTTCCTCACAGGCAGGTTCTTTCACTTCCGCTTCCTTTGTGCTTTTTTCCACCCGAACTTCATCTATACCGAACCAGCCCGAATTACAGATAAACTGAATACCGAGCTTTTGATTGATGTAAGCCTGGTCCGCATCCGCTGTAAACTCCAAAACTAAATCATGTATCCACACATCCAGAGGCTGGGTCAGCTCGAAATCCTTGCTTGTAATAACCACCTTTGAGGACGGGTCTTCAGGATCAGACAAATAATAAAATTCAGCCGTGATAACGCTTGCTTCGTAAGTATTAGCACCGTCAAAAATGAGAGTGTATTTTGTTCCCGCCAAAATTTTCTCATCAAGAAGCTGATATATCATACCGTCCGATGATTGGCCGAATCCACGATACATACCCGCCGACGGATTTGATACTTCAACACCGGAATCTGTCGTGTAATACTGGCTCCAGCCGGGAATACGGCTGAAATCATCGGAAATTTTACCTTCATTCGGTTCTTCAAATCCCGGGTTGACTACACTAATGTATTCTGCAGAAAAAGAAATACTTGAAAATACAAGCAGACATTGAATAAAAGAAATGTATCTTATCATTTTCAGCATATCTCCTTAAATATGTAGTTAAGAAAACATAAACGTAAAATATTTCTTCTTAAAAGTCAAATTGAAATATCAGGAAGATAAAGCAAAATACGAGAACAGGTTTAGAGCAATTTAAGTTTTAGTGTTCGCTTTATGCCTGTTGCGGCTTCGGCTGTCGGCATCAGATTTGCTCGCGATATTTCAATAT
>JAFGGH010000060.1 GCA_016930645.1 Sedimentisphaerales bacterium
CTATATGTATAGTAAGATGTTATATAAATCTATTATGATATTTTTGTGTCTTATGTGCTTTATGTGGCTATATGTTTTTGTGCCTTCCTGTCTCGGCGTAGCCCGCAGGGCGAAGACGGATGTGGCTATTTTAAAAAATCCGTGGAAATCCGTGGAATCCGTGGTTGCTTTTTATGCAAAACGAACCCAATTTCCCCCGTTTTTAGCCCAAAAACAAAGATTCAAAGCCAAAACGAACCCAAACGAACCCAATCTAAAGCCAATAATTGGCTTTAGATTGGCTTTCAAAAGTGAATATCAGAACCCAAAATCTTGTCCGCCTCAGGCGGATTTACCCGCCGAATCCCGATTTTTACCAGCCTATGGCTGGTATCGGGAGAAGGCGGGCGAACCCAATTTTTGAATAAAAATAGCTCTTAAAAATCAGTGTTAATCAATGTAATCTGCGATTAAAATAAGAATATGACTGAACTTAAAGAGAACATATACAACCAGACAAAGGTCAAAAGCAGCCCCAAGCTCAAGCTATGGCGGAACGCCGGCTTGATGCTCAGCTATAAATGCGACGCTGCCTGCGAGTTTTGCTATTACTGCTGCGGGCCTGAAAAGGACGGCCTGATGTCTGTCGAAACAGCAATTGGTGCGTGGCAATCAGTCAAAAAGCTGGCGGGTGAATACGGCAAAATTCATCTTACAGGCGGCGAGCCGTTTCTCTATTGGGACCGGCTTTGCGAAATCCTCGAACAGGGTAAAATCCAGAATCTCGGCCTGGTTGATTTGATTGAGACCAACGGCTGCTGGGCGACAAGCGACACAGTCATAAAAGACAGGCTAAGAACTCTCGATAAACTCGGATTAAAGAGGCTGAAAATAAGCACCGACCCGTTCCACCTGGAATATGTCGATCTCGAAGTGGTGAAGAACCTGGCAAATCACGCAATAGAAATACTCGGCGCTGAACGCGTACTGGTCCACTGGAGGAAATACGTCGATGAGCCGGTGCAGATGAAACAAATCAGCAAAAAGCAGAAAGAGAAAAATTATCTAAAGGCCCTGGCTGATTACCCCATACGAACGACTGGCAGGGCGGCGGGAAGAATAGCAGAATTAACCGCATCGAAAACCATAGACCAGCTAAGTGGGCTTAACTGCAAAAGAACATTTCTCGCCGCAAAAGGCGTCCATATCGACCCGTTCGGCAATGTCTTTAGCGGGACATGCAGCGGGATAATAATCGGCAATGTCAACGATATGCCGCTGGATGAGAAGTGGCGACAATTCGACCCGCGAAAAATGGAAATTCTCAAGGTCCTTTTCGAGTCCGGCCCGGCAGGACTTATCAGACAAGCGAGAAAAATGGGGTACAAAACCAAAAAATTATATGCCGGCAAATGCCACCTGTGCACAGACATCAGGACATTTCTACTGAAGAGAAAACACAATCCCGATATTATAGGCCCTGGCCAGTGCTACGATTTAACCGAAGAAGACTAACCAAAATTTTTCTCTCATCAAAATTTGGAGGCCGTCAAATACGCGTTATACTTTATATGGCAGGGCGGCAAAAATCGCCATGCCGACAATATAACCGGAATTTTCTCTCCTCCTCTTCTAAGGAGACGGCCTGGCCAGCTAAAACGAAATATTTGGGGGGTCACCGTCTCCTACTTTTTATTATGCAACGATTGTAAATCAAGAGTATATTTAACACAAAAACACAAACTCACGAAGGAAATGTGAAAAATATTTGGTGAATTAGTGTTTTGGTGATTTCGTGCAAAAACCAGTAACGAAGAGCCGCAAATCGAAATCTACTTTTAAGCAGATTTCTCCACTACCCCTGCACCATATGGTGCAGGGTGCGCTCGAAATGACAATTAAGAATCGAGAGCTTCGAGAACTTTTTGCTGCATTTCGACAGACGGTGCTGATGCAAATTCAACGTTTTCATTTTGAATTACCGTCACATCCGGGCCGAGCGGCCTGTAAACCTTCGGATTTGTGTGACCGAACAGGGCGACAGTTTTAATTCCCAGTGTCGCCGCCAAATGAGTAATACCACTGTCATTGCCAATAAAGCAATCAGCGCAGGAAATAACCTGCAGCACTTCGGTAAGAGACAATTGGGTCAATGTAACAGCAGTATCGCTTATCGAATCAAGCCTGGCTTTTGAAAACTTTTCAAGCTCGGCAGGGCCGAGCAAAAATACAGCCTGTTTGCCTTGTCGTTGAAGGGTTTTTGCAAGACATATATAGTTACTGAGATTCCAGCATTTTTTTATATTGCCTGCGCCGGGGTGCATTATAATCAATGTGTTTTTATCTTTAATGCCAAAACTTTTTAATATATCACGTCCCGCCGTAATGTCCGAATGCAGAACATTTATTAACTGGCCTTCGAAAGAACAATTATCCGCGGTAGTTTTCAAACCGCTTTGAAGAATAAAATTTTTAATATGTCCGGCGCTTATATGTTCGTTCTCAAATATGCTCGGTATCTGTTCCAGGAGTATCACTTCTGAGCTGTTGCTGCAGTTCACTGTAAAAATAAGGTTACGCTCGAAGTCGCTGTCCGCTTTTCCCATAAAACTGACAACATAACAGAAACCAGCGAATAAGTCGATAAGCTCATCGTTCTGCTCCACTTCGAAACTATCGCAGGCCAAGAAAAGCTTGTGCATATTGACCGAGTCAATAGTTCTAATCGAATCAATACAACTTCTGCCGGGCAGGAAGCCGGCATATTCACCCCTGGCGATCAAATCCACAGCACCTACCTTTAAGTTGCGTTTTATGAAATGTGCCAGAGGCAGAGTAAGAAGGCAGTCTCCGATCGCTCCGGGCTGCAATATCAAGCAACGGCGTGCCCTTTTGAGAGCTTCGCTGCTGTTTTTTTCAAGCAAATCTAAAATCTGTTCCCGGGCTTCCATAATAACAATATAATACACTTTTGAGGCTTTGTTTACCAGAGATAGACAGCAAAATTGCCGTCAAATACACAGGGATTGAATATTACGAAGGTTTCATTGCTGTCATTTGAGCTTGAAAAAAAACGTCTTATCGTGTAATTTATCACACTTACAGGCTGTTGGGTTCCGGTCGAATCCTAAAAGCCGTTTATGCCTTACGTAAGATTCCGGGAACGAAATTTATGGTCGCTGAAGTCGCCAACATAGTGTTTACAAAGAACCGTCCTCTTCAACTCGAGGGTTACCTGAGAAGCTTATATACGCAGTTTCCCAGGGAGCTTATTAAAACTTACATAATATTTAAACAAGAGTTGTTTACCGAACAATATACCGACGTATTCAATCAATATCCGGAAGCTATCGTAATCAGGGAAAGTGACTTTCACAGTGATATTCTCGGTGTTATCGAACAGGTCCAGTCAAAGTATATTCTGTTCGGCGTCGATGATGTTGTTTTCTTTGACAAGGTGGATTTCGCACTTATAGATAAAACCTTCGAAAAGGTGAAAGACGACATTTTCGGATTTACACTGCGATTTAATCCTGTGTCTCTCGAAAACAGCAACGACCGAATCGATACGCTGCAAATTGACGGGCAGAATGTTTATTTTCTCGACTGGACAAAAGGCAAAACTCCACACACCAAATATCCTTTCGAGCTTTGCTGTACCTTTTACAGAACGTCTCTGGTAAAAGAATTTCTACATAATACAATGAGTGATAACAAATTTGCCCAAAAGTTTTTCTCTCCCGAATCAAGTCTTGTGAAGATTCTGCCCTGGAAGATGCGCAGAAAAGTTCTAAAGCGTTTCGGTTTCTTTTTCAGCCCGAACACATTGGAGTCCTGGCCCTGTCGCTGGTGCCAGCGTAATTTCGGTAAATTGCCCCCAAAAATGTTTTTTCAGGAATTATGCGCTTCCGCAATTCAGGTAAATATGGTAAATACAAGCACAAAAAATACATTCGACGGCAATGATGAATTGACCGTTGAGGTCCTGAATGAAAAGTTCCGCCAGGGTTATCGCCTGGACACAGATTACGTTTCCGCGAATAAGCCGAGCGGTCCCGGCTGCGGCAGGGATTACTTTAAGCTGATAAAAACCTGAGTCAGACAGCTCGAACAAACGGAGATTGTCAAAAATTATGGTTAAAGAACCTTTTAAGCACTTTATTGAAAGAACGACCTTTATAGGAACTATCGCACGTGTCCACAGAGGAAAACAACTGAAAAAGAAATATATTCAATGGCAGCAAGCCGGAGCAACCGGACCGATGCCGAACTATGGCAAACAGCAGACAGTAATAGATTATATTAAACGATTCAAACCGGAAATCTTCATCGAAACCGGTACATACAAAGGGAAAATGGTTTATGCTGTTATGCCTTATATTGAAAATATTTATACAATCGAGCTGTCTGGACCGCACGTAGAGCGTGCAAAAAGACGATTCGCCGGCTACCCTAATATTAAAATCATTCACGGTCAAAGCGGTGAAGTCCTGCCTGAACTAATGAAGGGTATACACCAAAGCTGCCTTTTCTGGCTGGACGCACATTACTCAGGCGGCTCAACCACAAAAGGCGACTTAGACAGCCCTATCGAACAGGAGCTTGAATGTGTCTTAAACCACGAAAAAATAAAAGAACATGTTATTTTAATTGATGATGCAAGATGTTTCGTCGGCAAAGGCGGCTATCCAACAATAGAAATGTTAAAAGGTTATGTTTTAAACCGACAGCTTGACTGGACTTTCGAGATAAAAAACGATATTATAAGAACACACAATAAAGATATAAACGATGAACAATAAAACAACCACAGATAACAACTGGCTTCAGTCTTACGCTTATAATAAGACTTCACAGCACGGCGAAGACGGTATTATTGAAAAAGTTCTCGAAGTAATCGGTGATAATGATAAGTGGTGTGTAGAGTTCGGTAGCTGGGACGGTAAAAGAGCAAGCAATACTTACACATTAATTACAGATAAATATTATTCGGCGGTATTAATCGAAGCTTCCTCAAAGAGATTTCAGGACCTGAAGAAAACCTTTGAAGGAAACAACAAGGTTGTGATGCTCAACCAATTTGTAGGTTTTGGCGACGATGACAATCTTGACAAAATCCTTGAAAAGACGCCAATACCGCAAAATTTTGATTTACTAAGTATTGACGTTGACGGCAACGATTACCATATCTGGCATGCCGTCAGGAAATACAGACCAAAATGCGCAGTAATCGAATTTAATCCAACAATACCTAAAGAGGTTGAATTCGTGCAGGGAAAAGATCACGCTATCACACAAGGGTGCAGTCTTTTGTCGCTTACGAAATTAGCCCGCTCGAAAGGTTATGAGCTTGTAGCAACAACAAAAGGCAATGCAATATACGTCGATAAAAAGTACTTCGACAAATTCGGCATTGCTGACAATTCGGTCGCCGTAATGTGGACAGATCAGTCCTTTATCACGTATATCTTCTGTGGATTCGACGGAAAGATCTTTATCAGGGGATACGGCAAATCACCCTGGCACCTCTTTCCTTTTAAGGAATCGAAAGTGCAGATGCTTCCCAAGTGGGCTGTAAAGAGAGTCGGCGACAAAAATTTCATCAGAAGAAAACTCGGGAAATTTTACCGCAGACTGGTAAAGGAGAAGTAATACTTTCATAGTCTCTGATTCAGGTTAAGCATTTATGCAGTTTAATTCATTAGTTTTTATAACATTTGCTATTCTCTTCTTTGCCGGCTGGCCTTTGCTTCGCAGCCGCAATAATATCCGCTGGATATTACATTGGCAAAAAAAGTCTTATCTTGGCAACCCAAAATACAGTTAGAGGAAGGATTGAAGAGTACCATCGAATATTTTAATAAGCTGTTGGCTGATAAGAATTTGGAAGCCGTCAGGATAGAAAGGTGGCGATAGAGAAAAATGCTCATTCTTTTAATTTAACAGGGTTTCTGTCCGCATGTACTGAGGAAATTAGTCTCATGCCCATGGTTAGTATTATAATACCAACATACAATCGTTGCGAGCTTGTTCTTCAAGCCATTCAGAGTGTACAAAATCAGACTTTTAAAGATTTTGAAGTGTTGGTAATTGATGATAACTCAACCGATGATACTCAAAAGTGTATTACAATAATCAAAGACGGCAGGATTCACTATTTACGTAATCCCCGGAAAGGTATCAGTAGTGCTAGGAATTTTGGGATAGAAAACTCAAAAGGTAAATACATATCCTTTCTTGATAGTGATGACTTGTGGCTACCAGATAAAATAGAAAAGCAATTAGAAATATTAAGTCAAGACGAGAACCTGATAGTCTGGTCTGATGCGTCCATAA
This sequence comes from Sedimentisphaerales bacterium, assembly GCA_016930645.1. GTDB lineage: Bacteria > Planctomycetota > Phycisphaerae > Sedimentisphaerales > Anaerobacaceae > JAFGGH01. The sequence goes on from JAFGGH010000060.1 coordinate 6,316, forward strand.
TAGACGCCGAAGGTAAAGAGAAAGGAATCTTATTGACTGAGCGATACGGGGCTAAAAAAAGGAAAAAAAGTGGTGATATTTTCCTTGAATTATTACAGGGTAACTTCGTAAGTGTTCAAAGCATAATGCTTAGAAGAGATATCACGAAAAAGATAAAATTTGATACATCCCTGATTTATGCCGACGACTACAAGTTTGTTATCGACCTTGCACAAAATTTTCGATATTACTTCATCCCTGCACCACTTGTTAAATACAGGATTCATGATAACAACGTTATCAGCAAGAATCCGCAACTTTGGATTAAAGACCTGATCAAGATCTACACAAAGGTAACACGGGAACAAAATAAAATTATACCCCGGAAACTCAAGGCCAAGCTTTTCTACCGGCTAAGCAAGCATTTTCTCATAAGGAACCGGCGTAAATTCTCAAGATACTATTTGTGGCAAGCTTTCAGGCAAAATCCTTTTAAGGCTTCTTATTTACGAAAGTTATTACAGTCTTTTTTAGTTTCGACTCCAATAATATCTGTTAGAGTAGAGCAGGTAAAGAAAACAGAAGATGCATTTATGGTTAAGGAGCAGACTACTGTGATGCCTTGTGTAAGTGTAGTCATGACTTCTTACGACCATGAGGTTTACCTTTCTGAGTCAATAGAAAGTGTTCTGAACCAGACCTTCGGCGACTTTGAGCTGATCATAATCGATGATAGCTCGCGAGACAGGTCAAAGAAAATTATTGAGAACTACGCTAATCAAGACCCAAGGGTCAAGGCGGTATACCACAGTGAGAATCGGGGCATCGCAAAGACTTTGAATGAAGCACTGGAAATTGCAGAAGGGCAGTATATAGCAATAGCTGCTTCCGATGACCTCTGGCTTTGCGACAAACTCGAGAAGCAGATGAAATTCTTAAATCAGAACAACAACCTTGTTGTCTGGTCCGATGCATATATAATAAATGCCGAGGGCAAAGATACGGGCTTGCTGTGGAGCCGACGATACAAGATAGATAATAAGAAAAAAAACGGTAACATTTTTTATGAACTCTTATGGGGAAACTTTATATGTCCCCAAAGTTTAATATTAAAAAGGACAATCGCTCAGGAAATCGGCTTTGATGCCAGACTTAATTTTGCTGTTGACTACAAATTTCTGATTACCATTTCACAAAAGTATAACTTCCATTTTATTTCCGAGCCGCTTGTCAAATACAGGATGCACGGACAAAACGCCATTTTTCATGGCTCTGGCCTCTGGGAAAAAGATATGTTGAAAATCTTCAGTAAGATAATCCAACAGAACAGTAACACTCTGCCCAGAAAACTTAAAGCAAGACTGCATTCCAGAATTGGCAAATATCTTTTAGTAAGAAAGAAGTATAAACTATCAAGACATCATTTTTTAATCGCTTCCAAATGCGAACCTTTTAATATGTCTTATTTACGAAGATTTCTACGTACATTTTCCATCTTTCACTCGGACAAGAACGAACTGGGCAAATGAAAAAGATATTAATAATTTCGGACACAAGCCATAAATCAGTCAAAATGTTTCTTGACCAGGTGCCGAAATTAGCCAAAGGTTTTGTTCGACTTGGTAATGATGTGCGACATCTTTCTTACAATAATATTCTCAGGCAGTTAAGCCCTTTCAAAAGCAGAAAATTATCGGGTCTGCTATGCAAGAAAAAGGCCGATGACATATTGGCTGATTATGCTGAAAATTACATGCCTGACATTATTATAGTCAGCTTCTGTAAATGCCTTGACGGCAATACCGTAAACCGGTTACGAAAAGCGGTCCCCAATGTCGTAATTGTTGGCGGAGACGGTGACCCCTGGCCTAAGCTTAATACGGGAAGAATTGAAACGGCAAAAGAATTTGATATCTTAATGGCTACCAATGACGGACAGTGGCTTCAGGATTACCGGGACGCAGGCGTCCCACTCTGTGTTTTTATGCCCAATTGCTGTGACCCTGATGTTGACCATCGCTATGATGTAGGCGAGGAATGGAAAAGTGATATACTTTGGATTGGGACAGTCCAGCATAGTGTAAATACCGGCTCAACCTTTCGCCAAAGGTTAATATCTGAATTAGCTAAACGTAAAAACGCCAGGCTGTATGCCTGTATGGGCAGGCCTAAAATAGGCGGGATGAATTATCTATATGCTATAAGCGGCGCCCGAATCGGCCTTAGTATAAGCGCTTCTGAACCGGTTAAGCTCTATGATTCTGACCGCCTTATAAGGCTTTTATCCTGTGGTACGTTTGTCCTCGCCAGAAGATTCCCCGATTGTGAATTGCTTTTCAAGGATGGTGTACACCTAAAATACTTTGATACAATTGAAGAATTCTTCGATTTGGCAAACTGGTATCTTGAGCATGAAAAAGAAAGAAAAATGATAGCCGATGCCGGAATGAAAAGGGCTCACGAACAATTTAACAGCACAAAAATAGCAGGCTATATTTTGGAATTAATTGAAAAACGCAGATATAGTGCACCCTGGTTCGAGCATCTTTCAACCGCCAAAATGAACAAATGACTGCTTTACAGCCTGCTGGAAGCTATAACCCAACAGTTTCGCTGAAAGTTTCAATTTGATGGCCGACTTTTTACGCTGTTTCGAATTAAAGGAAATCAAGCTTATTACGTAGACGGCAGAAAATAAAAGAATCGTACCAATTTTTCCTATCAGGAAAGCAGGAATAAAAATACAGATGAAAAGCAAATAAGATGTTCTGCTGCGGTGTTTTTTGAAATACCTCAAAAGGCTTTTCATTGCCATTGCCGTTTTTTCGGCGGGAATTTGGCCTGAGGAACGTCCCCCTAAATGAGTAACTTCAACGTCCGGCAGAAAGACAATACGCCAGCCGGCTTTTTTAATCCTGTAGCAAAGATCCACCTCTTCGTAATACATAAAAAAACATTTGTCATCCATATACCCGACTTTATCAAGAACGCTTTTTCTAATCATCAAAGCCGCCCCCATAATCTGGTCAACATCGGTGGTTTTGTCGTAAGCGAAATCTTTCATCAGCCAGTGATTGTATTTAGATTTGAAAATGCCTAAAGATTTGAAAAGCGTATGTCTGTACAGTGCCCCCCGCATTGTCGGGAACCGACGAACAGAATGCTGGATTTTTCCATCGGCAAACCGGAGTCTTGGTCCACAAGCTCCTACATCTTTATTTTTATCCATATAATTGATTAGGTAGTCCAGCGCTCCGGATTTTATTATTGTATCCGGATTAAGCAAAAAAATGTATTCACCCTTGGCGGTTTCAATCCCCTGGTTATTGCCGCCGGCAAAACCCGCGTTCTTCTCGTTAGCTGTCAATTTAACGCTTGAATACTCCTTAGTCAGCATATCTGCGGTTCCGTCTGTGCTGCCGTTATCGACAACGATTATTTCAAATTCGTCCTCAGGGGGGTATTGTGCAATAGAGTTCAGGCAATTTCTTAGTTCGTCTTTTACATTCCAGCTAACTATAATTATCGCCAGCTTCATTTATAATAGCTCAATTTACTTATTAGTTATGTGCTTTGCTTGTTCAAATGTAATACGGTACTTTGAGTCATGCTTATTAGTCAAGCTTAAGATTGTTTAACAATAAGATTTCTGAGGAATGAAAATAACCGCCGATCCTTCCATTTTCCCTTAAAAGGCTAAAATGAAACAATTTGAAAAAATTCTATCGAATTACAATCATTGCCAGGAGCCGTCGGTATTTAAAATCTTTTCACCTTCGGGGGCGTTGTCCCGGCTTGCGGTTACCTTTACAGCAGCGTGACCGTATGAATCGATGGAAATAATTTCATAATCACCGGAAACAAAATAAACGGTGATTAAATCCGAGTCGATAAATTCGAGTGCATTTTGCGCCGCTTCATCATCCAGTGTTTTTCCAACCAAATCGGCCTGGGCCTTAGACACACCATACCGAGCTACATAGGCTGAAACCGCGGTCTTAATAGTACCTGCCGTCGAATTGGCTTCGGACCATTTGGCACGATCAATCTTGCCCTGGAGCAAAGGCACCAACACCGAAGCAAGAATAGCCACAATCATGATAACCGCGAGAAGCTCAACTAAGGTGAAGCCTTCTCTGCAAACGCTTTTTTTATGTAACGCTGTCATTTTCTCCTCCAACTTCTTTTTTTCTCCCCAACCCGAAGGTTGATAATACTATTATATAATATTACCAGGCCGATAAAGTCCCAAAGGTTCTTAAAAAAAGCATCCATTGCTAAAATGCAGGTCTGTAATCTTTATCAAACAATCTTATGGGACCGCACTTTAATTTTTTTTCTTGCTATCATTGCTAAATTCGTTCGTTTGTGATAATAAATAATTACTATGGCTGAGAAATTAAAGATAGCTACGTGTCAGTTTGCTGTAAATAGACACATCAAACGTAACACCAGACAGATACGGGAAATCCTGGGAAAGGCTAAAAAGACCAAAGCGGATATTGTGCATTTTCCCGAATGTGCTTTGAGTGGATATGCGGGTGTTGAATTTGCAAACTTTGACGGTTTCAACTGGGAGCTTTTAAGAGCAGAGACGCAAAAAATAATGTCGTATGCAAAAGAGCTTGGTTTGTGGATTATTCTTGGAAGTACACATCCGCTGACGCATCCGAACAAACCTCATAACTGCCTGTACTTGATAGACCCTGATGGGAAGATTCACGACCGGTACGATAAGCGGTTCTGTATGAAGGCTGAATCAAGAAAATATACGCCGGGCGACCACTTTGTAACTTTCAATATCAATGGGATTAAATGCTCGCTTCTGATTTGTTTCGATGTTCGTTTCCCGGAGCTTTATCGGGAGCTTTACAAGCTCAGCGTTAAATGTATTTTCCAGTCGTTTTACAACGCCCGTCAGAAAGGGCCGAGTATTCATACACATATTATGCGTCAGTCTATGCAGTGCATGGCGGCGAGTAACGGCTTCTGGGTGAGTATGGCTAACGCCACGGGGTATTACAGCCCGTACCCATCGTGTTTTATACAGCCGGACGGTGTTATTGTAAAACAGCTTAGTCAAAACCGGGCGGGAATGATGATAAACACTGTTGATTTGAACGAAAAATTTTATGACCCGATGGCAGGAATTCGTGAGCTTGCCATAGCCGGCAGGCTGGATAATCGGCCTAAAGGGAGAAAAGACAGACGTTCTGCCGACAGAAAAGGCCTTTAATCCCGCTTTTTAGACAAAAAAAGGGAGCAGACTGAGGCGACGGAGGAAGGAAGAGAGGAAAAGCCCCAATCGGCCCCCTTGTTATAATACGTAAAGGGAAAAAGAACGTTCGCTTTTATTGAGTTTTTCACGAACATTGGAACATTTGATAAACTCGAAATGCTGAGAAAAAACGTAATACGGTTTCGGTTTCGCGGCTCGTATCGGCTGCGTAGAACGTAAGTCGTAGTTAATTACGCAACCGTTTTACGATAAACGATACGAGCGGCACAACCGTATAACGAATCCGATTTTGGATTTTATTTAACGTTCCTGTGTTTTTACAAAGAGCAATAAACCTGTTGAGCAACTCTCGATTTAAAAAAGTTGCGATTTCCCGTGAACACAGGGGTATTCATTTTCGTAACACAGCAGGCGGAACATAACAGGAAACTTTTTTTAAGGAGTCGAGCCATGAAATCGAAGTATTTCAATCCCACTTGTTTTGTATTTTGCCTGATTTTTTGTGCTGTTTCGGGTATGGCTTTGGGAGCGCCGAAACAGAGCCATACCGCCACCGCGCTAATCAAAGTGCTGCCTTACGCGGACACCGACCCAATGGTCATCGGAACCCCTCAAATTGATAGAGAAAAACAAAAAGAGTTTCGACATTCCCTTGCGATTCTAATGAAGCAGCAAAATTTCCTTATGAAATTAATACAAAGAGATAAGATTAGAGAAACTGAATGGTTTAAATACTTTGGAGAGAATCAGGTAATTGCTATTGAAGACTTGCAAAAAAATCTCAATGTTACAGAACCTGAAGAAACAGATTTTCTCGAAGTAGCTATGACGTGCAGCCAGCCTCAGGAAGCAGCTTTGATAGTAAATGAAATGGTAGATATGTTCGTTGCGAGGCAAAATGATTATCAGGTTGAACACGTCCGCAGGAAACTTATGGAATTGGAACAAAGGCGTCGTTCAATCGAGCAAAATCTGGACTTAGCTGAAAGGGCGCTTGATGATGTTCGAAAATCATCCGGCTTTAGCGACCTCGAAGAAAGAAACTATCGTCATCCGGTAGCAGAAAGATTTATCCGATTACAGGAAACAGTTGACACTCTAAAGCTGCAAAGAGCGCGTCTTAGAGCTTCAGCATTGGTATCGGATAATAATGAAGTAACCCCGCAAATAAAAAAGGAGCTGATGGAAACTGAAGGCGTACTTGAAGAAGCCGAGCAGCTCTTTCAGCAGGCTGCATTAGAAAAACACAGGCTTGATGCGGCTCGGATGCAGTATCAGCAGAGAGCTGCTATTAGAGACCAGCTAAGAGAGGCCTTAGGCGACATAAAGAAATTAATCGGGAAATACAGAATATTAGCCGAAGACCCGGATGCGGGTAAGATTCAAAAGGTGGACTCCGCTCCTGTTCCATTAAAACTGGATTAACTCCGTCCGGCCAGCAGAATACGCTTGCCAAAGTAATCTCCGCAAGGTAATCTTTGCCATGAATTTAAGGATAAAATATTTATCATGGCAAATAATACGATAACAGCACCGGCTGGTTTTTTGGCTGCGGGTGTGAAATGCGGAATCAAAAAATCCGGCAATCTGGATTTGGGTTTGATAATGTGTCCGAATGGGGCAACGGCGACAGCGGTATTTACCACGAACAAAATCTTCGCAGCTCCCGTGGCTGTAAGTAGAAAGCATATCAAAAGCCAAATCATTTATGGTGTGGTTGTTAATTCAGGTAATGCTAACGCCTGTACAGGCGACAAAGGTATAAAAAATGCTGTCGCAATGTGCCAGCAAACCGCCAGACAGATTAATGTTGACCCCCACCAGATTTTAGTGGCATCGACCGGGATTATCGGTGAGCCCCTGCCGATAGGCAAAATCGAAGCAGGCATCAAAAAAGCATCCGGGCAGCTTTCCTCCTCGCCTAAAGCAGGTCTGGATTTTGTAAAAGCGATAATGACGACCGATACGAAAGTCAAGCAGGCTGTAAAAAAGATTAAAATTTCCGGAAAAAATATCATTATAGCCGGTGCCGTAAAAGGCGCGGGAATGATAGCTCCCAATATGGCAACGACTCTGTGTTTTATTACAACCGATGCGGCAATTACAAAACCGCTTTTGCAAAAAGCATTACAGGAGGCAATTGATAATTCCCTCAACAAGCTGACTGTTGACGGCCATCAGAGCACTAATGATACTGCGGTAATTCTGGCATCCGGTCTGGCAGGCAATCGAATTATTGATAAGCAGTGCCCACGTTATAAAAAATTCACAAAGGCTCTTTGCGATTTGTGCGATGACCTGGCTAAGCAGATGGCCGCCGACGCCGAGGGTGCGACGAGGATTTTCAAGGTTATCGTAAATGGCGCTGCGAGCAAAACCGACGCAGCCGAAGCCGCCCGGGCGGTAGTAGATTACGATTTGGTAAAGTGCGCGGTTCACGGTGCAGATCCTAACTGGGGCAGGATTATCTGCGCGGTGGGAAGCTGTGGCGTCAAACTAAATATCGAAAAGCTAAGCTGCAAAATCGGTAACACCACTGTTTTCAAAAACGGCAAGCCGGCCAAATTCAACGCAAAGGCAGTTAGCAAAATCATTTCGCGTAAAGAGCACACCATAACCATTGAGCTTGGCGCAGGAAAGGTAAGCGATTTCTGCTACGGCTGCGATTTGAGCAGAGACTATATCAAAATCAACGCTGATTACCACACTTAAGGAAACTAATTAATCCGGTGCGTTTTACTGTTTTTTTCGTTTCGATATCATCTCGAGCTTTTGTCTTTCGATATAATTTAAGGAATGTATTCCGGATTTTGAAACTTTTTCCAAAAGCTGGTTTAGAATTTCCTCATCAGTCGGTTCATCATCAGGTTCTTCAGTCTTATCTTCTTGATGTTCTTTTTGGGGTTTGTATATCTTCGGTTTTGCCGCAGCTTGCGGCAGGTGTAACGGATTCAGATACAGCAAAAGCAACATTGCAACAGCCATAATCAAAACACCGGGGTACAGTATCGGATTTTCGCGGATAATGTAAGGATACATCGCAGTTGTAACAAGCAAGCTGACAATCGCGCCGCCCAGATGAGCATCGTGGCCAATGTTGCCGGCCTGGCTACGCAAACCGAAATATGAAAAGAGCATAAAGCCGACCGCATAGATATGGGCGGGTATTGGATACGGAATCAGAAAGAGATAAACGCTTGAGCCGGGCAGAAGGAAAATGCAGGCAAAAACAATTCCGCATACCCCGCCTGACGCACCAAGCGCGCGGTATTCGTGATTTCTGTGGAGAACAAGCGAAAGTAGATTGCCGCCTAAAATGCCCGATACGTAAATCAGCAGAAACTGCCATATACCGAAGTCTTTTTCTATTGCAGAGCCGAACGAGTAAAGCGTGAACATATTGAAAATCAGGTGTGTCCAGCTTCCGTGCAGAAGGGCGCTGGTAAAGATTCGGTAATATTGCCTGTCTCTCAGAATCCGCTGAATATCAAAGAGGTAGCGCTCGATGAAACCATAGCGGCTGAAACCCAGGTACGAAAAGACGCCGGTCGCGGCGATTATTAACAAGCAAACTGGTGTTATAGATTCTTCCATAAATAACCTCACTGACGACAAATAAAAAGGCATATTAAGTGGGGTTTTGTTTTTCCGCAAGATTATAAATGCTTCCCAGGGTAATAACAGACTATTAGAATTAACGTGGTTTTAGCCAAATAGCCGATAAAATCCTCTGAAACGGCTTAAAAACGCTTTTTAGCATAAAATCCTTGAAATCATTGCAGGTTTGTGTAAACTGCTAAGCTTTATTTGTTTAATGGAACAAGAGTATCAACACTAATCTTTATTTAGGAGTCAGCAGGATGAACAAAAGCAGATTGTTTCTTGGCTCATTGCTATTGATGCTGATTTTTTCGGCGCCTTGTTTTGCCGCCGATACAGCGGCGACGAGCAATGAAGTTTCTTCGGAGCAGATTTTCGCATATTTGTGGTACCTGGCGCCGCTTGCATCACTGGCTGCTCTGGTGGTTGCCTTTTTCTTCTATAAGAAGGTAATGGCAGAGCCGGAAGGCAATGAGACTATGATAGAAATTGCAGGTCACGTCCGAGAAGGAGCCAATGCCTATTTGATGAGTCAGTACAAAATAGTTGGCATTGTCTTTATACTCCTGTTCGGCGTATTTCTCGCCCTGGCTTATGCCGGTGTTCAAAATCCCTTTGTTCCTGTTGCCTTTTTAACAGCGGGGATACTAAGCGCACTGTGCGGCTGGCTCGGAATGAAAACAGCTACAAACGCGTCTGCCCGAACAGCACAGGGGGCAAGCAAGAGTCTTAACGCGGCTCTACAGGTAGCCTTTAGAAGCGGCGCTGTGATGGGGCTGATTGTTGTCGGCTTTGGTTTGCTGAACATCACTGTGTGGTACCTGATAATGGATTTGGTTGTTTATACGGCTGACCACATGGAAAAAGGCTGGACTGTTTGCGGGTTGGTTCTGGTTCCCGAAAATATGAATCCCGTTTATAAGTTATCTGAGATTACAACAACGATGGTGACATTCGGAATGGGTGCTTCGACACAGGCGTTGTTCGCCCGTGTAGGCGGCGGTATCTATACCAAGGCCGCTGACGTTGGCGCAGACCTCGTTGGTAAGGTCGAAGCAGGCATCCCGGAAGATGACCCGAGAAATCCAGCTACAATCGCCGACAACGTAGGCGATAATGTCGGCGATGTTGCCGGTATGGGAGCGGATTTGTTCGAGAGTTATATCGGTTCGATTCTGGCAACGGCGGCTCTTGGTGCGGCAATCTCGGTTAGTGTGCTCAGCGATAGGGGGATGAGTCCACTCGCTGCGGTTCTGGCCCCGACGATGGTTGCGGGCATCGGCATTTTGCTTTCAATAGTCGGCATCTTTATGGTTCGCTGCAAGGAAGGAGCGACACAAAAGAATCTTTTGCACGCACTATTACTTGGAACAATGACGAGTTCTGTTTTGATAGTCGCAGCGGTAGTGATAATGGCGGCGACCGGCTGGATTACATGGGGTATTTGCTGGGCGGTAGTTTCAGGCTTGATTGCTGGTGTGTTAATAGGCCAGTTTACAGAATACTACACATCGGCAGAGTACGGTCCGACAAAGGCACTTGCCAAACAGGCAGAGATGGGCCCTGCGACACTAATCATAAATGGTTTGGCGACCGGTATGTACTCATCGGCACTGCCGGTTATCACAATCGTAGCCTGCATCCTTTGTGCGTTCGGTTTCGCGGGCGGATTTGAAAATATGGCGCTCGGTCTTTACGGCATCGGCTTTGCCGCTGTTGGTATGCTGGCGACTTTAGGGGTCACTTTGGCGACAGATGCTTACGGCCCGATTGCCGATAACGCAGGCGGCAACGCCGAGATGAGCGGCCTGGGCGAAGAGGTTAGAAAAAGAACAGACGCACTTGATTCACTCGGCAATACAACTGCGGCAACAGGTAAGGGTTTTGCGATAGGTTCTGCGGCATTGACGGCGCTGGCGCTTCTGGCTTCGCTGATAGAAAGTATTCGTATCTGGGTCGGCAGGTTAGTCGAGGAAAACGGCGGCTCATATACCGTAGGCAATATTACCTTTGTAAAAGACACCATTGTTGCAAAGGCAGCGGGCGTTGTCGATATTACAACAGCATCGATGGCTAATTTTGTAGTAGCTTACGATTTGAGCATTATGAACCCGAAGATGATTTGCGGTTTGTTCATCGGCGCGATGATGGCGTTTATCTTCTGTGCGATGACGATGAAGGCTGTCGGTAAGACAGCAGGTGATATGGTCAACGAGGTCCGCAGACAGTTCAGAGAAATTCCCGGAATTATGGACGGGACAGGCAAGCCGGATTATGCCCGCTGTGTCGCGATTTCAACAAAAGGCGCTCAGCGAGAAATGATAATCCCGTCACTGCTTGCCATTTTTGTTCCGGTTGTTGGCGGTCTTATTCTCGGCGTGGCCGGTCTTTTGGGATTGCTGGCAGGCGGCCTGGCAACGGGATTTGTCCTGGCGGTATTTCTTAACAACGCAGGCGGTGCCTGGGATAATGCCAAGAAGTATATCGAGACAGGCGTACACGGCGGCAAAGGTTCACCCGCTCACAAAGCGGCTGTTGTCGGCGATACCGTCGGTGACCCGTTCAAGGACACATCCGGGCCGAGTTTGAATATTCTTATCAAGCTGATGAGCATGGTCAGCGTGGTCTTCGCCGGCGTTATTGTCAAATTCGCACCGGTAGTAGGCGGCTGGCTGCACCTGGGCAACTAACCCGTAACAAAAACAAGCCCGGAGGCGCAAGCGACGGGATTTATCCGCCGCGGCGGATAAAAAACCACAATTGACGTTAACGTCATTTAGTAGTAATCTATCAGGGTGGTCAAAACGGCCACCCTGTTTTTATTATACTATCTCTGTGTTCTCTGTGCCCCGCCTCGGCGGGTAAACCTCTGTGGCCAATGAAAAACACGGAACTCTGTGGCTTATGATAGCTCAAATTGCCGGAAAACTCGTTAAGCTCGAATCCGATACCGCATTGGTGCAGGTGGGCGATTTGACTTATGAAGTAATGCTGCCGGGCTACTGCGTAAATATGCTCTCAGGCAAAATAGGCACCGATATTGTTCTTTGCACGATGGAATACTTCGAAGGCTCGCCGGGCGGCGGCAATATGATACCGAGAATGGTGGGCTTTCTAAGCGGTGATGAGAGGGATTTTTTCAGGAAATTTATCGGCGTAAAAGGCATCGGTGTAAAGAAGGGACTCAAGGCCCTTAGTATGCCGATTGCGACAATAGCGTCGGCGATAGAGGATGGTGATGAAAAAATGCTGATATCATTGCCCGCGGTCGGCAAGCGAATGGCCCAGCAAATCATCGCTGAGTTAAAAGGTAAATTAGAAGCGTTTGCCTTTGCGCCGGGTTCCACTGCCAGGGAGCAAACCGTATATAAACCTTTCCAGGCCGATGCCCTGGAGATATTGATAGCCTGGGGCGAAAAACGAAACGAGGCTTTGGAATTGATTGAGCTTGCCTGCGATAGACACCCCGAAATTAAAACAGCAGAAGAATTAGTCCCGATTGTTTACAGACTCAAACAGGGAGTTGAAGTTTAGTGGCGATAGACCGGGTAATTAGCGGAAACAGGCGTAACGAGCAGGAAGAAAATTTTAATCTTTCCCTGCGGCCTAAGAACCTTAGCGGATGTGTCGGCCAGAAAAACGTTAAGGAAAAGCTCCTGATAGCAATCGAAGCGGCTAAGGGACGCTCCGAGCCGTTAGAACATATTCTGTTTTATGGGCCGCCGGGGCTGGGCAAAACAACACTGGCACATGTTGTCGCAAATGAAATGGGGGCTAATATCCGATGTTCATCCGGGCCTGCACTGGTTAAGCAAGGCGATGTGATGGGCCTATTGACAAACATGGCCCAGGGTGACGTCCTTTTTATAGATGAGATACACCGGCTCAGCACGCCGGTTGAGGAATTCATATATCCGGCGATGGAGGACTTCAAGGTTGATTTTACCGTCGATAGCGGCATGCATGCCAAGACGATTAATTTCCCGCTCAAGCGTTTTACTCTAATCGGCGCAACGACACGTGCGGGATTATTGTCCGCGCCGCTTCGAAGCAGGTTCGGAATGCTGTATCATCTTGAATATTACAGCACCAAAGAGCTGACCGAAATCCTTCACCGTTCCTCGCAGCTTTTATCGCTCGGCTATGACGATGGGACATTGGAATTGATAGCTGCAAGAAGCAGAGGAACACCGCGTATCGCAAACCGCCTGCTCAAGCGAGTCAGGGATTACGCCCAGGTCAAAGGCTCCGGCAAGCTAAGTAAAAATATTCTCGATAATGCCCTTAAGATGGAGCGGATAGATGAGCTTGGCCTGGATGAATTAGACAGGTCGGTCCTGCGTGCTCTTGCAGAGGTCTATGAAGGCGGCCCAGCCGGTATCGAAGCAATCGCGGCGACGTTAGGCGAAGAAAGGGACACGCTGGAAGACGTGGTCGAGCCGTACTTATTGCAGATTGGCTTTGTCCGCAGGACAAAACGCGGGCGGGAAATCACCAAAGCAGCATGCGAGCATCTGGGAATCGAAATTCACAAAAACAAAACCAAACATAGTGAGCCTGATTTATTCGAGCAATAGTACAATCCTGATTTACTTTTAGTTATGAGGCTTCTGAACCTGTCTCTTCAAAAGCTGTAAGTTAATATAGGTATGAAACTTAAAAGACAGTTAGGTCTGATACACGTATTCTGCATCGCCTCTGGCGCAATGATAAGTTCCGGTATTTTCATTTTGCCCGGACTTGCGCACGCCAAAGCCGGCCCGGCTGTAGTCTTCTCGTATTTTTTCGCTGGCGTTCTTGCAACGATGGGACTTTTGAGTATTGCCGAGCTTACGACCGCAATGCCCAAAGCAGGCGGTGATTACTTTTACATCTCACGGGGATTGGGTCCCGCGGCCGGAACAATAGCGGGTCTATTAAGCTGGTTCAGTTTGTCTCTGAAAAGTGCATTTGCATTGATAGGAATGGCAATGCTGATCGCACCTTTCATACCAGTAAGCCGGCATATCATAGCGGCACTATTGTGTATAGTATTTATGCTGATCAATCTTCGAGGGACAAAAGAGGCTGCCGGATTTCAGGTGCTGTTAGTTACAGCTTTGCTTGGCTTAATGATATCGTTCATTGTAAAAGGTGCTTCGCAAATTCAGATAAAATATTTCGAACCGTTTACCCCTTACGGATTGAGGTCGGTTTTTTCGACAGCAGGTTTCGTATTCGTTTCATACGGCGGCCTGATTCAGGTCGCCAGCATCGCCGGCGAAATAAGAAATCCCGGAAGAAACATACCGCGGGGAATGATTATAGCCGTTGTTATGATGGTGATCCTGTACACCTTAATGATATTCGTTACCAGCGGCGTACTCGGCTCCGAAGAGCTTGACAATTCGCTTACTCCGATCTCGGATGCGGCGAAAGTTTTTTGGGGCAGAACCGGTTTTATTTTGGTTAGCATCGCCGCGGCACTTGCTTTTATTACCACCGCTAATGCCGGAATAATGACCGCAAGCAGATACCTTTTAGCCATAAGTAAAGACGAATTATTGCCGGATACATTTTCCAAAATAAGTAAAAAATATAAAACTCCTTACATCGCTATATTTATTACTGCGATCGTAATATTGGCCGCTGTATTTTTCAATATCTATATCCTCGCAGAAGTCGCTTCGATCGTATTTGTGCTGGGGTACATTTTAGCAAACATATCGATAATAATCCTCAGGGAAAGTGGATTGCAGAACTATCGCCCCGTTTTTCGGGCGCCGTTTTACCCATGGCTTCAGTTAGTAACAATAATCGGGTTTTTATTTGTGCTTTTGGAAATGGGAGAAGAGGCCTTTGTTATTACCGCGATAATAATTTTCATAGGTTTTTTATTCTACTGGTTTTACGGCAGAAAGAACGTAGAAAAAGAATCAGCGCTGCTGCATCTGGTCGAGAAAATAACAGCCAAAGAATTGGTTACAGGAACACTTGAAATCGAACTGAAAGAAATAATCAGAGAAAGAGACGACATTGCAAAAGACAGGTTTGATTGGCTTATTGAACGATGCGCCGTATTAGACATCGAGGAACGTAAAGAGCTGGATGAATTCCTTAAGCTGGCTTCCGAAGAAATGTCACCACACCTTGGCATAGAGCAGTCGAAGCTGTTTGATCTTCTGCGCAAAAGAGAAAAAGAAAGCAGCACTGTACTGAGTCCGGAGCTGGCAATTCCCCATATAGTTATTGACGGACAGGAAAAGTTTGACGTCCTTTTAGTACGTGCCAAAAAGGGGATACATTTTTCCGATAAATATCCGAATGTTCATACCGTTTTCATCTTAACCGGCACAAAAGACGAAAGGAACTTTCATCTTTGCACCCTTTCGGCAATCGCACAGGTTGTTCAGGAGCCGGCTTTCGAGAAGAAATGGATGTCCGCCAAGAACACACAGGCTCTTCGCGACATTATTCTTTTATCAGGCCGAAAACGCTTTGGTGGTTAGTGTCTGCAAAGCAGATTACGAATCCTTTAGAACGCAACAAGTTCAGAAACTGTTGATAAGCTCCTGTAATTTTATTTTATCAGGCTGTCTTTTATAGAGCGGCTGGTCGTAAGATTCGTATGCGGTAATACATTCTTCGAATGGCTTTTTACTTTTATTTATATAGAAAACACCAAGCGGCAGTTTTACGGATTCACAGGCCAGCTTAAAGGCGGCGTTGCGGTTGGCAGGGTCGTGTTTTTCGTCGATGTAATAAGTGTTTTCCTTGAACCATTTATTGGTATTGATTTTATTAAACGAAACACAAGGCTGAAATATATCCAGCAAAGCGTAGCCTTTGTGAACGATTGCCTTTTTCATCAGCTCTTTTGTCTGTTCCTTATCGCCTATGAAAGCTCGCGCGACAAACGAGGCATCCAGAGCTATCGCCACAGCCAATGGATTAAAAGGTTCAAGAATAACACCCGCTACCTGCACGGGAGTTACAAATCCCTTTTGACTGGTCGGTGATGCCTGGCCTTTCGTCAGGCCGTAAACCATATTGTTATGAACGAAGTTGGCGATATTCGGATTTCTGCGAATGGTATGGATGAAATGGTTTCCACCTTCGCCGTACATATCGCCGTCGCCGGATTCGGCTATGACGGTTAGCGCCGGGTTAGCGGTTTTTATAGCGGTTGCCGCAGGCAAGGCCCTGCCGTGCAGGCCGTTGAAAAAGTTGCATTTCAGATAATGCGGGATTTTTGCGGCCTGGCCGATGCCCGAAACTATAACAAGATTCTGCGGGGCGATATCAAGTTCGGCCAAAGCTTCTTTCAGCACCTTCAAGATTCCAAAATCGCCGCAGCCGGGACACCACGCTATATCGATGTCGCCCATATTGTATTGTTCAGAGTCCATCATTATTCTTTTTCTTTCAGCCAGTTGCCAAGAGCGTCTGTTACTTCTTCAACGGAAAAACTCAGGCCTGAGTATTTGAGAATTTTATTTTCTATCTCGAAACCAGTAGAAAGTTTTATCAATTTTGCAAGCTGGCCTGTCGCGTTGCTCTCGATTATGGTAACTTTCTCAGCTTTTTGCAGAAGCTGTTTTATGTCTTCGTGCAGCGGATAAACCTGAGCAAGATGCAGCATAGCGGTATCATCACGGCTCAGGAAAGTAAGGGCTTCTTTCACTATCGGATATGTCGAGCCCCAGCAAACAACAAGATTCTTATACTTATCACCAGGCCAAAGCTCGCCGGCAACGACTTCATTTTTTATCGCTTTTAATTTGGCAAGACGCTTATCAACCATTTTGACTCTAAGGTCGAGGTCTTCTGTGATATGCCCTTCGGTATTGTGCTCATCGGAATCGACCGCGACGAGACCTTTGCCGAATCCCGGTATCGCCCGCGGGCTGATGCCGTCTTTGGTTGGCTCATAACGTTCATAATCGGCTTTGCTTTCGGTAATAAACCTTTCAATTTTAATGTCTTCGATGTTTAATCTCGGGATATTATAATTGGAGTCGATTAAATACTGGTCGGTCAGGATTATCACAGGTATCTGATACTTATCCGCCAGATTGAAGGCCGCGGCGGTAAGCTCGAAGGCCTGCCGCAAAGTGCCCGGTGCAAAGATAATTCTCGGAAACTCGCCGTGCCCGGCGTAGAGAGCCAGCTCCAAATCGGCCTGCTCGGTTCGAGTCGGCAGGCCTGTTGCCGGCCCCGGTCTTTGGGCAAGGTGTACTACTATTGGTGTTTCGAGCATACCAGCCAGGCTGACACCTTCGGTCATAAGGGCAAAGCCGCCGCCTGATGTCGTTACCATAGCGCGGGCACCGGCATACCATGCGCCGATAGCCATATTGATTGCGGCGATTTCATCTTCGGCCTGTTCAGCAACAATGCCGAACTCCTTTGAGTTTTTGGAAAGAAAAACCAGCACGCCGGTTGACGGAGACATTGGGTAGGCACTGATGAAATTACAGCCGCACGCTATCGCGCCGATGGAAACAGCCTGGGCGCCGTTTATGACTATATCACCCGAAAGGTCTGAGGATTTTAATGCGGGGATTTCGATTTTATTCGATTCGACTAAAGACTTTCCGAATTCATAACCAGATTTCAGTGCGATAGTGTTCTTGTTTACAACATCTTCGTCTTTTTTTGAAAAGAAACTGCTTAGCTGCTTTTCAATAAGCTGCTGGTCTATATCGAACAGGCCGGTGATAATTCCAACAGCGACGGAATTTGCGTAAATTTTCCCGCCGGCCTGATTTGCTAATTCCGAAAGAGGAATTTTTACTAATTTGTCGGCTTTGTCAGGGACAGATTTTTCGTCGATGAGGATGACTGTTTTATCGCCGATTCTTTTTGAAAGATGTTCGATAGCGCCTTTATCGAGAGCGACAAGAAGGTCGGTTCGATTGACAAACGCCCGGACAGGTTCGCTGCTTACGCGAATCTGCGTCGAGTTGAGTCCGCCGCGGACGCGGGACATATATTCCTTTGTAGCGAATATATTTAGGCCGGAAGCCTTAAAGATTTTCATAAGCAGGGTCTCTACCGTCTGGATACCCTGTCCAGCCTGTCCGCACAGGACAATTGAAAAATCGTTTTGGTCTGTTGCGTTCATTTTCTTAGTCTTACAAACTTTACTGATTTTAGTCTCTTTAGTTCTGTATTTTATTGCTTAAAACGTACTTTGCCATTTTGGGCTGCTTGCCCAGATTGTACGTAAAATAGCTGACGAGCAATCTTTCTGCCTCTTTGAGCGCATTCTTATTAGCTTGTCCCAGCGTTTTAACATTAGTAAGACAGTCTAAGGCTGTTTTTGTTACCGGAATTTTATCGGGAAAACTCGCTTCGCAGTCGCGGCAAACAAGGCCGTTGGCTTCATTGCTGAAGTAAAAATCGTCGCTCGTCGCTTCCGTCTTCGCTAAAGCTACGCCGGACAAGCGTATCTCGTATCTCGTTTTGCAGTTGATGCAATGGTCGAGGATTGGCGATAAGCCTATTTCCTTTAATAAAATCTGCTGAAATTTTACCAAGGGAGGTAAGGCATTTTCGGATTGCTCAATATTTTTTAGAAACTTTATGAACGCGTCAAACAGGTCCGGGTGCGGGTCGTGCTCTTCGGTCATCAAATTTAACAGCTCCGCAGCCAGTGACGCGCAATGAAGTGAATACAGATTTCTCGTTAAAAACGAGAAAGGTATCTGCTGCTGAAATTCGGTTAAAGTGGCAAGCCTTTCTTTGCTCGGCTCGGAATAAACTATCCGGCCGGCGGCGAATAATTCTATAGGGCCGTCGAATGAACTTTTAGGTCTTTTACTGCCTTTGGCGATAGCGGAAATTACACCGGAATCCCTTGTGAAAAGACTCACTATTTGCGAAGTTTCAGAGTAATCAACGGTTCGTATGCAAACAGAGGTATCTTTTTTAATCATTTTAAATTAGCCACAGAGTTTTTGTTTTATTATAGCCACAGAGGCCACAGAGCACACAGAGATTATATATGAAATAATTTTTACTGAAGTTTTTAGTTATCATGCTGTGGTAATTTCTGAATTCTAATTGTAATTATTTTTCTCGGCTCGGCCTCGGTGATAACAAACCTCAGGTTTTTATATTCGAATTGCTCGTCTGTTTTGGGTATGTAGCCCAGGTATGAAAAGACAAATCCTCCTATTGTGTCGTAATCCTCGTCTTCGGGAAGGCCTAACTCGAATTCGTCATTGAGATCGTCTATATATATTCTGGCATCTGTTTCAATCGTATCATCATTAACCTTACGAACTGGTTTTGGTGGGGTTTTTTCGTACTCATCGGTAATTTCACCAACCAGTTCTTCGAGTATATCTTCAAGCGTTACGATGCCTGCCGTGCCTCCGTATTCGTCAAGTACAACAGCGATATGTTGTTTGGTATTTTGAAATTCATGCAAAAGTTCACGAAGTGATTTCGTTTCGGGAACAAAATAGGCATCCCTGAGCTTGTCTGTAAGCCTGAATTCTGCGAGATTATTTCCTATCTCAGTCAGAAGGTCTTTTGCATAAACCAGGCCTATGATTTTATCAATATTTTCCTCGAAAACAGGATATCTTGAGTGTCCCGCTTTGGTTATTATTTCAAGGATTGTGTTCAGGTCTGAGCTTGCCTCGATTGCTGTAACATCAGTTCGAGGTGTCAGGATTTCTCCGGCTGTGGTATCTGTCAATTCGAGGACATTTTCTATCATTTCCTGCTCTTCGACATCGACGACACCATCGATTCGTTGATTTTCGAGGTCTGTGAGAAACTCCTCTTCTTTTTCTTCGAGCCTTTCTTCTTCTGTCGTCTCGGTGATACCTGCCAGCCTTTTGATAAGTCTGTCATAGAACCCGAAGACATAAAGTGCCGGCCAGAGGAGTGTCGTAAAAAAACGTAATGTTAAATAGGATTTACAAAGTATTTTCTCACCGGCATACTTGGCACAAGCGTGTGGTACAATTAATGAGAATATGGAAAAGACAGCCAGCGAGACAATAAAACTCAGCAGATAATCGATAAAATCCAGAGCATGTTCCGGTGCCGCGGAAAACAGCCAGAGAAGCAGCATAATTATACAGATTGTAAAAATCAACCTGTAACATGAACAGGCAAGAATAATCTTTTCACTGTTTTTTATAAGTTTATCAGCCTGTGATGCTTTTTTCGCATGTTTGAAGGCATCATGCAGCCTGGCCGGTGAAAATATCCGCAGTGCTATTGCCGCTACTGAAAAAAAACAAGTGCCGAACGCCAGGACACAAATACCGAGTATTGTCCAGCCGATATAACTCACTTAAATCCCTTTCGAAGAACAACAAATAAACACAAAATTAATTATAAGTAAAATTATAACCAAGCTGTTGAAGTATTTTCTCTTCAGTTTTATGCATTTTTTCTGCCTGGGCCGGCTGCTGGTCGTCGAAACCCATCTGGTGTAGCAGGCCGTGTACAATATAAAGAACTAATTCGATTTCCGCGTCGTGTTGTCTCTCTTTGGCTCGGCGCTGTGCGAGCTGTGCGTTTACGATTATTTCGAAACATTTTTCTGTTTCGTCGTCCGACAAGTCAAAGCTGATACAATCGGTGATTTTATCACGTTTAAGAAACTTACTATTAATTCGGCGAATATGCTCATCATCAACTACAGCTATACTTATGACAGCCTTTTGAATCCCGAATCGATCACAGAGAAGATTTGAGATCTGCTCGATTTTTTCGTTGCTCAGATGCGTATCAGAGCCGATGTTGGCAATCTGTGTTATAATTTGTTGGCCTGATGTATCGTCATCCATATTATTTATTATGTTTTGGTAGAATTTGCTCTTGAATTTTCCGTTTTTTCGTCCTGAATATTTTGTTCAGTTTCCGGAGTCTGGTCGGGCTGTTGAGGGTACACAATTCTGCCGTGATAATGAGCGGTGAGCGTTTTTATCATAGATGCCTGCACACGCGCAAGCTCTCTGAAAGTCATATCGCATTCATTTAGCTGTCCGTCCTGCAATCGTTTCATAGCAACGTTTCTGATAACGGCTTCGATTTTTGCCGGTGTTATTTCCTGCAGCGACCTTACGGCACTTTCGATAGCATCGGCGAGCATAACAATAGCGGCCTCTTTTGTGCGTGGTCTCGGGCCTATATATCTATACTCGCTTTCGGCAGGAGCCGGCTCTTTGTCACCGGCTTTTTTCTTCGCCTGGTCGTAAAAATACTCTACCAGGGTTGTTCCGTGATGAGTTTCGATAAATTGCCTCAGTACCGCCGGTAATTTATACTCCTTTGCGATTTCTTTTCCATCTTTGACATGGCCGGTGATGATTAACTGGCTCATCGCGGGTGAAAGGTCGTCGTGCTTGCTCGTTGAGCCGACCTGGTTTTCCACAAAGTAATATGGTTTGTTTGTTTTTCCGATATCGTGATAGTAAGCCCCGACCCTGCAGAGCAGCCCGTTTCTACCGATGGCTTCTGCGGCAGCCTCGGCAATGGAACCAACCATCAGGCTGTGACTGAAGGTCCCGGGCGCTTCCATCGCGAGTTTTTTCAGCAGCTCCTGATTGGCGTCGCTGTATTCGACCAGGGTCATACTTGTAGCGATACCAAAGACTCTTTCAAGATACGGGAGCAATCCCTGCAGGATTATGCTTACGGCCATCGGTGCCATACCGTGAAGGAAAGCCCTTGTCAGAACTTCTGTCGGTTTATTCTGGTTGGTAAGAAAGTCTATTGATAAAGAGGTAATAAAAGCAACCACTGCAGCGATCGCACCTACCTGCAGGAGTTTTTCTCGTGTTCGTACTTCCCGAAGTAAAACACAACAGGCGTAGGAAGTAGAGGCCATAATGAGAAAGATTCTCATATCGCCGGCTAAAGAAACGGCAAAAGTCGCCAGCAGGCAGTAAAAAACGCTCATCCCTATAGCAAACCGCTGGTCGTATGCTATAGCAATAATAATAGTAAAAGTCGCCGCCGTGCCTGTAGCGAAGAACGGCTCTTCGAACACGAAGGAAAATGCTTTTACAATAGCGATTAAAGTTATCAAAAGGATAATGATAGCAACAGCCCTGATGGGTTTTTGCACGATTCTCTGCTGGTAGTTATAAACGTAGAAACCACCGGCGATAGAAACAAAAATAGCGATAACAACGATTGAGACTGCCTGAAGAACAGTAATTTGCTTGTCTCCGATAGTCAGAACCAGGATTGACAAAGCAACAAAGAGCATCCACAAAAGAGCGGAGTTAACAGAGTGTGGGGACAGGCTCTTTTTTCTTTTCGCGGCCCGGTCGGCCGCTATGTTTTTGCGAACCTGGGCTCTTCGAGGACTATGCTTTTTAAAAACCCCAAAATTCATAATAATACCTGTCCCGATCTATATCGGGATTCAATTTCCCTTTGAATTTCTTCCGTAGGCCCGGACGATATTTTGCACCAGTTTATGCCTTACGATATCCTTCTGGACAAGTTCGACGCAACCGATGCCCTTTATTCTTCTCAATTTTTCGATAGCGACTATCATTCCACTTTTTTTGCCTTTTTCAAGGTCAATCTGGGTTATATCACCGGTAATAATCATTTTTGAACCTAAGCCCAGTCTTGTCAAGACCATTAACATCTGAAGCGGCAATGTGTTTTGTGCCTCATCACAGATTATAACCGAATCGTTGAGTGTTCTGCCGCGCATAAAGGCAAGGGGAATAATCTCGATGATGTCCAGCTCCATAAATTTTTTCATTTGGCCGAAGTCCATCATATCTTCGAGGGCGTCAAACAGAGGTCTGAGATACGGATTAACTTTTGCCGCTATGTCGCCGGGCAGAAAACCAAGTTTTTCCCCGGCCTCTACGGCAGGCCTTGCCAGAATGATTCTGCGAATTTGCTTCTTCTTCAGCATAGAAACCGCAACGGCAACTGCCAGATATGTCTTACCGGTACCAGCCGGGCCGACGCAAAAAGTTATATCATTTTTAAGCATCGTTTCGATATATTTAAGCTGGCCTTTTGTTGAAGGCTCTATAATTTTTTTCTGAGCGTAAACGATAATTGCCGCTCCTGTGCTGTCTTTGTCACCGGGACCTCGTTTTTCCATTAAGAGTTCTATATCATTTGTTGACAATGTATCGTTCCTGACGAGGTGCTTTTGCATTTTATCAAGCACTTCGGCTGCGGAATTTACATTTTCAGCGCGGCCTTTGATAATAAGGCTATTTTCACGGGCTGTAACCTGCACATCAAGCTCTTTGCGCAGCATTTTCAGATGACTGTCGGCCGGGCCGAAAAGCTCAAGTCTTTTGCCGATAGGTTCCAGTTTAAGTGTTATTTCCAAAACTTTTCTCTCAACGACAAATCATCGTAAAAAACAGATACGCAAACGGCGACGCAAACAGCGGCGAATCAATCACATCGAGAACACCGCCGAAGCCCGGCACCGCGCTTGAAGAATCCTTCTGTCGAGCATCACGCTTCAGCATCGACTCAAGCAAATCTCCAAGCTGGCCGATAAAAGCAAAGGCCACGCCGAAGACTACGGCCGCCTGCCAGCTCATTATAGCAAAAACAACGGCAAATAGAACGGACGAAACAATCGCAAATATTACAGCACCTGCCATCCCCTCCCATGTCTTACCGGGACTTATTTTAGGTGAGAATTTGTGTTTTCCCCAGAGCGAACCTGCCGTATAAGCCCCTATGTCAGCAAGCTTTACAACCGCTATGAACATTAAAAAAGGCCAGACGCCATATTCGATTCGCAAAGATAAAGCAAAACAGGCAAAAAATCCCAGATAAAAAATCGACAAAAAATTGGCTCCGCAGTTTGTGATTACGTTATTGGTTCGATATGCCAGATAGTGCCTCAGGAAAATTCCCGACATTGTAGCAACACCAACTAAGGCAAGGTAAGCTTCGATTGAAGCATCAAACAATCGAGGCCAATACAACGTGGTCGCAACCGCAATAGAAAATACAATCGACGGAAATTTGAAAATGGTTAGTCCTTTGGCCTTAGCCATCCCGGATAATTCAAATTGTCCCGGTACAATTAGCACAGCGAATAAGCAGCATAACAAAGAAGCCTGCACCGGTCTATCATCAACGGATTTGCTGATTGAACCATCAAGCCAGCCGTCCAAAAGAACAACGGCTGCGAATAATACCGTCATCAGTGTTCCAAATATCAACCTGTGTTTGAGCATATCAAAAACCTGCGTATCTTGTGATGCGAATAACTATTCACTAACGACTATTAACTATTCACTATTCAACTGTGCGTCGGTTTTACCGAACCTCCGTGTCCTTTTAGCATAGGCCACGATGGCTTTTTCGATTTCCTTTTTTCTAAAGTCCGGCCAATAGACATCTGTTACATAAAATTCACAATACGAGATTTGCCAAAGCAAAAAGTTACTCACTCGCAATTCATTGGCTGTTCGTATCAAAAGGTCAGGGTCGGGCAGACCGGCGGTGTCTAAATGATTACTGATACAGGCCTGGTTAATATCATCAAGGGAAAGTTTGCCGTTTTTGTATTCCATCGCGATTTTTTGTACGGCGCTTGTGATTTCATTCCGGCCACCGTAATTCAGCGCAAGAGCCAGCTTCATTCCGGTATTACCTGCCGTCAGCTCCATTGTCTTGTTAAGCTCTTTTATGACTTTGGCTGGCATCGGTTCGAGCCTGCCTAAATGAAGCAGTTTTACATTATTATCCCGCAGTGTCGGCCGTATCGCGACAAGGTATCGATTGTAAATGTGCATAAGCGTGTCAATCTCTTCCTGAGGACGCTTCCAGTTTTCGACGCTGAAAGAATACAGCGTTAGAACTTCGATACCAAGCCCAACGCAGTGAACCGCAATTTCTTCAACGGTTTTACCGCCCTGGCGGTGCCCCCAAACCCGCGGCTTGCCTTTCTCCTGTGCCCATCTGCCGTTACCATCCATAATAATAGCGATGTGTCTCGGGATTTGCTCAGAAGTTATACCCAGCCGTTCGGCTGTTAGCCTTCTTTTATCTTCAAAGCTCTGGTCCAAGATTTTTCCGCTATCTGAAAATTGTTTGACTTCGTTTCGGGCCAACACCAATAATGGAAACTGGTGTACCTGTGAATTTTCCCACCAGCTCTACATAGTCGCGCGCGTTTTGAGGCAAATCTTCGAATTTCGTTATTTCAGAAAGGCCTTCGTCCCAGCCGGGAACTGTTTCATATACACAAGCTGCTTTTTCAAGAACTTTTATATCGGAGGGGAAGAACGTGCATTCGGCGCCGTTTATCTTATAAGCACGGCAGATTTTAAGCTCCTTCAGACCGGCAATAGTGTCGAGATGCATAAGCGCTATTGAGTCGATTCCTCCTATGGTCGCCGAATACCTTACAACAACAGCATCAAACCACCCGCATCGCCGCGGTCTGCCGGTTGTTGTCCCGTATTCATGGCCTCGTTCACGGATATACTGGCCGATATCGTTGTCCTGCTCGGTAGGAAAGGGACCCGCTCCGACCCTGGTCGAATAAGCCTTTGCAACACCGATGAATTTGTCAACCATTTTGGCGGGTACTCCGGCACCTGCGCTCATACCGAGCGAGCTGGAATTTGAGCTGGTTACAAAAGGAAACGTGCCGTGGTCCAAATCCAGAAGCGTACCTTGGGCACCTTCGTATAAAATAGATTTGCCCTGCTCTATGGCATTGTGCAAATACTTGGTTGTATCTGTAATAAATGGTGTCAGCTTTTGAGAGTATGCTTTGCATTTTTCAAAGATGTTTTCGGCGCTGAGCGCATCGGCATTATAAATAACGCCGAAAACCTTGTTTTTATAATTAACAATTCTGTTTAGTTTTTCCTTTAGTGTGTCAAGGTCTTTCAGGTCTGCTGCCCTTAAGGCGAAACTCCTGCCGACCTTATCGGCATAGCACGGCCCGATACCCCTTATGGTGGTCCCGATTTTATCTTTACCGAGCGCGTTTTCACGGAGCTGGTCTTCGGCTTTGTGGTAATCGAGAACAAGATGCGCGTTGCCGCTTATGAATAACCTCCCCTTAAGCGAAATACCTTTTTCGGCAAGACCGTCAATTTCACCGGTTATGCATTCCGGGTCGAGAACCACGCCATTTGTTATAACGCAGATTGTATCAGGTCTTATCGACCCGCTGGGCAGCAGGTGAAGCGCGAATTTGGCATCGCCGACCACCACTGTGTGACCCGCGTTTGCCCCGCCTGAGTATCTTACGACAATGTCCGCTTTTTCGGCGAGGATATCGACGACCTTGCCTTTGCCCTCGTCTCCCCACTGCAATCCGACAATACAAGTATTCATTTTCTGACCCGTATTAAAAGTTGGCAAAGATAAACCGCCGCGTCTTCTTGTTGAAGACAAGAGCGGCGGTTATATGCTTTGATTTTAGTGTACACCTTGATTATTTCAACTGATTTTTGAAACTAAGTATTCAAGCAATGGCTTTGTGTTATCATAAGTTTTGTAACTTATTTTTTTGTCCGTCTGGGCCCGGTCGGGATTTTGGTAAGTTATTATAAAATAACCCTTCGAATCATAATTCGTTTTATTAATCTTCTTGATGGAATCATAAGCTATTTTTTCGGTCCCATCGACTATCATTTCATTTTGTCCGGCTGTGATTTTCCTGTCTTTTACTCTCATAAACCAGATAAAAGAAATTATCGATATTCCAAGAAGACCGAAAGGCAGTCTTTTGTTCCAGATAATCGTATCATCCGGATTGCCATCGTCATCTGTGTGTTTTTCGTAAAAGCCTTGGCGGTGAGACCATTCATACTTGCTCAGGTATCCGTCATAGGCAAAGATAGCTGCGAAAATAAGGCAGCCGATGATAGCGATTTTGAAATTTGTTTTATTGTGTTTACTGTAAGGAGCTTCTAAAGCCATTACACCTTTTCTCCTTAAGGATGTGACAATCTTCTTTCTGTTATGACACTTATCAGCGGCCTTGCAAAATGAGGCATAATTTTTTCAGCCATAAGCTCTTCGGCAAGGGCCCACTGGTAATCAAAAGACCCGATAAAGTCGAACCTTCTGTCCGAATGCGGGTATTGTCTGACGGTCAGAGACAGACTGATAGCCTCATCTGTAATTTCCCTTGTTCTTCGCGGGTCACCTACCGCCGTTTTTGATTCGATGGATATTCTGGCTTGTGTGTAATTATCTTCTGTCAAAGCTATAACTATCGCAGGCGAAACATCAATGCACCTGGCGCCGGCGATATCACCAAGTCTGCCGAAGGGGCTGGAACCAAGCAGTGCATCGGTAATAACTTCATCATGATTGTCGCAGCACCTGAAATCCATAGCGAAAGTTACGTCAAGAGATTCTACTTCCAGATGCGACAGGCTGAGCATATACGGCGCCAGCTCCAGAACGAGTTTATGCTGCCGGCAGGCGTCGGCAAAATCCTGCGGATTTACGCAACCGGAAATCAGGCGGTTTGTTTCCATGCTTATCCAGCGATACCCGCCTGTGGACTGATTCTCTTCGAGGCAATACTCGTTCTCTCCCCTGCGGAAGAAATTCCCCATCGAAGGATATTGCTTCTGGATACGCTCGAAGAATGTCAGCACGGTATCCCTGGCTGCGGGAAGGTCCAGCTCGGTGTTGACACACATATCGAGATAAAAATCATCACAAAGGGAGCTTAGCCCATCAAACATAATCTTCGAATCTCCAATAAACTGCTTACAGGTGATTTTCTCATAGAATAAATTTTTTGGCAAGATAAAAGCGGTGAATTTGTTAATTGGTTAATTTGTTAATAGGTTAATTTGTTAATAGGTTAATCCCGATGTACATCGGGACTCAACAAGCCAGTCTCCTAATTAACCATTTAACCACTCACCAATTAAGCAGAAAGACAGGGGCTTCGGATTACATCGAAAAAGGGGGTTTTCTGCTGTTCAACGCACGCAGCGGCGTATAGAAACATTGCCGCAGACCAGCTCTGCCAGTCTTGGCCCTGCGGGGTACCGTCCTGAGCCCTGTGCCATTCGTTGAAGCCGAATTCCACATCGGCAACACGCGACGATTTAACTAATCCGGCAAGAGCAACCAGCTTTTGGCGTGCCAGGCTGAACCTCCTGGCTGCCACCAGTGCCGCAACGTAAAATCCGCATATAAAAGGCCAAACACCGCCGTTATGATATTCGCCCGGATGGTTGTATTTTTCATACCGGATTTTCCAGTCAGGGTCACCCGGCCTGCAGTAAGGAAAGAAATTCGGTGGTAAATCAACGGCCAAATCACCGTTTTTACGCAAGGCCTGTGATTCACGCTCAATCCACTTAACAATATCCTTGGCCCTTGAAATAGGAGCAATTCCGGAAATAATCGCCAGGCAGTTGCCCAGCAAATCAAACCGTTCGCTGCGATAGACTTTATACGACCACATTGCGTAATATGGTTTATGCCTGAGCACCAAACCTTCGTGAACGTGGCGGTTCTGCCTTTCACCTATGACTGCAAATCTGCCCATAAGCTCTCTTATATTTTCAGCACGCTCATCGTTTCCCAAAAGTTTCAGATATGCGTACGCAACGCAGTTAACATACAAGCCGTAGCCGACAATCCACTGCTCATCCCGCCAGTCACTTGTTGGAAGCTGGCCGATAAGATACCTGTCCGAGGGACTCTGGTACTCCATCCAGGTAAGAGATTTGCTCACCGCATCAGCAAGAAATTCGTTTTCTCCCGTCGCCATTCTGTATAAACCCACAGCCATTAAAAATAAAGGTGTCGTGTCACTGGCACCCCTGTCCTCGCGGTCATGTACCAGAGATGGAATATGCCCGTGTGGGCTTTGAGTTTTCACGCAGGTCTCAAGCACTCTTCTAAGTGACTTGATAAGCTGCTGGTTTTGACAGGTCAGTATTCCAAGTGAGCAAACCAACAGGTCACGGGTATAAGGTTCCGGATACCCCCATCCTGCTGCACGAGGCAACCCGCGGTACGGGCCGTGCATATTATGCAACAATACCTCAAGTGCGGCGGCTTTGGCTCGGGAAATGAGTCTTCGCTCGTCTCTTTCCATGTCAGTCAATACCTAATCTTTCGGAGATAATTTCGATAAACCTTTTGGCGACTATTCGATAGTCAAATTTTTCCACAGCTCTTTTTCTGCCGGCCTGTCCCATCTTCTCTCTTAGTTCGGCATTCGACATAAGCTCCATAAGATAATTCGCAATATCGTGGACACTGGCGCGGTAATCGACAATCCTCGGTTCTTTGAACACGTATCTATGCCGCGGCTCGTAACCCGATTCATCTCCGACTATAGTCTCTCTTAAACGTATCTCCTGCGCCACCTCCGCAAGATAAGCAGTCTCACCGTGCACCATTGTATCAAGCATACCCATCGCGTTTATACCGATGACCGGTTTGCCGCATGAGTTGGCCTCGACCTGTATCATTCCGAAACCCTCCAGCCTCGACGGAGCCGCGTAAATATCACAGGCGGCAACAAGGTATGGCATAAAGTTTCTCGATATTACATTTGTTGTATAAACTACATTCTTATCGATACCCAGTTGCGTCGCTAACTGCAGGTCGACAAGATTCTGGGCCTCGGTTCTCGGCTGAGGCCAGACCTTGCAGACATACTTCCAGTCCGGTGCTTTTATATCGTTGATTGCCATGGCCTGCATTACTTCCTGGGCGCCTTTACTTGTTGCGTCTCCTCCGATAGTCAAAATCATTATCTGGTCCAGCGCTACACCGAGGGACTCCCGTACCGCCACGACTTTCGGGTCGTTTTTGTCACGCGGCTTGAACGAATCCGTATCACAACCGACAGGCAGAACTTCTATATTGTCGCCCTTCAGGCCGTCGCGGACATAAATGTCCTTGACCCATTGTGAAGTGGCCAGAATTAATGGAAGAGAGTTTAGGACTTCCTGATAATTGGCCATATATCCGTCTGCAACCAGCCAGGGCACAGCCTGAACGCCATAGCGTTGCGGGTGCAAGACAAGAAACGGCGTGTGTCCCCAGTAACCGACACCCAAAACGACATCCGGCTCGAACCACCTGTAATACCATTCCTTCTCCTGGGCTGACTCGAAATGCACCGAATGAACATCGACGCCAAGCTCATCGAGGCCGCGATGCATAAGATGACCCTGTGTAGCCAAACCGGCAGGCGACGGAGGATAATCATACATTATAAGAACCTTCATTTTTTAACTCCTGTTAAAATATGTTCATATCATAAATATTCTGGTCAGTTTTTCCACCAGTCGCCCGGCGCATGGTTCGGACATTTTTTTACAAAGCTAACCAGGTCGTCCAGTTTGGCGGTCGCAAGTGCTATGCACGAATCCGCCGCGCCATAGTACATATAAACAATTCCGTCTCTGACAATCCAGCCGCAGGTAAAGACCACATCATCGACATCGCCCTCGCGTTCATAAGCAGCTTTCGGGCCGAATATCCACTCATCCGTGCGGTGAAGAACATGAGCCGGATTTTCATAATCAAGCAGCACCAAGCCCAGCCTGTAAATAGAACCTGATGCGGTGGTACGAACACCGTGATACGAAATCAGCCAGCCTTCACTGGTCTCAAGGGGGGGCGCCGAAAGACCGACTTTGTTTGCATCCCACCAGCTTCCCTCGCGGGCATAAATTATTTCCTGATGATTGCCCCAGTGTCTCAAATCCGGGGAGTATGAAATCCAGATATTGGCGGGAAAATTCAGGGACCTGGCGACCGGCCTGTGGAGCATTGCCCAGTTGCCGCCGAACTTTACCGGAAATAACGCGGCGTCCTTATCCTCAGGAGGCATTACAGGCCCCAGTCTCTCAAACGTCTTAAAGTCACCAGTCGTTGCCAGTGACACCAGCGGTCCGCCCCTCGAATAGGCGGTATATGCAATTGCCCATTTGCCAAGCTCCTTCAGCCATGTTATCCTTGGGTCTTCTATTCCCCAGATTTCCTCGGGATGTCCAGCTGGGTCGGCACGCAGAGTCGGCTCCGAATCTATCCGCCAATCGCTTGAGCCGTTTTTACTGCGGGCAACAGTGAAATGAGAGATGCCCCTGAAATCCTCAGCCCGGACAAGAAGCAGAACCTCCCCGTTAACCTCTGCGGCGGCTGCGTTAAATACGGAATTTACCTCATAAGGCCAGTCTTTGACGGACAAAATGGGATTGTTCGGGTCCCTCGTAAAAAGTTCTCGTGTCTTTTTTTCATTCATCTTCAGCTCTCTTGCAACATCCGCCGGAAAGTTCGGCTCTTAGCCGAAAAGCCAAAAGGCCTCCTTGCGCGGGGTCGTCTTCGCTTCGAAATTTTCAGGCGAAAAACCATATATTTCAGTAATTATTTCATATTTTTTCCGCCATACATCTTCAGGCAGATTACAGATAATATCTGCGTCAACCACTGCTTTGGGCAGATATTTTTTATCACCATCTTCATAAGCAAACCGCCAAAGTTCCCTTGATACAATTTGCCCGCCGTCCCGCAGTTGGCCTACCGCTTTTGCCGCTTCTTCATGTCGCACGTGCCGCGTATATTCTCCCCAAAGACTATGTGTGATAATAATATCGTAACTATCTGAACCAAGCAAATCGATAATAGTTTTCTGGATATCGCCGCTTTTGAGCGGCTGCTGCTCGGGGCCGTCGTCGAGGTCACCCATTATACCTTTAGCACCAAGTTCTTTCATCGCCCTGTAAAATTTTGGCGCACGGTCATGGTCGGACGCCCGCGTAAGAGTAAGAACTGTCCAGTCGACGTCTGGATGCAAAAGAATAAAGCCGCCCGCCCAGAGCGTCTCATCGTCAGGATGAGCAACAACAACAAGGCATCTGTCACCCTCATGAATCACGCTTGGCTTTCTGTGTTCCTTCATAAAATTTTCTGCTTGAGTTTTTTACAAGCCTCGATAGGATTTTCTACTTTGGTAACAGCCGAACAAACGGCAACCGCCTGTGCACCGGCGCCGAGCACATCTTTTACATTATCCAAAGTAATCCCGCCAATCGCAACATGTTTAATACCGCTACCTTCAAGAATAGCCGTTGCTTTACTGACATAAACTAATCCGACAGCCTCCGCCCCCGGCTTTGTACCGGTAGAAAAGACAGGCCCCAGACCTACATAGGTCGGCAACTCAGTAATAGCTCTTTCAAGCTGGTCTATACTGTGCGTGCTTTTGCCGATAATTATCGGTGACTTGGCAAGTTTCCGCGCCTGGTCAACCGGCAAATCATTCTGTCCGAGATGAACTCCATCGGTGCCGGCGGCTACCGCGATATCGACACGGTCGTTGATGATGCTGATGACATCCGCATTCCTGCAAAGCTCAACCATTTCCAACGCGGTCGCAAAAAGCTGGTCATCCGGCATCTGCTTTGCCCTTAGCTGAATACAATCAGCCCCGCCCCGGATGCACTGGTTGGTAAGATTCATAATATCAGCAGGCAGGTTACTGGTGATAATTACATAAAGCTTCGCCCTGCCGAATTTTTCGACGGTATCGGCAAAAAGCGCAACATCTTTTTCAAAAGCGTACGCCTCGAACCTCAGCTTCTCCAACAGCTCTGAATCGGCTTTATCGAATGTTGCCGACATTTCCCCAAGCACCCTCAGCGCCTCTGTGAGCCTTTTACACGCCGCCGTAAAACAGTCCTCTAAATTATTTCGCTCGATTTGCTCTTCGATTTGCCTGGCTGCCCCGACATCTCCATAAGTATCTCTGCTCGCCAGCAGCCTGCCTGCATCGAGCCTGCCGATTATCGCGCAAAGCCGATGCCGAATAGCTTTCGCGCGGTCGGTGAGTATTTGCGAATTCAGCTTGAACCGGCAGAACTCTTCTGCCATCCGGCACGCCTCTCTTGCCCGGTTGAAATTAGCGTCTATTATCCTGTATGTACTGCTGTCCATATCAGGTCAATTATATAATCAGAGAAAATTTTAGGTAAGTGAAATAAATTATTTGCTGTCGAATTGAGCAGAGAAACAAAGGTAACAAAAAAGCGGGGTTCAGATTTTCCTGTATCTAAAAAAAAATCGGGCGGATCCATCCTCCTCCAAAGTATATAGTTAGGATCATCCGCCCAAATTTTTTTGAACAAACTTCTGAATTACTATCCTTCAGCAAAGAATATGCCAAAGAATAAACAGATTATTACTTCAGCAAGCCCCAAATCCATAAAGGCCTGCCGAAGGCCTGCTTGCGCACCTTTAATCACAGCCGGAAATTTCAAATAACAAATTTCGCATTTTAACGGTGCGTTGTTTTTTTGAAACACCGAAAGGCTCTTAATTAGCTTTGCCGAATACTTTCTCGGACCATAACTCTTTTTGTTGTAGGAAAGTGATGTTACGTTGAAAAAAAACAACGCTAAGGCGTCAATAAAGAAACGCAAAATTGTTTAATCGCCGTTGTCTTCTTTGGGCTGACCCGCCGTGCCAGCGCATCGTCGCGGCAGGTGTTTCCATCGGCGGTGCAGCCACCAGTATTGGGTTGGGTCCTGGCGAACGAAATCTTCTATTGCTCTCGTATATTCCTGGGTAATCCACAACAAAGGGTCATCCTTATCTTTCCATTCATCAGGCGTTATGATGCGGTTTACCCCTATCTCGAAAAAGAATTTATTATCCACTCTGCGGGAGTACCCAACGCCTATCGGAATCTCATATTGCATCGCCAGCAAGCCGATTGATTTGTAAGTGCTGGCCTTGCGACCGAAGAAATCGACAAAAAGCCCCTTTTGGCCAGCGTCCTGGTCGGCAATGAAACAAACTGTCGCTCCCTCTTTCAATAAAGTATCCATCATCGCGGTAGCGCCTTTTTTATCGATGATTTTCTGCCCTGCGTTTTCCCTGACACCATAGAGGTATTTGCTTATGTAGGGATTATCGAGAGGCCTCGCTATCGAATAAACATTATATCCGAACAGGCCCAGCATATACCCCATAATCTCAAAGTTGGCGTAGTGGCCTGCTATCATAATCATACCCTTGCCCTCCTTCATCATCCACTTGGCGCGTTCTGCCGTCTTGAAGTATGAGTACCGCCGCCAATTATCTTTGCGGACGAGCTTCGGTGTAAACAGAACATCAATCGCTATCATAGCCAGTTGTTCGAATGAACGCCTGCCGGTATCGATATACCACTGTTCATCTTTGCCGGGATAGCTTGCGCGGAGATTATCCAGCGCCCGTTTCCTGCCGCGGTGGTAATGCATCCAGAGGCACCTGCCTAAAAAACAGGCGGTTTTGAGATTTCGCTCTACAGAAAATAATGACAGAATTGCTACCAAACCCCGCAGCGCAATA
Organism: Sedimentisphaerales bacterium; assembly: GCA_016930645.1. Taxonomy (GTDB): domain Bacteria; phylum Planctomycetota; class Phycisphaerae; order Sedimentisphaerales; family Anaerobacaceae; genus JAFGGH01. Next base: position 40,436 of record JAFGGH010000060.1, read on the forward strand.
TATGCAAGCCAATCCGTTACAGGATTGCCCTTTTTCTTTTTCTTCTTAGCTTTAGCGGGCACATAATAAGCCATAGGCCATGATTTTAGGCCTTGTTGAGGTGCTGTCAAGTATAGTCGCATATTTGCTGTTTTGCCGGGACAAAGAGATGACAATTGAAAAATGGCGGGATTTGGTCGTATGTTTTGTCAACACAAGGGGAAAAACGACTCTATTGCTTTTTCCAGTTGTCACTGCCACATAATAAAATCTCTAATTTGAATTTGAATTGATATTATAAGGCCGGGCGCCCAGCCCGGCTTTTTTTGTTGCAGGTGTTCGTTTTGAGGAATTGTTAAAAAGAATTTTGTTGGCAAAGCGGCTTTAATAACTACAATTGGTTTTCAGAATCTGGATTTTTGCATATATTCGGTTTTTTGTTCCGGCAGATTATGGTTTTTATCCTTCAAAGATATATATTCCGCGAGCTGTTTAAAGTATTAATCCTGGCAACTATTGCGTTGACTTTGATAATGAGTCTGGGCATTATTTTGCGGCCTATCCAGGAGTACGGGGTTGGGCCTCGCCAGGTGTTTCATTTGCTTGGTTATTTTATTCCGATAACATTGACGTTTGTGCTGCCATTATCGGGTCTTTTTGCCGCTGCGCTGGTTTACGGCCGATTTGCAAATGACAACGAGCTTGACGCCTGCCGGGCAAGCGGAGTAAGTCTTTTGACATTGATATACCCGGGACTGGCGCTGGCGATTGTTATTGCGATAGCTAATCTGGTTTTGAGCTTTCATGTTGTGCCGATTTTTTTTCACCGTGCCGAAAGAGAGCTGAAAGCCGATGCCAAGCAGATATTGTTCCGTAACATTCAGCGCAGAGGTTTTTATTCGTTACCGTTTCGCGGCAAAGATCGCAGGATATATGCCGACAAGGCTGACTCTACAAATGATATTCTTGAGGGAGTGATTGTTACAGAAATTCAAGGCGGCAGGATTCAGAAAATAATAACCGCCCAAAGCGCAAGTGTAAGGTTTCATCTTCAGGAGCGTATTAACGAAGTTCAAATCGTCGCCAATCATATATACCGGATAGGAGATGAAGAAGAAGGCTGGTTCTATTCTGAACGGTTTCCTATAAGAGCGGAATTTACATCAATGCTCGCCGATGATATAAAATTTAAGAAAATTGAGGAATTAAAAAGGATATATAACAATCCATTGCTGTTTTATCCGGTCGAGGAGAAAGCGCGGGAGAGCTTTGCTCAGTACACCTCGGAACTTTTATGTGAGGATATTAAAAGCGGCATAGCTGAAGTGAACGATTTCTACGAATTACGGGGAGAACCAAATTCGGTTAGGTTTACGGCATCGGATTTGGGGGTTAATACGAAGAGAAAGACTGATGACGCCCAGGTGAAACTATCAGGCAATGTTCTCGTTCAGCAGTTTGATATGGATACGGGCAACGTCAATAAAACCTGGAGCTGCTCAGAAGCGCTGCTGAAGATTGAAGGGGATGAGTTCCATCCGACTTTGACAATGGAGCTGTTCAATCCTCACTGGGCAGAGCCGGGCGGTTCAGAAGGAATTGCGGCAGGCAGGCAGTATATAAGGGGATTATTGCTTCCTAAACAGGTTTCTGATAAGCTCGATACCGAGAATGTCCTTGATACTATAAATCCGCAGGCGGTTTCGTCTTCTCTTGCTGCGGGGCCGAGCGAAAAGCTTGTCGGCCTTTTGAATAGTTTGAAAATAACCATATCGAAAGTCTTTGTTAAAATTACCGCTGAGCTTCATACCAGGCTGGTTTTCGGTGTTGGGTGTGTTCCTTTAATAATGATTGGCATCGGGCTGGGGATTATATTGCGCGGCGGACATTTGTTAAGCGCATTCGGAGCCAGTGCCATTCCGGCAGGTTTGCTTGTTGTTTGTATAATGATGGGTAAGAACTTTGCGAAAAATCCGGGTGGGGGTTTAACAGCCGGTGTATTAATGATGTGGGGGGGATTTGCGGTTTTGGTTTGTTTAGCTGCCGGGTTGCTTTATAAGCTTTTGAAGAATTAAATTATTATGAAACTGCTCGATAAATATGTCGCCAGGAATTTTCTGACGGGTTACGGTATAGCATTTGCCGTTCTGATGGGCTTGCGGATACTTATAGACCTTTTTGTGAATATCGATGAGTTTGCCGAACATGCGGACCTTGGTGCGTTAGCTGTTACCTATAATATTCTCAGCTACTATACCGTACAAAGTACACTGTATTTCCGGGATTTTGCCGGAATGATAACAGTGGTAGCGGCGGTATTTTCCCTGGGTAAGCTCGTCAGGAGCAACGAGTTAATTGCCGTAATGGCGTCGGGAGTGAGTCTTAAGAGAATCATAGTTCCTATCGTGGTTTTGGCGATAGTGTTTACTTGTGTTTTTGTTATAGACCAGGAATTTATCATACCGCCTCTTGCCCCCGAGCTTGTTCGTTCACATGACGCTTTACCGGGCCAGGAAACTTATGATGTTGATTTTATCAGTGATTCAAATGGTGCTCTGGTTTGTGCCCAGCAGTTCGATGTTAAAGATTTCACTCTGCATTATCCTACGATATTTACACGTTTGAGGATACCGAATACTCTCAAGTGGACAGTAATCGGGCAAATTACCGCTAAAGAAGCGGTTTATAATTATGAAAAACAGAGATGGGATTTGAGAGACGGTTTATATGCCGAAAAGGCTCACGCCAGAGCCCCGAAACCGCAGGAGTATTTTGAAACCGACCTTCGGCCTGAAGATATTCCAATCCGCCAGAGAGCAGGTTTTAAGACGCTTCTAAGCTGGAGACAGCTTTCAATACTTGCTTCCGCCGGTACGAAAGTTAAAGATGTGGCACAGCTTTACAGCCAGAAACATTTTCGGATTACCGACCCGATAATTAACCTGATAATGCTTCTTGTCGCTTTGCCGATTCTGGTTTGCCGTGACCCGCGGACAATGAAGTCGGCTATAATGATAAGCTTTGCCACCACTACGGCCTGTTATATCACCACATTCGCATGTAAAATGATGGCGACAGAAGTTGTATTTGAACGGATAGTTCCGGAATTCTGGGCTTGGCTGCCGATAGTAATCTTCTTTCCGGTTGCGTTTGTTGAGCTGGACTCGATGAAGACTTAACCACCCAGTTTCACCTTGCTTTTTTTCAGGTTCTTCAATGCCTGACGGATTTCTCTGTTTATCCTTACCGAGCACCACTGTCTGCCGCACATCGAGCAATAATCATTTCCTTGTGCATTCTGTGTGACTGTCTGTGGGCAGGTTCTTTGCCTTATTTTATTTGCGGTCTCGGCATCGAGGCAGTTGGCAAGATGATTTTCCCAGTCGAGATTTGCCCTTGCTATACTCAATACTTTATCTCGGTTTGCCGCGTTCGGTAATCCCTTGGCTATATCAGCGGCGTGAGCGGCGATTTTTGACGCTATAACGCCTGCCCGGACATCTTCTACTGAGGGCAATCCCAAATGTTCGGTCGGGGTGACATAGCATAAAAACGAAGCACCGTAAAATGCTGCGGCAGTGCCGCCGATTGCCGAGGTGATGTGGTCGTAACCAGGTGCGATATCGGTAACAAGCGGTCCAAGCACATAAAAGGGAGCATCATTGCAGATTTGGCGCTGCATTTGCATATTCTTTTCTATCTGGTCAAAAGGCACATGTCCGGGTCCTTCGACCATAACCTGACAGCCGGCATCCTGCGCCCTTTGTGTTAATTCGCCAAGGGTGCGCAGTTCGGCGATTTGGGCATTATCCGTAGCGTCGGCGATAGCACCAGGGCGAAGGCCGTCACCGAGCGAAAAGCAAACGTCATATTCGGCCATAATTGCGCAGAGGTCGTCGAACATTTCATAAAGCGGATTTTGTTTATTGTGATGCAGCATCCATTTGGCGAGCAGCGCTCCGCCGCGGCTGACGATTCCTGCGACTCTTTTTTCCAGAAGCGGCAGGTGCTCTTTTAACAGGCCTGCGTGAATAGTGAAAAAGTCAACACCCTGTTTAGCCTGTTTTTCGATAATTTTCAGGATTAGAGCGCAATCGATGTCTTCAACATTTCTTCCTTCGATGACCTGATAGATTGGGACTGTCCCAAAAGGCACATTGCAGCGTAACAGCAATTCTGTCCGAATCCTATCGAGGTTTTCACCGGTACTGAGGTCCATAATTGTATCAGCGCCGGCATCGACGGCGGTTTGCATTTTCCGGATTTCTTCTTCAATGTCCGACCGTACGCTGCTCAGGCCGATGTTTGCGTTTATTTTTACAGTCAGTGCTCTGCCGATACCTATGGGATTCAGATTTGTTTGGAGATGCAATCTGTTTGCCGGTATAACAATCCTGCCTGCTGCGATTTCATCACGAATGAATTCAACCGACAGATTTTCCGTTTCGGCCACGATTCTCATTTGTTCAGTAATTCTACCGGCTTTTGCTGTTTGTATTTGAGTAATCATTTTACCGCATTTCAAATAAAAAAAAATCGCTCTTTATAGAAGCGATTGAGAACTTTTTAATCTTTTTTGTTTCAACCACTTCCCTACGCAGCTTTGGCCGAGTCGGCTTTGCTGATCAGGTTCAAAGGGTGTTATCTCAGGCCAGCATTTAGCAAGCCACCCCTAGTACCTCATAACATTTGAATTTGTGGGTACAATCTTTTCAACTTGATTCTTGCATCCTCAGTTGTGAACTGCCAGTCCACGGC
>JAFGGH010000061.1 GCA_016930645.1 Sedimentisphaerales bacterium
AAAAAACCCTGCCCACAGGTGGCAGGGCTAATCAATTTTGATAGTCGCCGTGCCCTTCGATTTCACTCAGGACAGCCGGCGACTGCTAAATAACCCCGCCATACCCTTCGACAAGCTCAGGGTGAAAATGACGGGGCTAAATTTCCATCTAATCGAGAACCCCGTCACACGCCATAAAAATACGGCGATGATGACGGGGCTAAATATTTATCATGTTAATCTTGTTATCCCGTCAAAATACTTTCTGTAAATAAGTGAAATTTGCAGTTTTAATAAGCGATTTGGTCTTGCTAACAAGGATCGAATTTTGTATAAAGAAACGTTTAGGATTGAAAGGACACCTGCCCCCGCTCTTGTCTTCGACAAGAATACGCGGGGGTCTGTCCAGGGTAATAACAATTTTCACAGTTTTAGGGCATAAAATTATGGCCAGAAAAATGGTAACAATCGATGGAAACACGGCGGCAGCTTATGTTGCGCACGCTACGAACGAGGTAATAGCTATTTATCCGATTACTCCAAGCTCGCCGATGGGCGAAATGGCCGATGAAAAGACGGCCAAAGGCCAGACAAATATCTGGGGTACGGTTCCCTCAGTAACAGAGATGCAGTCCGAAGCCGGTGCCTCAGCGGCGGTTCACGGCGCGCTGGCGAGCGGCGCTTTGACGACGACCTTTACAGCGTCGCAGGGGCTTTTACTGATGATTCCAAATATGTATAAAATCGCGGGCGAATTACTGCCGACCGCGTTTCATATTTCTGCGCGTTCTCTTGCCTGCCAGGCATTATCAATTTTCGGCGACCATTCAGACGTAATGGCTTGCCGACAGACTGGTTTTGCGATGCTGTGTTCGAGCTCTATTCAGGAGATTATGGATTTAGCTCTTATCGCACAACAATCAACGCTCGAATCGAGTTTACCGTTTTTGCATTTCTTTGACGGCTTTCGTAACAGCCACGAAATTCAGAAAGTCGAACAATTCACGATGGATGATATGCGGGCGATGATAGATGATGAGCTGGTTGTGCAGGCCAAAGCGCGGGCATTGTCTCCCGACAGGCCGATGATTAGCGGTACCGCGCAGAATCCGGATGTCTATTTCCAGGGACGTGAGACGGTCAACAAATATTATCTCGCTACGCCTGAAATCGTCCAGAAAACTATGGACAGATTCGCAGGTATCGTCGGCAGGCAGTATCACCTGTTCGATTATGTCGGTGCCGCCGATGCTGAAAAGATTATCGTAATAATGGGTTCCGGCGCAGAAACAGTTCACGAAACCGTCGAATATCTCAATAGTCAGGGCCAAAAGGTTGGTGTGGTAAAGGTCAGGTTGTACAGGCCTTTCAGCACTAAAGATTTCATTGCAACAATACCTGCAACTGTTAAGAAGATTGCTGTTCTCGACCGGACAAAGGAGCCGGGTTCGATTGGTGAACCTTTGTATCTGGATATTCGCACAGCGGTCGGCGAGGCTATGTCTGCGGGCAAGGCCCCGTTCAAAGATTATCCGTTAATTGTCGGCGGTCGGTACGGCCTTGGTTCGAAGGAATTCACGCCCGCGATGGTAAAAGCCACTTTCGATAACCTTGACGTAAAAGAGCCGAAGAACGGTTTCTCCGCAGGTATAATAGATGATGTTACCAACAACAGTCTTGATGTGGATGAATCTTTCGAAGTATCGGATGAAGGCGTATTTTCGGCGATGTTCTACGGGCTTGGCTCGGACGGAACGGTAGGCGCCAACCACAACTCTATCAAAATCATCGGTGAGCAGACAGACAATTATGCTCAGGGATATTTCGTTTATGATTCTAAAAAAGCAGGTGCCGTAACGATTTCGCATCTTAGATTCGGCAAGCAACTGCTTCGCAGGCCTTACCTGATTTCCAAGGCTGATTTTGTGGCCTGTCATAATCCGAGCTTTTTGGAAAAGTACGATATGCTAAGCACCGCTAAAGACGGCGCGACATTCCTTTTGACAAGTCAGCATGGTCACGATGAGGTATGGGATACTCTGCCGCAGGAGGTTCAGCAGCAGATTATTGACAAGAAACTTAAGTTCTATGTTATTGACGCTATTTCGCTCGCCGAGGAGCTTGGCCTTGGCGCTCGCATTAATGTGATTATGCAGACGGCGTTCTTTAAAATAAGCGATATCATACCGCTCGATACCGCAATCAAAGCTATCAAAGGTGCAATCGTGCACAGCTATGGTAAAAAAGGCGAAAAAATAGTGAAGATGAACAACGATGCCGTTGACGGCACACTCGATAAGATTTTTGAGGTTAAGGTGCCGGGCGATGTAACAAGCAAGTCGAAGATGCCTGCTCTTGTACCGGACGATGCGCCTGACTTTATCAAAGAAGTAACCGGTGAGCTTATGGCGCTGAGAGGTGATAAGGTGCCGGTAAGCAAGATGCCCGCTGACGGCAAATTCATGACAGGCACAACAAAATATGAAAAGCGCAATATCGCGGTTAATATCCCAGTCTGGGAACCCGACCTTTGCATTCAGTGCGGCAGATGCTCATTACTTTGTCCACACGCTACAATCAGGGCTAAAGCCTATGACCCCAAGTATCTCGAAAAAGCTCCCGAAACTTTTAAAAGTGCCGATGCCAAGGGTAAGGATTTTGCCGGTATGAAGTTTACCATCCAGGTAGCGCCTGAGGATTGTACCGGCTGTGCTAACTGTGTTGTTAATTGTCCGGCGTTGGAAAAAGACGAAAATAAGCAGCCTACCGGCAGGCATGCAATAAATATGTCACCGCAGGAGCCGCTTCGCGCCCGGGAAAGAGAGAATTACGACTACTTCCTCAATGAGATTCCGAATACCGACCCAAAACTTTTCAAGAGTTCCACGGTAAAAGGCAGCCAGCTTATCGAGCCTCTGTTCGAATATTCCGGCGCATGTGCCGGCTGCGGCGAAACCGCTTATGTGAAGCTACTCACTCAGTTGTTTGGTGACCGGCTGTATATCGGCAACGCGACAGGTTGTTCGTCTATTTACGGCGGCAATCTGCCGACTACTCCTTACGGCAAGCGAGCCGACGGCAGAGGACCGACCTGGAGCAACAGCCTTTTCGAAGATGCCGCGGAATTTGCTTTTGGTATGCGATTGACTGTTAACAAATTCAGACAGTATGCATTTGAGCTGCTTGAAAAGGCTGCCGCAGCCGGTTGTGTCGATAAAACACTGGCTGATGAAATCAAGGCAGCGTTTTTAGCTAATGACCCCGCTCAGGAAACTATCGAAGCTCAGCGTGAGAAGATTGAAAAGCTCAAAGAGCAATGCAAGACCAGTGATGGGCTTGGCCATCCTGCGGACTGCGCCGATTGTAAACAGTTGTTAACTGTGGCTGATTATCTTGTCCGCAAGAGTGTCTGGGCACTCGGCGGCGACGGCTGGGCTTATGATATCGGTTATGGCGGACTTGACCATGTACTGGCAAGCGGCCTTGATATTAACGCTCTTGTCCTTGATACGGAAGTATATTCCAATACAGGCGGGCAGATGTCAAAATCAACTCCGCGAGGAGCGATAGCGAAGTTCGCCGCGGCAGGCAAACCGATGCCTAAAAAAGACCTTGGTATGCTCGCGATGACTTACGGTAATATTTATGTGGCTAAAATTGCTATTGGGGCCAACCAGAACCAGGCTGTTAAAGCGTTTGCAGAAGCCGAGTCCTACCCGGGTCCGTCGCTGATAATCGCTTACTCTCACTGTATCGCACATGGCATTAATATGACTATGGGGTATCAGGAGCAGCAAAAGGCAGTAGATTCGGGACATTGGCCGCTGTATCGCTTTGACCCTCGCCTCAAAGAGCAGGGCAAAAACCCGTTGCAGCTCGACTGCAAAGCGCCTTCGCTTGATTTACAGGAGTATCTCTACGGCGAGA
>JAFGGH010000062.1 GCA_016930645.1 Sedimentisphaerales bacterium
GCGTCAGCCTGAGCATCGAGAACAATGGCTCAAAGAAATGAAGAATCCCGCACTGGCCAAACAACTGCTGATGTTATGGGTAGGATACGATGCCGCCGCAAAACAGGCACGAATGGCAAAACAGCAACTGATCAATTTAAGCAAAAAATATCCAATCATCCGTCACTGGAAACAATTAGCCGGTATCGGAACTATTCGCGCGGTTACCATTTTCGCTTATCTCGACACACCGTGGCGGTTCAAAAGAAAAAATAAGCTATGGAAATACTGTGGTGTAGGCCTGCAAAGAACCGCAAGCGGCACTGATAAAAAAGGCAGACCAAAACCCGCAAGATTACAATTACCCTGGGCGACAAATCGAGTTTTGAAAAGTGCGATACTTGGCGCTGCTTTGACAGCCATAAATCAAAAACAAAATACTTTCAAATCGGATTACGAAAGGATGGTTCAAAATGGTATAATACCCGGCAATGCCCGACACACAGTTGCCAGAAAATTGCTGACTGTGATGTGGGGTATATGGAAAAGAAGTTTTCAGCTTGAGCAAAAATCTTTTTCAGAACCGGTTGCACAATATGCTCTTTAATAGCGATGATAATGATATCGAGGTTAATCCCGGCGGTGTGTTCCTGTTTAACCACTGGACGGCCTTGACGGTCTGTCCCCGATCTGTGAATGAACCGCCGCCGTTTATTGCCGTGCCTCAATAATCTGCATGGACGCCCTGACTTTTAAGGCTGTCCCCGATAGGTGGTTGGCAGCGTTTTAAGCATGCCCATAACACGAAGCAGAAAAAAGATATCAAAGAAATATACCGGTATCGCTTAATGTGGTTCAATAAGAAGATTTATCTTCAAAGCTGAATACAAGATTGTAGGTTGGGATGCCCTCAAAGCGTATATTTTTGAGGAAAAGGAAGTTTTATTACTTGACTTAGAGTTCTTCATAGGTGGCTAAAAATATATCTCCGTGATCCGCCTTAGGCGGATAAACCTCTGTGGCTCGGTGTGTTGGTGTTTTCGTGTTTTAGTGTTAAATATCTGCGTCTTCTGCGGAATCTGCGTCAAAAAAGTAAAACCTGTTAATCCTTTTATCCTGTCAAAGAAATCAGTGAAACTTGTCCGCCGTTCGTTTGGCGGAATAAGCGAAATACGTGATTAATAAATAAAAATCCTATCGCAAAGCGATACCACAACTGAACACTAAACATTTATCTGCCCAAGACGGATTAAACACTTAATTGGCGGTTAAACACTTAATTGGCGGAACACGACTTAAGTATGTGCTTAATTACTTAACTACTATTATTCAAATCTCTGACACCTGTGGCGATGTAGCCCTGATTATTTCTATCGGGACGAAAACGGAATCCATGACTAAAAATTCCAGAAAACCCCTTACCTCCGTCTTGAATTTGCCAAGGCCGAATAAACAGCCAAAAAGCAAAAATAATCTTCTATAATTAACTATTCTCTACTTGAAAATTCTTGGATTATGACTTAAGTAAGTGCTTAATTACTTAACTACTAATCATTTTTAAAATAATTATTATGAGGGAAAATATTATGAAAAATGCTGATGCTTTAGCAAATCTGTTTGACTTGTTTGCGGTTAGTTCTAGGGTAAGGATTATCAATGCCCTAAAACACAAATCTTTATGCGTTACTGAGATTACATCGCAGCTTGGCATAACTCGTCCGGCAACATCACAGCATCTCAGATTGTTTCGCAACGCTGGCATAGTCAAAGCTATAAAGAGAGGTTTCTTTGTTTATTATCATCTCGACAAGAAAAAAATGTCCCTTTTACGCAAAGCCGCAAATGATTTCCTGAAGATTGATTAAACAACCCAAAATTCTAAAAATACTGCAACTTGATTCTGTCTTTAAGTAAAAACTTAAATAGACCCAAAGACACGAAGCTTTCATAAATTTATAAATTAAGTAAATATACACGACTTAAGTATGTGCTTAATTACTTAACTACTGCCATGTAAGTCCACGCCCGCCGCCAAGACTTGCGTAGTGAGACGCAAGGGCAGGAAATCTGTGGCCAAAAAAATTAAAAAAATAGTTGAACCGGCAATGCCGAATCTGTAGAATCTTACTTTTAATGAAGATGAAAATAGTACGGACAGTAAAAATGAAGGATTAAGAGAAAACGCCCTTAATTGGAGGGCGTTTTTTTTAAGGTGAATACAGTTGTCCAGCACCAAAAATTTGTTTTTTGGTGCTGGATTCAGGATACGCACGACGCAATACGCAATACGAGATACGAAGAAATGCCGAAGCGCAAAGACATCAAAAAGATACTGATAATAGGTTCCGGGCCGATAGTAATCGGCCAGGCCTGTGAATTTGACTATTCCGGCGCCCAGGCCTGCAAAGTCCTGCGTAAGGAGGGTTTTAAGGTTGTTCTGGTCAACAGCAATCCTGCTACGATTATGACCGACCCTGAGCTGGCCCACCGGACCTATATCGAGCCTATCACCCCCGAATTTGTCGAGATGATAATCAAAAAGGAGCGTCCCGATTCCTTACTGCCGACCCTCGGCGGCCAGACCGGCTTGAATACCGCCGTTGCTCTTGCCGAAAGCGGAGTCCTGAAAAAATACGGTGTCAAGCTTTTAGGTGCGAATCTGCGTTGTATCAAACGTGCCGAGGAGCGGGACAAGTTCAAAAAGATAATTGTTGATGAATGCGGCCTTGAGGTTCCCAAGAGCGGCTACGCCCATAGCTGGGAAGAGGCCAAAGAGATTATCGAGCTTGTCGGCTTTCCAGCGATTATTCGGCCGAGCTACACCCTCGGCGGAACCGGCGGCAATGTGGCTTACAATATGGCTGAATATGAAAAGCACATCCTCTGGGGACTGAACCTCAGCCCGAAGAATCAGGTCCTCGTCGAGGAATCCGTAGTCGGCTGGAAGGAATTCGAGCTTGAGGTAATGCGTGACCGTAAAGACAACGTCGTCATCGTCTGCCCAATCGAGAACCTCGACGCTATGGGAATTCATACTGGGGATAGCATTACGGTGGCGCCGGCGCAGACGCTGACTGATAAGGAATACCAGATAATGCGTGACGCATCGCTGAAGATTATCCGGGCGATAGGGGTTGAGACGGGCGGGTCGAATATCCAATTCGCGGTCAATCCTGACAACGGCAGGCTGTATGTAATCGAGATGAACCCGCGGGTCTCACGAAGCTCGGCCCTGGCAAGCAAGGCCACTGGATTTGCTATAGCGAAAATCGCGTCGCTGCTGGCGGTGGGGTATACGCTGGATGAGATATCGAATGATATTACGAAAAAGACGCCTGCGTGCTTCGAGCCGACGATAGATTACTGCGTTGTGAAGTGGCCCCGGTTTACGTTCGAGAAATTCCCGAGGACAAGTCCCGAGCTTACCGTGCAAATGAAGTCGGTAGGCGAGGCGATGTCGATAGGGCGGACTTTTAAAGAGGCATTGCAAAAGGCGATTCGGTCTTTAGAAATCGACCGGTATTCATTAGATAACAGGCATATCGAGCAGAATCTGTCAACCGGACAAATCAAAGATAAGCTGCGGACGAACCGCTGGGACCGGATATGGTATGCGGCGGAGGCGCTGCGGCGGAATGTTCCGGTTGATGAGATATACGAGCTTACGAAAATCGACCCGTGGTTTTTGAATAATATCAAGGACATTATCAGGGTCGAAAAGAAAATCAGCTCGACCGGTCTTGAGAAATTCAGTAATGATTTTATGCGGAAGGTAAAAGAGTACGGATTCAGCGATAAGTATATCGGTATAAAAACCAGCAGCAGCGAATCAGCGGTTCGCAAGAAGCGGCTCGGCGCCGGTATCAAGGCGGTATATAAAACGGTGGATACTTGCGGGGCCGAATTCGAGGCCCATACGCCTTACCTGTATTCGACCTACGAGGAGGAATGTGAGTCGAATCCGACCAGCCGCAGGAAAATAATAATTCTTGGCGGCGGACCTAACCGGATTGGGCAGGGGATTGAGTTTGACTATTGCTGTGTTCACGCGGCGTTTGCATTGCGTGAGATAGGCGTAGAATCGATTATGGTCAACTGCAACCCGGAGACAGTCAGCACCGATTACGATACGAGCGACCGGCTGTACTTCGAGCCTTTAACGTTCGAGGATGTGATGAGCATTGTCGAGACGGAACAGCCTGACGGTGTTATAGTTCAGTTCGGCGGGCAAACGCCGTTGAAATTAGCAGTGCCTTTGGAAAAAGCGGGTGTGAAAATCATCGGCACCAGTCCGGACAGTATCGATTTGGCGGAAGACCGCAAGCGGTTCAACCGGTTAGTCAGTAAGCTAAAGCTGCGTCAGCCTGCCAGCGGCACGGCGATGAGTTACGAGCAGACATTGAAAATCGCCAATAAGCTCGGATATCCATTGTTGATTCGACCAAGTTTTGTATTGGGCGGACGTGCGATGGAAATCGTGCACGATGAGGCATCGCTGAAGAATTGTGTGGCCAACGCGATAGAGGCATCGGGTGAGCACCCTATACTGATTGATAAATTTCTCAGTGACGCGACCGAGCTGGATGTTGATGCGATTTGCGACGGCAAGCGTGTTGTCATCGGCGGGATAATGGAGCATATCGAAGAGGCTGGTGTGCATTCGGGAGACAGCGCATGTGTTTTACCGCCTGTGTCGATAAAGAAAAAAGTAATAAATGAAATCAAACGGCAGACAAAGCTGCTTGCCGAAGAGCTGAAGGTTAAGGGATTGATTAATATCCAGTTCGCGGTGAAGAACGATGAGGTTTATATACTCGAGGTCAATCCGCGAGCTTCGCGGACGATACCTTTCGTGAGTAAATCCATCGGTGTGCCGCTTGCGAAATTAGCGGCGAAGATAATGGCGGGAGAGACGCTTGATAAGCTCGGATTTACAAAGGAGGTCGAGCGGGGTTACTTTACGGTCAAGGAAGCGGTATTTCCGTTCTTAAAATTCCCGGGGATAGATACTTTGCTTGGGCCTGAGATGCTATCGACCGGAGAGGTGATGGGAATCAGCGATGATTTCGGTATTGCCTTTGCCAAGAGCCAGATAGCGGCGGGTAATACGCTTCCGATGAGCGGTAAGGTGTTTATAAGTGTTAAAGATGATGACAAGGACAAATCGGTCGAGGTTGCGCGCAAATTGGCGGCGATGGGATTTAAGATAGCGGCGACCAAGGGAACGTGCATTAACCTTATTAATAATAATGTGCCTGCGGAGTTCGTATTGAAGGTTGTCGAAGGGCGGCCTAATGTTGTTGACGCGATAATCAACGGTGAGCTCGATTTGATAATCAATACGACAGTCGGCAGGCAGACGATTATGGATTCGTTTTCAATCAGAAGGACGGCTTTGGACAGGCAGGTGCCTTATGTTACTACGATGCGCGGGGCGAGTGCGACTGTTCAAGCGATAGATGCATTGCGGCAGCATAAAGTCGGTGTAAAACCTGTGCAGCAATACTATAGGTAAAAAACCAAAAATGTAAAATCCCGATGAATCGGGATATTGAATTAAATAGAAATGAAAATCAGCATGAAAACGAAAAGTATAATATATTGCATTTTCTTTTTTGTTCTTTCTATTTCTATCCCGGTTTTTGGGGCCGATGATGCCGGAATTCTCATAAAGGCGGCTGTCGATGGCGATATAAACCGAGTCCGTTCCCTTCTGGCCGGAGGCGTTGATGTGGACGCCCAACAAGCCAATGGCGTGACGGCTTTGATGGAAGCGTCTAAGAATGGTCATGCGGAAATTGTCAAACTGTTGTTGGAAAAGAAAGCAAGTGTTAACAGACAAAGTAAGCCTAACGGCGTGACGGCATTGATGGCAGCGTCGAAGGATGGTCATACGGAAATTGTGAAGATGTTGCTGGAAAAGAAAGCAAGTGTTAACAAACGAACTAATCCTGAGGGTTTGACTGCTTTATATGCGGCGGCCCAGGAAGGGCATACAGATGTTGTCAGATTGCTACTTGAACATAAGGCCGATGTGAACAAGCAAAGCAAAGCTAACGGTTCGACAGCTTTGATAATTGCATCTGAGAATGGTCATACGGAAATTGTCAAACTGTTGCTGGAAAATAAAGTTAAAGTGAATGCCAAACAAACCAACGGCGTGACGGCTTTGGTTTTGGCTGCACAAAATGGTCATACGGAAATAATCAAGCTGCTGTTGAAATTCGAAGCTGATGTGAACAGCAAGGCTAACGATGGCGGGACGGCCTTGACGGTAGCGTCTCAAAATGGTCATTTGGGTGCTGTTAAGCTGTTACTGGAAGCCAATGCCGATGTGGACAATAAACGCAACGATGGCGCAACGGTTTTGATGTTGGCAGCTCAGTTTGGTCATTCGGAGATTGTCAAGCTGTTGTTGGAAGCCAAAGCGAACGTAAACGCCGAAGGGATTGGCGGGAATGCCTTGATGATAGCGTCTCAAAATGGTCATACTGATGTTGTCGGGCTATTGCTTGAAGCCAAAGCTGATGTTGATACAAAACACAGCAGCAATGTAACTGCTTTGTATGTTGCCGCCGAGAACGGTCATGCTGGAATTGTTAAGTTATTGTTAAAAGCCAAAGCCGATGTGAACATCAAATATTCCGATGGCGTGACGGCTTTGTATATCGCAGCTGAGAAGGGTCATACAGACATTGTCAGGCTGTTGTTAGAAGCTAAATCGGATGTGAATGTCAAAAGGAGAGCTGATAGTGTTACGGTTTTGTGTATGGCAGCTCAGAACGGTCATACGGATATTGTCAAATTATTGTTAGAAGCCAAAGCCGAAGTGAATGGTAAGCGCACCGATGGTGTTACGGCATTGATAATAGCAGCTCAGAATGGGCATTCGGGGACCGTCAAGCAGTTGTTGGAAGCCAGGGCAGATGTAAATGCAAAAAGCTCCGATGGTGTTACGGCTTTGTACGCTGCCGGTTGGGGAGGTCATGCGGAAATTGTTAAGTTATTGCTGGAAGCCAAAGCTGAGGTGAACAGCAAACATGCCAATGGCGTGACGGCTTTGTGGGTGGCAGCTGAGAATGGTCATACAGATGTCGTCAGGTTGTTGTTGGAAGCTAAAGCTGAGGTGAATGTCAAAAGGAGCGTTGATAGTGTTACGGCTTTGTATATGGCGTCACAGAATGGCCATACGGAAGTTGTTAAGCTACTGCTGGAAGCTAAGGCCGAAGTGAATGCCAAAGCACATTTGGGGGGCAAGGATTATACAGCCTTGAGCCCAGCAAAGGATAAGGGATATACAGAGATAATTAAGCTCTTGAAGGAATATGGCGCTGAAGAATAAATGGTTTCATGATGTAATAAGAAAATATCGAATGCAGAATGCAGAATGTAGAAGGATTGAGATTCTTCACTTTGTTCCCCGTATAGAAAATCAACGGGGTAGGCAGAATGACAGAGAATAGGGAAGTTGGAATATGGATGCGGTTTTGTTATTAGAAGACGGGACGGTTTTTAAGGGCAAAAGCTTCGGCGCTGTCGGTACGAAGTGCGGCGAGGTTGTTTTCAATACGGCGATGACCGGCTACCAGGAGATTCTTACCGACCCATCGTATAACGAGCAGATTATTACGATGACGTATCCCTTAATCGGCAACTACGGCACGAATACGCTCGATGTGGAATCGCGGCGGGTATTTGTGAGCGGATTTGTGGTGAAGGAAAACTGCGATTATCCGAGTAACTGGCGAAACAACAATTCGCTAAGCGACTATCTGAAGAAAGAAAAAATCGTTGGCTTAGAAGGGATAGATACCCGCAAGCTGGTAAGGCATATCCGGGAAAAAGGGGCTATGCGGGGAATTATCTCATCGGACCAGAAGAACCTTAATGTATTGAAAGGCAAGCTGGAAAAATATCCCGGTTTGGTTGACAGGGACATTGTGAAAAATGTTTCGATGAAAAAGCCTTACAAGTGGGACAAGGGCGTTGTAGATGTTCTGAAAAATGAAGAGCTGAAACCAAAAACGAAATATAAGGTCGTCGCGATGGATTTTGGGATTAAGCAGAATATTCTGAGGCTGCTGCGTTCGCATGGATGCTCGGTGATGGTGATGCCGGGCCAATCCACCGCGAAAGAGATACTTGGGCAGAAGCCTGACGGGGTATTTCTGAGTAACGGGCCTGGCGACCCCGGGCCGATATCTTACGCGATAGATACGATTCGTAAATTACTCGGCAAGGTTCCGATATTCGGGATATGTCTCGGTCATCAGTTACTTGGTTTGGCGTTAGGGGGTAAAAGCTATAAGCTCAAATTCGGGCACCGAGGCGCGAATCATCCGGTCAAGAACTTAAAGACCGGCGCGGTTGAAATTACCAGCCAGAACCACGGATTTTGTATCGATGCCGATTCGCTGAAAGATAAGGACGTTGAGATTACGCATATAAACCTCAATGATAATACACTTGAAGGATTCCGGTGCAGGAAAGTGCCGGCCTTTTGCGTTCAGTATCATCCTGAGGCGTCACCGGGGCCTCACGATTCGAATTATTTGTTCGATGAATTTACGCGATTGATGGAAGAATTTTAATTGCAGACTGCGCTGATTCACCTCGGTTTTTCCCTCGCCGCCCCAAACACCTCTTTTTAGTATTTGTTGAAAACATCTGTGAATGGGGGTATACTTAGTGTAGTTTTGTAATCTGCGAAGAGTAATCAGTATGGATTAAGGAGTGTCTGGTTATGCTGTCAAGGTTAGTTCAGTTTCTGACTACGGATATCTGGCGGATGCGGTTAAAGAATTATCCTCGTTCGAAATCATTTTTTCTCAAGCAGCTCAGGATATTTCTTCTTTCAGTTCGCGGGTTTGTAGAAGATAAGTGCAAGTTCAGGGCGTCGGCATTGACGTTTTTTACTTTGCTTTCGATTGTACCGGTAATCGCGATGATGTTCGGGATTGCCAAGGGATTTGGCCTTCAGGACAAAGTCGAGGCTCAGCTAAGGCAGATGGTTCAGGCTCAGACAGTTGAACAGACAGAAGCCGGGACTGAACCGAATGAGCCGGTATGGACGGTACAAGCCCAGCCGGAGCAGGCCGACCCGAATGTGCCGGCACAGACTCAGCCGTTCGACCAGGGACAAGTGGTTGAAAAGATTATAACTTTTTCCAAATCTTTGTTAGATGAAGCTAAAGGCGGAGTAGTCGCCGGTATCGGCGTTGTGTTTTTGTTCTGGTCTATCGTCAAGCTGCTGAGTAATATTGAAAAATCATTTAATGACATCTGGGGTGTCAAAATTCCGCGCAGTATCGGCAGGCGGTTCAGTGACTATTTGTCGCTGATTCTTATTTGCCCGATTCTTTTAGTCATTTCCAGCAGTTTGACAGTCATAATAAGCGGCAAGATAGATGAAATAATAAAGCAATATGAGTTTTTTAGTTTTCTCGGACCTTTCGTGGAATTTCTGATAAAACTTGTGCCGTATTTCATGGTTTGGGTTGTGTTTACATTTCTGTTCGTATTTATGCCGAATACCAAGGTCAGGCTCAGGTCTGGGATTTTCGCGGGTATCATCGCCGGTACGATTTTTCAGTTAGTGCAGTGGCTTTATATAACATTTCAAATTGGAGTAGCCAGGTACGGCGCGATTTACGGCAGTTTCGCGGCATTGCCTTTGTTTTTATTGTGGCTTCAAATTAGCTGGCTTGTTGTGTTGTTCGGTGCGGAGCTTTCGTTCGCTCATCAGAATGTGGAGACTTATGAATTCGAGCCGGACAGTTTGTTGGCAAGCTATTCGTTCAAGAAACTAATCTCACTTGTAATAACTCACAGCATAATCAGGAACTTCTGTGAAGGCGAAGCGCCGCTGGACGCGGAAGATATCTCGCACAAACTTGAGATACCGATTCGCCTTGTCCGGCTGGCGTTTTTCGAGCTGGTTGAGTCGGGGATACTAAGTGAAGTGAAGAAGAACGGCGGCAAGGACGTGGCGTATCAGCCTGCTGTTGATGTCGGTAAGCTCAGCGTTGAGTATATTGTAACCCAGCTCGAAAAAAGGGGCAAAAGCGATATTCCTATCGAGAAGACGGAGGCATTGGAAAAACTTTCGGATAGTCTTAGCAGTTTTACCGAGGAAATCAGGAAATCGCCGGCGAATGTCCTGCTGAAAGATATTTAACTTTTTAAATTTAAGGTTAATGGTCGAGCGAATATTAAAATTCTATACTAAGTACTTCGCGGTGTGGGTGGTCTTGTTCGGGGTGGTCGCGTTTTTCTTTCCCGGGCCTTTTGTGTCGCTTAAAAAAGGTAATCAGGCATTTTTTGCGCTGACGATGTTCGGAATCGGGGCTGTTCTGCAAATTGAGGATTTCAAAAGGATAGCCCAAAGGCCTGCGATTGTTCTAATTGGGACATGCTCACAGTTTTTGATTATGCCGATTGGTGCGTTTGTTTTGGCTAAGATTTTCAAACTGCCGCCTGAACTGGCGGTCGGCTTGATTCTCACCGGTGCCGCTCCGGGCGCTATGGCAAGCAATGTTATGAGTTATATCGCCAAGGCCGACACGGCGTATTCGGTGTCACTGACTACGGTATCGACTTTGCTTTGTCCGGTGCTTACGCCCGGTATTACTTTTATATTGGCAAGGTCAACACTGCCGATACCATTTTGGGAGATGTTTTTCAGTGTTATATATATGGTTGTACTGCCGCTGTTCGCGGGGTTCGGCGTAAGGTACTTTTTCAAGAAGCAGGTAGAAAAGGTACTTCCGGTTTTTCCGGCGATATCGGTAACATTTATTATCTTTATCTGCTCGTTGGTTATCGCGCTTAATAAGGAAAGACTTGTCGAATTGAGTTTAATAATTGTGGTTGTTGGTATTATCCTTAATTTGTACGGGATGAGCGCCGGTTACGGAGTTGGGAAATTATTTCGTATGGAGGTAAAACGCAGGCGGACCCTTTCAATAGAGATTGGTATGCAGAACGCGGGTTTGGGGACGGCGCTGGCACTGGCACATCTTGGTGACACGGCGGCGCTGCCTGCGGCGGCGTTTGTGTTTATCTGTATAATCACAGCGTCGGTAATGGCGGAGATATGGCAGAGGCATCCTTAAGGTCAGGTGTTGTTGAAATAGTATGCGGAGGATATAATGGGGCAAATGGCAACTAAGGTTGAGACAATTTACAGGCCTTGCGGCAAAGCGGGCAAAAAACTCAGTATGTTTACCGCGAAGGTGCCTGCTGGTTTTCCATCGCCCGCCGCTGATTACGAAGAGCAGAAGCTGGATTTGAATAAGCACCTTATAAAGAATCCGGCGGCAACGTATCTTGTCCGCGTGATGGGCGATTCGATGACGGGGGCCGGAATTCATAACGGCGATATACTTGTTGTTGACCGGAGTATCGAGCCGAAAGACAAAAAAATTGTGATTGCCAATGTCAACGGCGAGCTGACGGTCAAGCGAATCCGCATACGCAGGGGCAAAATTTCATTAGAGCCTGAAAATGAAAATTACCACAGCCAGGAAATTAATGAGGATATGGAATTCGAGATCTGGGGTGTGGTGACAAACGTCATTCATTCGTTATGAAAAAGATATTCGCACTTGTCGATTGCAATAATTTTTATGTCTCGTGCGAGCGGGTGTTCGACCCGTCACTGGAGGGTGAGCCTGTCATAGTGATGTCGAACAACGACGGCTGTGTCGTGTCGCGTTCCAATGAGGTCAAGGCGCTCGGTATAAAGATGGGCGTTGCGGTTTTCGAGATTGCCGGGCAAATTGAAAAACATAACATCGAGACGTTTTCATCCAACTATACGCTTTACGCCGATATGTCGTCGCGGGTGATGCGGACGCTCTGGCAGTTTACGCCGAATATGGAAATCTATTCGATAGATGAGGCCTTTCTGGATTTGGGCGGGATTGATGTTCCGCTTGGCGAATATGGAAGGAAGATACAAGAGACAGTCACGAAGTGGACGGGGATTCCTGTTACTGTCGGTATAGGCTCGACCAAAACGCTTGCCAAGGTTGCTAATTATCTCGCGAAGAGGTCAGCGAGGGCAAAAGGAGTTCTGGATTTGACGGGTTCGGTGCATCTTGAAACGGCCCTTGAAAAAACACCTGTTGAGAAGGTGTGGGGAATTGGTATCAGCTCGGCTGTCAAATTAAAACGAGCGGGAATTGAAAACGCATTATCGCTGAGCAAGGCGGATAGTAACTGGATAAGACAAAAGTTCGGGGTCAATGGTCTGCGGACGGTTTATGAATTGAAGGGTGATTGCTGTTACGAGCTTGACGATAATCCGCCTGTGAGAAAAAGCATTGTGGTATCGCGGATGTTCGGCAGGGACGTTGAGGTGATTGAGGAGCTTAAGCAGGCGGTAGCGAGTCACGTTTCAAGGGCGGGTGAAAAACTGCGGCAGGAGAAATTGGCGGCGGAGGTGATGACCGTTTATGTTATGAGCAGCAGATTCCTGAAGAAGAACAGATATTTGAATTACTATATAATAACTTTCACGGCGGCTACCGATGATACGCGGCAGATGCTTGGCGCGGCGATGGAGGCGGTTGAAAAGCTGTATAAGGAAGGAGTGAAATTCAAAAGGGCGGGAGTGGTATTGAACGGTCTTGTGCCGAAGGATAAAATTCAGCTTGGTTTATTCGGGGGTTGTGACAAGGGAAAATCAGAATCACTTATGAAAGTTATTGACAAAATTAATAGCAGGTTTGGCGGCAGGGGGCTTCGCTGGGCGGCTGAGGGATTTGAACAGCCCTGGCAGGCAAAGCAAAACAGGCTTAGTAAAAAGTACACTACACAGTGGGACGAGCTGCCTCAGGTGCGGTAGTGAGTGGATGGGTAAATGGGTTGATGGGTAGATGAGGGAACTGGCAAGGGCGAATTAAAAATCCTTGCAAATGTGATAATATAGGGTATAATACCTTCTTTGAGTATTTAGCGGGCAGCCAAATGCGGCTGCCCCTGTGTTTGTAATTAGAGAACAATTTTGGAGTATTTGTGATATGGGTTGCAGATTGGCAATAGCAGGCGTGACCGGAGCTGTGGGTCAGGAATTTTTGAGTATTCTCCAGGAACGGGATTTTCCGTTTGATTCTTTGCGTATGCTGGCGTCGTCGCGCAGCAGGGGCAAAAAAATCGAATTCAAAGGCAAGGAATATATTGTCGAGGAGCTTACAGAGAACAGCTTTACTGATATCGATATTGCTCTTTTCAGTGCGGGCGGTTCGAGGAGCAAACAATTCGCGCCGGCGGCGGTAAAAGCGGGCGCGGTAGTGGTTGATAATTCATCGGCATTCAGAATGGACCCTGATGTTCCGCTGGTAATACCGGAAATAAACCCTGAAAAAATCAGTGAACATAAAGGCATTATCGCCAACCCGAACTGTTCGACAATAATCGGTATAGTTCCGGTCTGGCCTTTACACAAAGCCAACCCGGTCAAAAGAATGGTTGTCAGCACATATCAGGCGGCAAGCGGAGCGGGATATTCGGCTATGGTGGAGCTTGAAGAGCAGGCCAGGGAGATACTCGCAGGCAAAAAGCCGACAATGAAAGTGTTTCCGTATCAGATTGCGTTTAATATCTTCTGTCATAACTCGGCGCTTGGGCCTAACGGGTACAACGAGGAAGAAATGAAAATGGTCAAAGAGACCCGCAAGATTTTCGACTGCCCGGAAATCGCGATTACCTGTACTTGTATCCGCATACCGGTTTTCCGCGCTCATAGTGAGAGTATTAACCTTGAATTTACTTCGCCGATAACTCCCGCTGAGGTCCGGGATTTATTGAGTACCGCACCGGGCGTGTCACTTTTGGATGACCGCGACAATAACCGCTTCCCAATGCCGATAGATGCTTCAGGAAAGGATGATATCTTTGTGGGGCATATTCGCCAGGATGAATCGATATCGGATAACCACGGTATCAATATCTGGGTATCCGGCGACCAAATCCGCAAAGGTGCGGCCTTGAACGCTGTCCAAATCGCTGAAAAGCTGCTATAATCGGCGGCGATGAAGCGGCGAAAGATAAAACTTACCATTCAATATGACGGCGCCGATTATTGCGGCTGGCAGATTCAGCCGGGTGAGCATACTGTCCAGGGGGAGCTTTCCGCTGCGGTTACAGACCTTGTCGGCTGGAAGACCACTGTCCACGGGGCGAGCAGAACGGACGCGGGTGTCAGCGCATTGGGGCAATCGGCGGTGTTCGAGGTCGTAGATTGCCGGATTCCTACCGAGAATTTCAAAAAGGCTATTAATGACCGTCTGCCCTGTGATATTGCTGTTATCGAGGTTTCGGATGCCGATGATAAATTCGATGTTATCGGTGACGCAAAGAGTAAGCTATATCGCTACACAATATATACAGGCCAGACCAGGCCGGTTTTGGATATTCGACACTGCTGGCATATTCCGGCTGAATTAAATGTCGAAGCGATGAACAAGGCTGCTCAGTTTCTGGTTGGCGAGCATGATTTTAAGTCTTTCGCGTCGGCGAAAGACAACCGTGAAGACTCGGTTCGCACGATTTTCCGATGTGAAATATTAACGTCGCTCGGCCCTCGGCCCTCGTCGCTCGATACCGGAATCAATAAACCGAATCACGAGCTACGAGTCACGAGCCACGATTGGTTATATATTGATGCCGAAGGCGATGGATTTTTATATAATATGGTTCGCAATATAGTGGGCAGCCTGGTGGAAGTCGGCGTCGGCAGATGGAAAGCGGATAAGATGAAGGAAGTCCTGGAAGCGAAGGTCCGCACAGCGGCAGGGCCGATAGCACCGCCGCAAGGATTGTGTTTAATGTGGATAAAATACTAAGCCACAGAGTTTATAAAAATAATTGTTATAGCCACAGAGGGCACAGAGTACACAGAGATAGAAAAAATTAGATTATGGAAACAATACCACAAGAACTTGGACAAACAATACTATATAAATTTAGATCGCTTAACTCAAAAGAAAAAATTGAACAGGTTCGTGATATTCTTATAAATCATCGACTTTATTGTGCTACAGCAGAATCGTTTAATGATCCGTTTGAATTTCAAGCTCGGATTTCGTGCGAAGCTCCTAAAGAAATAAAAATAGAACAAGCCATTAAAAGAATTCGTAAGGAAAATCCTAGCATTACCGAGGAAAAAACTAGGCGATTAACTCCTAGTCGTATTTTTGAGTGTGAGCGTAACGGGCCTGAAAGAATAAAGAGTCATTTTCAGAAAAACATAGGTATAGTTTCGTTAGCAGGTACATTAAATAATATATTAATGTGGTCGCATTATGCAGACGGCCATAAAGGGATTTCTATTGAATTTAAAGCTTCAAATGATGAGCATTTGGATTTCTTTGGTAATGCTGTTCCTGTAGATTATAGTAATCAACTTCCAACAATTTATTTTTATACTGATGATGAAATAATCCAAGCACGAAAGTTTATAGCAAAATCTGATGTTTGGGGATATGAAAAAGAATTTAGAATCTTGAATTTCGAACGCGACAAGAACAAATATTACATATTTGATCCTGCGCTAATAAGTAAGATTTATTTAGGATTACAAATTTCTGATGATCACATTAAAAAAATTAAATCCTTTATATCTCAAATGCCGGACAATCATCGACCTATACTTTTAAAAGCTAAACGTTCAATTTCAACGTATAGTTTAGATTTTACTGAAATTGATTAATAATAATAAAACTCTGTGAGCTCTGTGTTCTCTGTGGCTTAAAAAGAAGACCCGCGGTGAAACCGCAGGCTAAATATATTTGAGAAACTCTGTGGCAGAAAATAAATGAAAATAGTTCATATAATAACGCGGTTGATATTAGGTGGAGCGCAGGAGAATACGCTTATTACCTGTCGGCTACTGGCCGAACGCGGGCACGATGTTACGCTGCTCACCGGGCCTGCAATCGGGCCTGAAGGGGAGCTGTTCGCCAAGACAAAAGACGCGCCATATAAGGTAATAGTTGTTGATGATATGATTCGGGCGATAAGTCCGTTGAAAGACTGGTCGGCTTATCGGCAGGTTAAAAAGATACTGAAAGAAATTCAGCCTGATGTAGTTCATACTCATTCGGCTAAGGCTGGAATACTTGGTCGATATGCAGCGTATTCTTCGAAGCAAAAATGGCGGGGCAAGCCCCACCCTACAAAAAAACGAGCGACGAGCGACGAGCGACGAGTCCCGAAAGTAGTGCATACGATACATGGGTTGGCGTTTCATCAGTATCAGAATGGTTTATTGAACAAGTTTTATATCGCTATTGAAAAAGCAGCGGCAAAGAAGACCGACCACTTTATATGTGTAGCGGATGCTATGACAAGGCAGGCCCTTGATGCGGGGATAGGCAAGCCTGAACAGTTTACAACCGCGTATTCAGCTATCGAAGAGGAGGCTTTTCTTGAATCGATACCCGATGAAAAAATTACCGAGTTTAGAGTTCATAGCGGCATCAGTAAAGACGCGGTGGTTTTGGTAACGGTGGCGAGGCTGTTCGAGCTGAAAGGACACGATTATATAATCGAATCTGCAAAGCAGTTATCAAAGAGATACGATAACGTAATCTGGCTGTTTGTCGGTGACGGGAATCTGTCGGATTATTACAAAAAGCTGGTTACAGATTTGGGACTGGCTCATTGTATTAAGTTTACGGGATTATTGCCGCCTGATGAGATACCGCTCGCAATGCAGGCGGCGGATATACTCGTTCACTGTTCGTTGAGAGAGGGATTAGCCAGAGCTATACCGCAGGGATTGTTATGTGGCAAACCTGCAATTGCGTTTGATTTGGATGGTTCGGCGGAAGTTGTCAATGACAATACCGGCAGGCTGATAGAAGCTCGGAATGTCGAGCAGCTTATAAAAGCGAGTGCCGAGCTTATAGAGAATAAAGAATTAAGAGAAAGATTGGGACGGCAGGGGCGCGAATCGGTCGAACAGAAATTTGCACCGGATACGATGGTCGATACCATCGAAGCTGTGTATGGAAAGCTGACGGCGGAATAAGATAGAAAAGAATTATGAAAAGTTATCGCAAGGAATTGTGGTTCAATACGAGTCAGAGGCGCGAGTTAGTAAATATTACGCCTGAGGTCGAGAAGTGTCTCGCTGAAAGCGGAATCAAAGAAGGTTTATGCCTGATAAACGCGATGCATATAACGGCAAGCGTTTTTATTAACGATGACGAATCCGGCCTGCATCATGACTTCGATGTCTGGTTGGAAAAGCTCGCACCGGAAAAACCGTATTCACAGTATCAGCATAACGGCTATGAGGACAACGCCGACGCACACTTGAAGCGTACAGTTATGGGCAGGGAGGTGGTGGTGGCTGTTACCGGCGGCAAGCTCGATTTCGGGCCTTGGGAGCGGATTTTTTACGGGGAGTTTGACGGCAAGCGAAAAAAGCGGGTGCTCGTAAAAATCATCGGTGAATAAAAAGCTTGAAATAGTACAGGCATGATGGTAGAATAAAACAAATATTATTTGTGAGTGAGCTTGGTGGATGAGAAAAATCAGATTTTTTTCAGTAGTGGTGATTTCCTGTCTATTGTTATTTGGCGGCTGTTCCAATCACAGGCCTTTTGACGACCCTGCGGTACGTCTTGGCAAGTCGTTCAAGAGGAAGCCTCGTCCCCGTATAGGCAGTTATCCTGCATCGACGCTCGGGACAGCTTTTCACAGTAACGGCAGCCTGGGCAAGCACGGATATTATTGGGGTGTTGGTGAGAAGAAGGGTATTATCTATACATGCAGGGCAGGGCATATAGATTTAGCGCATCTTCGCAAAACTGCTGACTGGGCCGCGTATCTATCGGCAAGGATGTATCGCAATCTTATGAAGAACAAATCCGATTTGAATTTTAAGATGCTGGAGGCAAGCCGCTATTACGTATATCTCCATTATCCGGATGGCTGGTATCATATGGAGCGAGAGAAGAAGGAGATGATAGCATACGAGGTTGCAATTGAACTTGGACAGTATTTTTCTTATACGGCGACAACGTGGCACGAGATACTTACATGGTTCGGATATAAGTGTACGGGGCTGTATTCGGAATTTCCATCAGCGTTTTCGTGGGAGGACACGTATTCGAATCTGCTTGGAACTCGCATAGGTGCAATGGCATTGTACGACAGGAGCAGCACTTATGACCAGGCGATGACGCGGATACTGGAAGATGAATGTGAAAAACTTGATATCCAAAGTTCCAGGACGGCTAAAGAGGCCGCGGCAATGATGAGAGGCAAGTGGTTTAAAGGGGATTATCTTTTCTTTGTGGAGCTGAACGGAAGGAATTTCGATATCGGTCTGGACGATGGTTATGTTACTCCGTGGATAGTGTCGGGAATTGGAGAATGTGATGGAGAAAATATAGTATCTCTGCCGGTACCGAAACTTGACAGCCTTAAAAAGTATGGCTTTACGATGGATTTCGAGATAGGGCCGAAAGAATGGGAGACGGGTGAAATTCTACGAATAGTTTACCCCAATGACGGCAAAAAACCCAGGCGTATAAACCCCAAGAAACACTTTCCGATTATCATGAAGCATATCGTAGAGGCAAACAGCAAAAACTAAGATTTATTTTGTGATTCAAATTTTTTCAAAAAAAGTGAACATTTTTCTTGCAAATCGTAATTACTCTTAATAAGGTATTATTACTATGAAGAATTCGGGCGAAAAAACCGATTTTGTTACGAAAATGACAAAGTTTGCGGATTGTTGCCGAAAAGCGGATTTGAGAATTACTCCGCAAAGGACGGCAATTTACGAAATGCTGATTAAATCAAAGGAGCATCCATCGGCGAATATGGTTTATGAGCAGATAAAAAAGCAGTTTTCAAACATCTCTTTTGATACAGTAAACCGGACATTGCATACTTTTGCCGATATCGGTGTGGCAGAGGTAGTGCCGACCGGCGGGGGGGCCAAAAGATTTGATTCTACATACGAAAAGCACCAGCACTTTTTATGCGTACAATGTAAGAATATAATTGACTTTGATTTTGACGGACTTGACAATATTACTCTGCCAAAGGATTTCAGGAAAAAACACACAGTGCTTAGAAAAGAATTGTATTTAGAGGGGATTTGCGAGAAGTGCAGGAAGAAAACGACTTCTTGATTAAGCTATAATTACTATTAACTTTGAAAAAGAAAGGACGAATAAGTATGAAGTTAAAAGGCTCACAGACGGAGAAGAATTTATTGGCAGCATTTGCGGGCGAGTCGCAGGCGCGTAACCGGTACGCCTACTTTGCAAGTCAGGCTAAAAAAGAAGGCTATGAGCAAATCTCAGCAGTATTCGCCGAGACGGCTGAGCAGGAAAAAGAACACGCAAAGCGAGAATTCAAGTTTCTCGAAGGCGGCGATGTCGAAATAGTGGCGGCGTATCCTGCAGGGGTGATTGGAGACACTCTGGAAAATCTTTTGGCGGCGGCGGCTGGAGAGGATTACGAGACCAGCCAGATGTATCCGGGATTTGCCAAAATTGCACAGCAGGAAGGTTTTAAGGAAATTGAGACATTCTTCCGCCACGTAGCGGTCGCTGAAAACCGTCATAAGGAAAGATACCAGGCTTTGGCCGAAAATATAAAACAGGGCAGGGTGTTCAAGAGGTCCGAACCGCAGCGATGGGTCTGCCGAAACTGTGGATATGTCCACGAAGGAACTGAACCGCCCAAGGTTTGTCCTACCTGTGCACATCCGCAGAGCTATTTTGAACTCGAAGCGAAAAATTATTAAGCTGTAAATTGTAGATAAGGAAATGGAAATGAGCGAGCGAAAAGGGGCGGTAACGTTTAAGGGTAATCCTTTGACTCTGCTTGGCCAGCAGGTCGAGGTCGGGCAAAAGGCGCCGGATTTCACTGCTTTGGCTAATGACCTTACAGAGGTCAAACTCGCAGACCTTAGAGATAAAGTTGTGATTATCTGTTCGGTACCGTCGCTGGATACGTCGGTGTGTGATACCGAGACAAGGAAATTTAACGAGAAGGCTTCGGAGTTTGGTGATGATATTGCAGTTGTTTTTGTAAGTATGGATTTGCCTTTCGCACAGGGGCGGTTCTGTACCGCTGCTGGAATTGAAAATGTGAAAATTGTATCCGACCATCGGGACGCTTCCTTCGGGCAAAATTACGGCGTATTGATTAAAGAGCTTAGGCTGTTGGCAAGAGCGGTTTTTATTGTCGATAAGCCGGGAATAATCAGATACACTCAGCTTGTTAAAGAAATGTCGGATGAGCCGGATTATGACGCGGCTCTTGACGCTGCCGGAGAATTACTGTAGTGAAAGGTTGAGATAGCCCTTTATGAGAAAGATAAAAGAAAGCATATTTGAAGTCGGTGCGATAGATTGGGACCGCAGGCTGTTCGACAAGCTGATACCCACACCCGACGGTACAACTTACAACGCTTACCTTATAAAAGGCAGTGAGAAGACGGCGTTGCTGGATACGGTTGACCCGCCGAAGGCGGATGTATTATTCAGTAACCTGGCAAAGGCGGACGTTTCCAGAATCGATTATCTTGTCGCGCATCACGCCGAGCAGGACCATTCGGGCACGATTAATGAAGTACTGATGCTTTATCCGGAGGCGAAAGTCGTTACCAACGAAAAGTGCAAATCAATGCTGATGGACCATCTCGAAACAGAAGAAGATAAATTTATCGTCGTTGAGGATAGTCAGTCTATATCATTAGGCGGCAAAACACTTACATTTATGAATATGCCGTGGGTGCACTGGCCTGAGACGATGGTAACATATCTTGCCGAAGACAAAATCCTGTTCTCCTGTGACTTTTTCGGCTCGCATCTGGCTACGAATCAATTGTACGCCGAGCAGGCTGAAAATGTTTATGAGTCGGCCAAACGGTATTACGCGGAGATTATGATGCCTTTCAGGACGCATATCAAAAAGCACCTGGCAAGGCTGGCGGATTACGAAATTGATATTATAGCGCCGAGTCACGGCCCGCTTTATGACAATCCGGAATATATTATCAACGCATACAAAGACTGGGTAAGCGATGACGTTAAAAATGAAGTCGTCTTGCCTTACGTCTCTATGCACGACAGTACCAAAACTATGGTTGACCATTTTGTCGAGGCATTGACCGAGCGGGGTATTGTAGTCAGGCAGTTTAATCTTGCCGTTACCGATTTGGGCAAGTTAGCGATGGCACTGGTTGACGCCGCGACTGTAGTAATAGGCACGGGAACGGTACTGACAGGCGCCCATCCGCTTGCGGCGTACGCGTGCTTTCTGGCAAATGCCCTGCGTCCCAAGACAAGATTCGCATCGCTGATAGGCTCTTACGGCTGGGGCGGTAAAATGCCCGAACAAATTCAGGGGCTTTTAAGTAATATGAAGGTAGAATTTCTCGAGCCGGTTATCGCCAAAGGATTGCCGAAACAAAAAGATTTTGCCGCTATCGATGAATTAGCCGACAAGATTTTATCGAAACATAAGGAAATCGGCATTATTAAGTAAGATGTTTTCGGGAGAAACGTTTTTTAATACCTTTGAAAAAGAAAGGGGAAAGAAAATGGCTGTAAAAATGGAAATCTATAAGTGTTCGCTTTGCGGACAGGTTATTGAGGTTATAAGCGGGGGGGATGGTACGCTTGTCTGTTGCGACCAGCCGATGGACAAGCTCGAAGCCAGGACTGCCGACGAGGGAAAAGAAAAACATGTGCCTGTCATCGAAAAAGTTGAGGGCGGCTATAAGGTCAAGGTCGGCTCGGTTCCACACCCGATGGAAGAAAAGCATTATATAAACTGGATAGAGTTGCAGGTAGGGGCCCAGGCGTATTGTCAGTATATGAAGCCCGGCCAGGCGCCCGAGGCGACATTCGCCGTTAGCGGAACTCCGACCGGTGCCAGGGAATACTGCAACGTGCACGGACTCTGGAAAGGGCAATAAAGATGATTAGTGATAAAATGCAAAATGCTATTAACGAGCAGCTCAATGCCGAGATGTATTCGGCTTACTTATACTTGTCGATGTCAGCATGTTTCGAGTCGCAGAACCTTAAAGGTTTTGCAGGCTGGATGAAGGTCCAGGCACAGGAAGAGATGACGCACGCTATGAAGCTTTACGATTATGTGCACGAGCGTTTAGGCAGAGTTATCTTAAAAGCTATCGATGCTCCGCCGGACGAATGGAAATCTCCACTTGATGCCTTCAAAGCGGTGTTCGCACACGAGCAGAAGGTAACAGGTTTAATCAACGACCTGATGAATCTGGCAATCGAAGAGAAAGACCATGCGGCAAAAGGTTTCCTGCAATGGTTTGTCGATGAGCAGGTCGAAGAAGAATCAAGTGCCGATGAAATCGTTCAGAAAATAAAAATGGTCAAGGATATGTCAGGCGGTTTGTATATGCTCGATAAAGAGTTAGGCCAGAGGACGTTTACGCCGACGGCAAAGGAAAAATAAAGAAAATGATTGATTTTTTGGAAGGAGTAATATAGTGGCTATATCATTCAACGCAGATGAAATTTTCGAGATGGCCGAAGAAATCGAGCGCAAAGGTGCGAAATTTTATCACAAGGCTGCCCAAAAAGCACCCGATAGTGATACGAAAGATTTTTTTAACAGCATGGCCGGTATGGAAGAAAATCACCTGAAGATTTTCAAGGAAATGCGCAAAGAGCTGTCCGATGCCGAAAAAGGGCAGACTGTATATGACCCCGAAGATGAAGCGATACTTTATCTGAAGGCAATGGCCGATGCCAAAGGCTGGGAAGGTATGATTACACCGACTAAGGAGTTTACCGGCAATGAATCGATGAAGGAAATAATCGAGATAGCTCTCAATTCGGAAAAGGAATCTGTAGTGTTCTACTATGGTCTTAAATCGATGGTGCCGGCACAAGCAGGTCGAGATAAAGTCGAGAAAATTATTAAGGAAGAACTCGGCCATATCAGGATACTGCTTGGCTATCTCGAAAAAGCAAGCTGATTCATCGACTTTAACTGAGCCTAAAAAGACAGGCCGGATTAGTACAGGTCTGTCTTTTTTTATGTACTCGGCTTGTTATACCGGTTGAAAATATTGATAAATCGCAGTTTTTTAGGACCTTGAATTAATAATCCCGCAGTTGGGCTTTGTATCTTTCCTCTTCTAAATCCACACCTGTTTCTTGCCGATAGCTTTTATAAGTTTGGGCTGCTGTATGTAGTCCGGTAAGGTTTTGATGTGGTATGATTGGCCTGTAAAGACGTTCTCTGAAAAGAGTGGTCGTCCGGCAGGAGGGTAAGATAGCTTTCGATATTACCATAAAAAATTATCTCAAGCAGATTGACGAGGCCCCTCTGCTCACGATGGAAGAGGAACATACCCTCGGCAATAAAGTTATTCACCAGTCCGACCCTCAGGCAAGGGAGCAGCTTGTCAGAAGCAATCTGCGTCTGGTCGTGAGTATCGCCAAGAAATATGCCGGCAGGGGAGTGCCCCTGGCCGACCTGATAGAAGAAGGAAACATTGGCTTGATAAAAGCAGTCGATTATTTCGACCCGGAAAGAGGGACAAGATTCAGCACATACGCGGCCTGGTGGATAAAACAGAGCATCAAGCTTGCCCTGCTTAATAACATCCAGCCGATGCACGTTCCGACATATATGGTCGCGCTGATAAACCAGTGGAGACATACTACTGCGGAACTCCAGGTTAGCTTAGGCAGGACACCGAGGATTGAGGAAATGGCTGAGATTATGAACCTGCCTTTTAAAAAAACCAGGGCAATAGAACAAGTTGTAAATATTATCAGCTCGACAAGAGATACAGCATGTGATGACAGTACAAGCGAAGATTATATGCTTGAATCAATGCTTTGCGATAAAGATGCGGCGCTTCCGGAGGATGGTATGGTAGTAACTGAAGAAAAGAGAAAAGCTGTCAAGCTGCTCGACAGAGTCGATGAAAGAGAAGCGATGATTCTCAGGATGCATTACGGTCTTGACGGGAGAGAACCTGTGAGCCTGAAGGACATCGGCAAAAAGCTTGGCCTGACCCGCGAGAGAATCAGGCAGATTCAACGGCTTGCCCTGACAAAGCTCTACGAATATATGAACGAATAAGCTCTTACACTTTCTTTTACGCCCTTGCAATTTCAGGTCTCATTCTGTATCATATCTGAAAAATGAAAAAGGGGTCAGGAGCTATTTTTTGGGGAGATCGATTATGGATGAAAAAACGGCTTATATAAAAACGCATATCAGGGACATTCCAGATTGGCCTAAAAAAGGAATACTGTTTCGGGACATAACCCCGCTTTTGGCTGATGCCAAAGCCTTTCCTGTAGCAATCAAAACTCTGACCGAGGGATTTAAAGATGAAAATATTGATTATGTGGCGGCGGTAGAGGCAAGGGGTTTTATCTTCGGTTCTGCTGTAGCCGAAGCCCTTGGCGCAGGATTCATACCTATTAGAAAGAAAGGAAAACTGCCGGCTGAAACGGAAGCTGTTACATACGATTTGGAATACGGACAGGACACGCTTGAAGTGCATAAAGACGCAATCCCAAAGGCGGACAGTACCGTTCTTATGGTCGATGACCTGCTCGCAACAGGCGGTACGATGGCTGCGGCCTGTCATTTGATAGAAAAAATCGGCGGAAATATCGCGGGCATTTCTTTTCTTATCGAATTGACCGACCTAAAAGGCCGTGAGAAGTTATCCGGCTATGATATAGAAACCGTTATAAGTTATTAGGAACTCTCTTTAAAAATGAAAAAGGCCCTGAATTCATCAAGGCCTATTTCATTCTCTCTTTTTTTCTCTACGCCGGGTTATATCTACTTGCGTTTTCTAATCAGCAAGGCCCCCAATCCCAGTAAAGCAACCGTAGCTGGTTCCGGTGTTGGGGTCAGGCATAATGTGAATGTCGAATTTTCCCATGCCGTATTATCTGTGTACACCTGAAAAGTAACTATACTGCCGGGCTGAACGGGATCGTTAGGAAAATCAAAATTAAGCTGCGTGTCATTATCAATCAGGTTATACGTAAATGGATTAACACTTGATAACGGTTCATACGGTGAATCGACAACAAAAATCACGGGTTTTGCCGGGTCAGAAGTGGTGAGCTTAATGTGAAAATCTGTCCAAGCTATTGTTCCAGTGTTCTGTAAGCCCCAAAATGCCCAACCTTTAAATTCACTTCCTGGGTTATTGAGCGTCTCGTCATGTACGAACTCAATGGTATCCAAGTTCGGGAATTGAATTGGATCACAGGGGTCACCAATATAACCATCATGGGCAAAAACGCACTGTGAGAAAAAAAGAAGTGCTGTTGTTACTAATACGACTCTCATTTTTTTCATATCGACTCCTCCAAAATTGAGTCTTCTCCTGCCCAATACTTCGCTGAGCTTGAACAAAGCTTCTCAA
>JAFGGH010000005.1 GCA_016930645.1 Sedimentisphaerales bacterium
AGCCTCCTTTCGGAGGCCATTATAATTACCAGGTGTTACCCATGTCCTTAGCATATTCTGTTACCTATGTTATCAGTTTGTACCAATGAAAACCCCCAGTGAAACTGGGGGCTATATATTTTGAAATTTTAATCTTCATGCCTTTTTACATATTGTATTCTGGCGTTAAGTTCATCTTCTGTAAAACAAAATCTCCTGTCATACCCTCTTGTCCAGATCCGCCCTGTTCTGCCATTACTTCCGAGGGCAAACATCGCCGCGTTCTTATATCTGCTTACAACATCCCCTATAGGATGATAAGACCATCTGACTACCAGGTGAACATGATTGCTGTAAACCGCTATCGCCTCCAGCTTCTGCCCGACTTTTTCAGCTTCCTCTATTATTGCCTGACGTACAATTGCCTTTTCCTTCGCGTTCAATTTTATTGTTTCAGTTTTTTGAATTTTCCTGGCGTGTTCATATATCTTTTCATTGCCGTGTAGTACTTTTCCTTGTTGGACATACCTGCGTTTGTCGCCGGGCAACCAGCTCCCATAAGTCGTAAATGTAATCATATATCCCACCGTCTTTGGCATACTGCAAATAATAATTACGATGTTATTGACGTGCAACCGAATAATTCATTGAGTTTTTTATATAGCACCCACTCCTGTGGTGGGTGAAAACACCAAAATTTTTTTCAAAAAATGGGATTTTCCCCTTGACAAATGTTTGATATTATGTTATAATACACTATAGTTCACAATACAGTGAACCACAAGAGGCGTTTTCACGCTAAAAAGGCCATATCGGTACAAAAAAATGCAAAACCACAATTCAAAACTAAAAATTTATAATTCAAAATTTACCTTTTTCCGTGTCTTAGTGCCTTTTGTGCTTTAGTGTTAAAAATCCGTGAAAATCCGAGGAATCCGTGGTTGCTTTTTATGCAAAACGAACCCAATTTTACCCGATTTTGCGTCAAAAACGAAGATTCAAAGCCAAAACGAACCCAAACGAACCCAATCCAAAGCCAATAATTGGCTTTAGATTGGCTTTCAAAAGTGAATATCAGAACCCAAAATCTTGTCCGCCATTTGTTTGGCGGATTTACCCGCCGTAGCAAGGCGAAGGCGGGCAAACCCAATTTAAGCCAATTTTTATGTGTTTTTTGTGCCTTATGCGGCTATCGCCGTAGTGGATTGTTAACTGCTGGGGAGGGTAACGGTAACAGTTGTGCCTTCGTCGGGCTGGCTTTGGATTGATAATGTACCTGAGTTTAGCTCGATGAGTCTTTTGGCGTAAGCAAGGCCCATGCCGCGTTTGCGGCCTGCCGGCTTGGATGAGAAGAACGGATAGCAGGCTTTTTCAAGAGTTTGCTCATCCATTCCACAGCCTGAATCGCTGATTGTAATCTGCACAAGATTACCAAGGCGCTTAGCTTCGATACTAACATCGCCATGTGCGTCGCTGTAAGACTCAACGGCGTTGGTGAGGATATTGGCAAGTGAAGAAACGACCTGGCCTGAATCGACAACGATATCGTTAACATCATCTTCGATGTCCGAATTAAAATCGATTTTTTCCCTGCCGGTCTTCATCGATGTAAGCTGCATCGCCTCATCGAT
The DNA here is from genome assembly GCA_016930645.1 of Sedimentisphaerales bacterium. Lineage (GTDB taxonomy): Bacteria > Planctomycetota > Phycisphaerae > Sedimentisphaerales > Anaerobacaceae > JAFGGH01. The sequence goes on from JAFGGH010000005.1 coordinate 1,611, forward strand.
AATCTGGCTGACTGCGACAAGTGCCTTGCGAGGCTGGCTTGGCCGGGCGTAGGCCATTAAATTTTCGATAATGCCGGAAAGCTCTCTGCAGTTGCCCTGTATCTGAGTAAGGTACTGCTTCTTCTGGGCTTCGGTTTCGGATTTGCTTAAAAGCTCCGCCCTGCCGGATATAACAGAAAGAGGATTATTCAATTCGTGAGCGGCGCCTGCGGCCATCTCGGCGAGGACATCGATGTTTTTGTCCGCACCGGTTTCTGTTTCTTTTTGAACTTTGCCCGGTTTCGCCGCCGCCGTTAAACGGACGAAGTTCTCGGCATACCTTTGTTGTCTTGCCCGTGCAAATGCCGCTTCGAGAATCGCCGCAGCTACAAAGCAGGTCGAGCTGAACATATCTTTCAGGCTCGCGCTCCCAACAGGATAATGAAACTCAAAGACAATCGCCCCGACAGCGCGGTCACTAAAAATCAAAGGCGCTGCTTTCGTTTTTGCCCGCTCGAACTCGACGTCAAGCTGCTCGAACAGCCAGTTAAAATCGACATCGGTGTCAATCACCCTGAACTCGTTCTGTATCCATTCGGGTATCGCGGGGACATCAGCGGGAGGTTTCAGATATTTGATTTGTTTTTTATTATCTCCGCCGATTATCACGGCGTCAATCCCGGCGGTTTGTTCTTCGGTAAGGTAAAGGCAGACGTTTCCAGTCTGGTAGAATTTTTGCCACTGGCAGGCGAATTTTTCGGCTATATCGAGCGGTTCGGCTTCAGCGGCGATACTGCCAAGGAGTTCGGCGGTAAAGTCGAAGTGACTCGATTTGGTCTGTGCCCGCTGGGTCTGCTGGTAATATGTATTCGCTTCAGAGGCAAGCTGGGCCGAGGCAAGCTGAATATATTTACAATAATCGCTAACGCCCTGCTGTGCTTCTTGTGCGTAATTTTGCTCTGCGGCCTGGACCTGTTGCGAGACACCGCTTGCGATATCCTCCAGCTCAGCGGATTCGATACCAATCGCGTCGAGCAGGCTTTGCGGAATTTCAAAATCATCGAAACTGCCTGAAAGGCCAAACTGGAATTTTCCGGCAAGCAGATAGGCAGCCCTTACAAGCAAAGCCGTTTCAGCTTCTGGCATAGTTTCGATAACATTTTCGACATTAGTCCGGTGCAGCCAGATTGCCATTTGTATCGGCAAAGGCAGGTGAAATTTCATCGCCAAACGCTTGCCGAGTATTGTGTAATCGTTGCCGAGGTTCTTTTGCTGCAGGCCACAGATATTAAGATTTTCCGATTCGGCCTGTGCGACCATAGTTGAAAAGCTGCGAGGCATAACTTCATCCAGCGCCAGATTGCCGATGTTATACAGCAATCCCGCCGCATAAGCCAAATCGGCATCGGTGTTCAGCGGGCAGAGTTTAGCTATCCGGCGTGATATGCAGGCGACGGCAACGGAATTGATAACGAGCTTTTCGCGAAGCTCGGCCCTTTGTATTCCGTCTATCGGCTGGTAAAGTTGCAGCGAGAAGAAGCCGTTCCTGACTTCTCTTAATCCAAGCTCGGCCAAACCATCTCTGATTGTTATTTTGCTGTGTAAATTTGCCTTGCCGGATTTATCGAGTAGTGAATATACCATGAACGCAAGAGCCGGCTGTGATTCGATAATTCCGCAAAGCTCAGCCGGCGCCAGGCGCATATCGAAAAGTCCAGATAGAAACTTAGCGGCTGCGGCAGGGGAAATTCTCAGGTTCTCAAGCTTTGCTACCGCATGCTCGACTTCTTTTGCCATTTTCGCTTCTGCAGGTTCCTGTACCATTAATTCATTTATCTCCCCTTAGTCCAGTAAGACCGGCAACTTCTGATGTATCTCCTCCCGAACAAACTGAATCCCGCAGGATAGAGCAATTCAAGCAAATCTATAACCGTTGCAGCTACTGCAAATCCACAATACTGCTTTCCCGATGAATCGGGACATCGACATATCAACCAATATGCCTGCTTCGCCCTTATTGTCTTGTGAATTTTCCCCGATGAATCGGGGCTACAACAGCAACATCTTTTCTTGAAGTGCTCTAAAAAACTCCACGGTTCATTTTATTTCAAGAACCGAGCAGACCTTATCTGTAAGCTCATCCACACTGAACGGCTTTTTCAAAAAACCCTCGGCTCCCGATTTCATAAGCATTTCGATTTCGTCCTCTTTAACGACACCGCTTACGATAATGACCCTGATATTTTCAAACTCGGGATTCTGTTTTATTGTCTGGCACACTATATTGCCGTTCACATCGGGCAGCATATAATCCAGAAGAATTACATCAGGCTGGAACTGCTGAGTCAGCAAACCGGCGTCGTAACCGCTGGTGGCTGTCCTGATTTCGAACCTTTCATCCCTGCCGAAGATATCGTTGATTAACTCGACTATCTCAGGGTCATCGTCAACAATGAGCAGCTTCTTCTTCCCCGAGTCAAGGTTATCCAGCGGGATTTTGTTGACCTTCATAAACCTGACCAAGCTCTCGCGGGGTATCCTTCTGAACCTTGAGCCGGGAATGCGAAAGCCCTCAAGCCTGCCCGAATCGAAACATCTGATTATAGTCTGCTGGCTGACCTTGCATATATCAGCAGCTTCGCCTGTGGTGAATAAGTCCTTCATTTTATAAAATCCTCTTACTTTGCCAAATCCTTTTAGCTACAGCCCCCTCTAATTTACCTTTATATCCTAATTTAACTATCGGCCAAGTAGTTTGTCAAGGATTAAAATTCCGGAAAAAAACCTTCTGCCAGCCGAAAACAGCCCGATTTTATCAGTCTTTATGGGCTAAAAAAGCAGTAAAAGGCCGAGAAAACCGTAAAATTTTGCCCCAAAACCACGTATTTTACGTGAAATTTCTTCACAATCTCAATATAGGCTGTATAATGCCTAAAGAATATAAGTGGGAAAAAGCTTGCCGGCCTTGCCGCTAACTTTTCCCTGCTAAACAATGAGGAAGAACTGTTTTTTGAGGAGTGAAGATGTGATGAAGAAAATATTCTTGATGGTCTTGTTGATGGGGTCAGGTGTCGCGGTTTCTCAGGGTGCAACAGTAGCGCTCCTTTCAGACAATATTACCTTGGAAGCTTCGGCTTGGACCAATCCGCCGGACTACGATTACTACTCTGGAAATGTGTATTCGGGTATACCAAGCTATAAAAGTGTCAGAGCATATGGTACTATAGGTGGCTCTTGTTATGCCGGAGCTGGTTTTCAAAATATAACTTCCGGCGCAATGACTTGGGCTCAAGCTATTACAGATGGCGATGCATTGCCAACACCATTACCGTTTTCCGCTACGACAGATATAGACTGGGAATTCAGCGTAGATGAGCAACTCCAGATAGAAATATCATTCTGGGATATGCCCGGAACCGGGAGCAGCGGCAGCATCACTATCACCGACAATACAACTGGTTTGGCGATATACAGTGCCAATTTGGTGTACGCATTCCAACAACCCCCAAGTGACAACATTATTCTCCAACCAGGGACCACTTATAACCTCGATGTTTTTATGTCCGCTGGCTGTAATCAGCCGCAAAATCCAGCCAATTTGGAAATTAACTGGAACGCTTCTGTTGTTCCCGAACCAGCGACACTTTTGTTGCTTGGCTTGGGAGTATTTGTGTTACGAGGTAAACACAATAATTTAAAGAGGAGAGTGTATTATGTTTAGAAAAACATTAATCTTAACAGTCATATTGCTAACGATGGTATGTAATTTGCAAGCCGCACAAATAAATTCAAGTTGGGTAGGTGGATATGGTGATTGGGGCGTGGCTTCGAACTGGAACCCGGCTGTAGTGCCGGATAACAGTACCGATACTTACGTGGTGACCATTGATGGCTCATCCGAGACCGCCTATGTGCAAATATACGATAGCTTTACGATGGACTCACTTGCTTCATACGGTAATGTCGAAATTAAAAATTCTGAGATTTATCCAGGTCTTACAGTTCTTAACGGACTGACAAATTATGGTGAACTGCTTCTTTGTGTTCAGATTGGGGGAGATGTTCACAATACCTCTGGAAGTTACTTAAAAATGGAAGAACATACAAACATATACGGGGACCTCATTAATGATCCGGATGCCACTATTGAATTTAGGCTGATTGATATTGATGTTGAAGGTGATGGAGACGGCGGCAAAATAACCAATAATGGCTTGATAAAGTGTTTTTCTGACGGTGGTCCCGGTGAAGTTGCTACATTTGAGAATAATGGTCAAATACAACTATACTACGGCAGCGCGAATAGCGAAATTTTCGACAATAACACACCCGGCAAGATAATAGGCTGGGGGCATCTTACCGGAGACCAACTGTATAACGATGGAGTAATCGAAGCCTCTGCGGGTCACTTACTGCTGGGTTTTAGCTCTGTAACAAACACCGGATCAATGAAGGTAAATTCCGGTGCTGACATGTTCGTTATGTACGTTGGCTTTTCCACCAGTGATGTAAATAACCAAGGCGAAATCGAAATAAATGCGGGCGGTTCGCTTGTCTGTGACGCTAATCTCGCCAACCAGCCAAATTCAGTAACAATGCTAAAAGGCGGAACGCTCACCGCCATAAAAATTTCACAAAAAGCTGGTGCGATATTTGAAGGCCAAGGGGACATTAGCGGTAATCTTGATATCGAGCCTAACGGTCTGATTCGACTAACCGGCCCCGTCAATATCTTTGGCGATGTTCAGATTGACCCCAACGCAACACTTGAAATAAGCGATGGGACAACTCTGATTAAAGGCCATTGCACCTGCGATAACGGAACGATACACCTCATAGGCGGCTGGCTCATTCCGCAAGGCGGCCTGACAAATAACAACTGTAATATAATCTGGGAACCCGGGCTTTATAATAACATCGCCGATTTTAACCTGGACGGCAAAGTCGATATGCAAGATTTCGCCAGTTTTGCTGAAACGTGGCTGTGGCAGGCAAGCTGGTACTGAAAAGTTCGTCGCTCGTCGCTCGTATCTCGTATTTCGCTTTACGAATAGCGAATAATCAATTTTATCGGGCTTTAAGCTACTTTAAAAGACATAGTGATGTGAGGTTTTGGTTAATAAACCCCTGGTATATGCCGATTAAAATCACAGTTAGCGACAATAAACCGAAATTCGATTTTGAATGAGAGGTTAAAAATGGGTATTCAGAACTGGTCAGATAACATAATTCTGGTGGATTTGACTCAAGAGCCTGATATGGGCGATGAGCTCAAGAGCGTAACTCAAACGGTCCGCGACAGAGGGGATTGTGATGTTGTCATCAATTTTTCAGATGTTGACATTGTAACATCATCAAGCCTGTCTAAATTGTTGAAACTGCGGAAGCTGCTGACAGACTGCGGCCACAGGCTTGTGTTCTGCAATTTAGCTCCTGCGACAAGAGGCATCTTCTATGTTACCGGCCTGCAGGATGTTTTTGAGTTCGTAGAAGATAAATTTGTGGCGCTGGCAGGTCTGCAGATAGTCAATACATAAAAGTAACAACCTGCGGGCTTGACCGTAATAAGGCCTTTGATTATCATACGGGCCTTTAGCCGTCGAGCCGGTTACGAAAATCGCTGGTTCAGCGACCTTCGTAATCTGCTCGCGGGTTTTTCGGTAACAGGAAATAAGTATGAACCAGGAAGATCTGCAAAAATTAGAGCGGATAATCGGTTATCATTTCTCCGACCCGAACCTGCTCGAGAAAGCGCTGTGTCATTCTTCTTATGTTGAGAACAGGGGCTTAAGCAATGAAAGACTGGAGTTCCTCGGAGACGCAATCTTCGGGATGATTATCTGTCTGGAGCTTTATAATGAATTTCCCGATTATCTCGAAGGCAACCTGACAAAAATAAAAAGCACCCTTGTCTCGCGCAGAAGCTGCGCACAAATCGTAAAAAAACTCGATATCCAGGATTTTCTCAAAATCGGGAAGGGCATGGCAGGCAGCAAAGCATTGTCGGGTTCATTGGCAGCGGCTTTGTTCGAGGCCCTTGTAGCGGCGATATACCTCGACGGCGGGCTAAAAGCCGCTAAAGAGTTTATCGTGAAAAACTTTATTTCAATGATAAAAAAAGCCGACGCCGAACAGACGAACGGGAATTATAAATCGGTTCTACAGCAACACTCTCAGCAAAGCTCCGGCATAACACCTGTTTACAATATTCTCGATGAAAAGGGCCCTGACCATAACAAATGTTTCGAAGTTGAAGCGGTTATCGCAGGCAGACATTTTTCAAGCGCCTGGGGTACAAACAAAAAAGACGCCGAGCAAATGGCCGCGAAACAGGCTCTTATTGAGCTTGGGTTTCTGAAGAATAAAAGCAAGTAAAAACCCCACGTGAAACGTTTGGCTAAATATATTCAGGTTAATTTTCCGCAGGTTATAACTTATTCGGTGGCGAGGTATGTAATCAGCGACAAAGCCGCGGCAGCGGCGATGATAAAGACTACAATAGAAGCGAACAGAACTGCCGCTTCTTTCAAAAAGGATTTAAGTGTAATCTCATGCAGCTTCACCGCCTTATATATACCGGCAATAGCCGCCGCCAACGGCAGCATCCAGAGCATAGTTTTTGCGTTCATTCCTACCTGCTCGGGAGCAGTGAAACTCGCTAATATTATCACCGCTTTACTTAGCATCGGTCTTCGGCTCCAACAGAGAAATAACGAGTGTGAGCTGCATAGACACAATTAATAATACAAAGAAGGTTCAGCAATCCGGATATGCTTGTGTAAAGCTGGCCGATTTCTTCGGGCTTGCCGTAAACAGGATAACCGCCCGAAGCGGTAATGTTACTTATCAAAAACACAAAAGCCGAATTTAATACCTGAGCCAAAAACCACGGATTAATCCTGCCTAAAATCCCGGGCGTTGCCGTAACAGAGTCAATTACCCCGATAGAGCCGACATAAATGCCAATCGTAAACGTCAGTGTGATTGTGACGAATACGATTATTGCGCGTTTATATTGGCCTATAAACCAGTAACCAGCTCCGGGTATAGCCCAGCCTAACCCCGCTGTAATTAACAGCAGCAGGCTGTGATTGGTGTCAGCTATTTTTTTACAGGGCGCTTGCATTGACTTTATCCCGGCTGAACATCGTAATTTTCAGCAGGTTCATTTGCATCTTTGGGTTTTTTCTTCTGTTCGACTATCCTGAAATTCATACGCCTGAGAATATTTTCCGGTTTAAAATGCTCAAAGGCAAGGTTCTGACACTCCATAAAGTCACGCTGGTAAACGCTGATTGCCTTGTTTTTGTAATATTCGTCACGGTCCAAACGGTTCATTTTTAACGATTTGATACAGTAATAGCTCATATTCGGCTGCATTTCCACCGCCAGAGGCAGCTTTTCTGGCGTATCACTTTTGGCCGGCACCAGAGAGAAGAGCTTATTCACTATCATCATCCTTGCTTTTACCTGGCTTTTGGAGAGCCGTGCCCCGGCAAAGCCCTTTGTCTGGGCAGAAAGAACCTCCATCGCTTCTGAGCCGATTTTTTTAAGGTCAGCCAGCGTAACCAACTCAAAGTTATTAGGCTCGTTCGGCTCAGGCGGATAAAGCTCATTATACTTGTCTAAAGCCAGTTCCCAGGTTTTTTCTTCAGCGAATGAAATAAACTCTTCGGCTTTTTTACCGGCCTGGCGCTGTCCGGCCAGCAACCTTAATTCCTCTGTAGCCTTTTCCTTAATAACAAATACCTCATGCTCAGTTTCTTCGGCATCTTCATCCATTTTAATAGTAGTTTTATCGACCGTCTCATCGATAGTTTCAGGAACTCTCGAAGGCTGGACTTCGGTTATTCGAATAACCGCCGCGATTTGGCCAAGCGAATCCATAACAGGGCTGATTGTCTCGTACATTTTCGGCTTATTAATATTAGATATGACAATGTCATCCAGGCCTAATTCTTCGACGGCCAAGACAAACTGTACTAACGGATAAGAAATCATATCTGATGTTGCCGGCTGATAGAACATACGTGAAAGATATTTATCTTCCTGGATGTCCCTGTGACTAAGCAGACCCGTTTTGCCACTATAAGTCTTTATTGAGTAAGTATCTGAAATCTCCCCGGCAATTTCGGTGTAATCCGCCGCCAAATCCTTAAGCTTTTCGCCTTTAAGCTCTGCGTGCTCGACGCCGCTGTATTTCTGCTCGGAGAGGTATTTCGCTTTACTTAAAATTGTTTCAATTTTCTCGGCGATGCGGTCTCTGCGGATTAAATTATCTATTTGCACCGCTACTTCACCAAATTTTTTCAAACGTCCCGTCGTGGGTGAGTTAGGGTCATTGGGATCTATCGGGACCTGCTCGATAAATCTGTATTTGTTATTGCTATAGTACTGTTCCTTATCCTGTTGTGTCGGTTTTTCGATGAGTTTTTCGACATCGGCACGCTTGACGGCTATGTACTCAAGCCTGACCATGTTGTCGAACTTGTAACCGAAACCATAGGGATTTTCTTCTGAAACCTGGGCCTGATAATAATGTTTATATTTTTCAAAGTGTTCGTTTAATTCCTCTTCAGACGGCTCGGTCTGGTCCGGCTGCGACGCGCTCCGCCGCGGCGAGTCATCCTGGAAAAGCTCGGCAGGCATTCTGACAAATTCGGTATCGATGCTCTCATTTTTTATACTTGCCAATTTACTTATTTGCGCAAGAGTCAAATCCTCGCAGGACAATATTATCCTGGCATATTCATGAACCGCGATAATATTTGCGAAAGCGCTGATTATCTCTTCTTCCGATATGCCCCCCTGGATTATTTTATTAACCAGTTGAGCATAAGAGACGCCCTCGAACATCCGCGGTATATTCCGCCTGAGCATATCCTCGGCGATTTCGTCGTTGACGGCGATGCCCGCCTGTTCAACTTCTTTTTTCAGAAGTATCCAGTATATTTCCTCCCTGTGGTCTCTGTTGTACATATCAAGTATCTGCTGGTTTGTTACCCTTAACTGATTCGATTGTATTATATTCCGCAAAGCACCGATAACACGCGGTGAGGTGGTACGCTCGGTAAATAAAAGCTCACCGAGGAGTATTCCGCTGATATCCTGTGCCCTTAGCATATTCGGTATGCCGAGCTTTCTAAGGATATCAAGCTGTCGCTGTGCTATCATAATATCTCTATGTGTGATTGTGCCTTTTGTTCCGTACCGTGCCAGTGCGGATTTGAGCGAGCCGCCCTTCGGTCGAAAAAGATAAGTCAAAGCCGGCCCGCCGATAAAGGCAACCATCAGAAAAACTACAGCTATCGCAAGCAGCTTGCGGTTATTTTTTCGAAACCATTTTATCAAACTCATATCTTGCAGCTCCAAATTAGCTTATGGAAACGACTTAACAAAGCCACACAGTATAAGCCCAACGCATGTTTTTGCAAGAAAAATAGTATTATGCGGCAAAAAAGAGATTTAAACAAAAAGCATAAATTTCTTGCACTAATTAAAGGTATTGCTGATAATTAAACCATTCTTGCAGTCAATATAGTTAAAGCCGTGTTTTATGGTTACAGAGTTGAAATGAAAGGCTGATATTATGAATACTGAACAAGACCGCCAAAAGGAGCTCGTAAATGCCACAGACTGCCTCGAAGCTATTAATGTCTTCAAATTCTGGAAAAACATTCTTTTCGTACTGATTATTATCTGTCTGCTGATTCTTCAGGCTTGTTTTTGGTCATTCAATCTTGACCTTGTCGGCCAGGAGCAAACCGAACAAGCTGCTGTAACAAAAAAAGCCATGGAAAATCCGCCGGAATTAACTGAAGAAACAAAGGAGGTTATCAACCAGTCCGAGGAGAAAATCGAAGAGGCCGCCAAAAAAGTAACCGCTGATGCGGAAAAGCCGGCAGCAGCAACTGTAAATGAGCCGATAGCGGCTGAGCAATCTAGGAAAAAATCCATCAATCTTGCAGCAATAGTTAAAAAAGTGCACGTTATGTGGACCATTAAAACAACTGACTTCTTGATTATCCTTTTAGGTATTGCTTATTGCTCTATTGTTCTGCTTACTCTCAAAGTTTCAATGGTCGGCAGACTCGGAGGTATAAACCATATTACCAGAGCACTGGTGCTTTCTGTTCTGTTTGTGGTTTTGATTCTGCCCTGGCAGGAAATATTCGGCTGGTTTACCGCAGGCGCCCTCTACGCTCCGAGCGAACTGACAACCTATATCGAACGATATGATTCTTTCGAGATGTACGAAAAGGCATTTTTCTACTTGAGATTCGTAGGTTACTGGCTGGTCGTATTACTGCTTTTGATATTCGCACAGATACGAACTGCCCGCTGGTCAAAAGCGACTCTCCGCAGGCTCGAAGTGGTATGATAAACAATATAATAAACTAAACTGACCGATAGTCGGTTTGAATCATAAAATTAATATGTTCGTTCGTCGGCTGCCTTACATTCACCGAAGGTTTCGACGTATTTCCCGGCATATTCTGTCGTCTTGGTATCACCCTCGGTAAACCAGTTCAGGTCTAAAAACTCCGCGTACCATTTAGCAGCCTCTTTGGGCTTATCCAGATAATTATTGCAGTTGGCGATTTTATAAGCGATTTGATATTTGTAAGGATAAAATTTGCTTCTTTCCCATAACTTTTGATAATACTCAAGGGCATCTGTGTAATCCCCATTGTCATAAAGACAGGCTGCGGTAAGTTTTGCTGCCGTAAAATAAAAGAGCTTATCGTCACGGATTAAAAGCGGTTCAAGTATTTGCCTGCACTGAGATTTCCTGCCGCTTTTATAGTAAAGACGCGCAAGTGCAATACGCGCTTGCCAATGGTCGGGAATCAAATCTATCGTTTCGGCAAGCAGGGCTTCCTTCTGCTCTAAGCCATCAGCCTGCTCGGCCTTAGCCAGATTGGCCATAGCGGCACAATCGTCCTTTATAAACTTGGTCAGGTCCATATTAATTTTGCCCTGAGTTGTAGAAACAGTGTCTTCAAGCACCTCAAGCTTACAGCCCTTTTTATAAACATTGATGATATATTGCTTCAGGTTGCCGGTTTTATAAAGCCAGCAGAACAGCAGCCTGGAAAACGGCTTGCCGATTTTCCAGCTTCCCCTTTCAGATATATCGTTAATATCTCCAGGTGTTTCCTCATTTCTACCAAACACCTCATCTCTTGTTACAAAAAGTTTCTTTACGGTCAGGCGTGTTTCTTTTTCAACTTCCCCCAATAAAATCAAACTCTCTTTAGGACATAGGCCGGAAAGAACAAGCTCGCTGTCATTTATTTGTACGTTTTTGCTTAATGATGTTGTCAAGCCGTACTTAAACCACATCGGCGCCGAGGCAAATCTTTTATGTACATAGTATTCGGCAACAGGCATGAAAAGCCCGTCCCACGAAATCCTGTCATCGGCGTTTTCTTTAAGATAGGCATACGCGGCGTTTATCGAAGGTACATAAAATGCATCTCCGGCCTCGGCAAGATAGCCGTGATTTCCGATAAGACCTCTGGCATCGGCGAGGGTTAAGGAAAGATACACTTTCAGAGGCTCCGCCAGCTCAGCCGGTTTTAATTTGAAATATTCGTCATTCAAATGAGTGAAATATGCCTGTGCGGCAGCGGTTGCCGAATCGGCCAGCCCCGATTTATACCGGGGCGGAAGACTGCTTTCCACTATAATACCGGCGGTTTTCTTCTGAGGATCGTTTAAGCCGAAAACGGGCAATGATAAAAAAAACAATAAAATAACAGGTTTTAGCAATCTCATAAACTCGCTTTTCTTCAATACAGAAATAAGCCAGGCGTCATCTTGAAATATTATAAGGATTTCAGGTAAATTTTCAATCTTTATATTATCGAATAATTCAGCGGGCTGAATTATACGCAACAAAGAGCTTTAGCCCTTATCTCCTTCTGTCACGATAATTAAACCGCGGATAGTAATAATAACGGTTAACATCTCGTATTAATTGACGGTTTTCTTCGATTTTCCTCTCTATGTCGCTGATGCTGCGTGAAAAATTAGTTTTAACTTTGCTTAATTCCTGGTCGAAACCGCGGAAATTCTTCTCACTTTGCCTGATATATTCCTCAATCCTGCCTGATACAACCTCTGTTATTTTATAATTTTGCAGGACCTGCCGCTCAAGCTGTTTCATCCTTTCATCAAAAGTCGCGTCAAATTCCAGTTTCTTGAGTTTTGCCCGGTCCTCTACCTGCTCAGCCCAAACCTGCCTGTCTTTTTTCAGTTCATCTATTTTCGCTTCAAGCTCTTTTATTTCATCCTCTCTACGGTCGGCCTGAACGGTTGCCCGTTTTGCCTTTTCATAAGAACGTATGGCTTGTATGAAATCATCCGTATCATCTCTGAAATCCCATGTCCTCGATGCGAAGTAATCGCCAAGCTGCTCGAAGTATCGAATTTCAGGAATATTGCCAATATCAAGTGTACGCGTGTCAATCTCTCTTTTACTATAGGTTCTTACCACAAGCTCGGAACCTTCGAGCTGTTCGACTACTACCTTGTATTTGTCTTCCTCGATAAGTCTGCCTGTTACGAATTGCCCGTCTCTGAGATAGAAGTCAGCTTCTTTAACAAAGGCAAGCCTGCGCTCGTAAGGTTGCGGCCGGTTTTGGTCCTGCGATAAATCACTCTGCGGCTGAGCCATGATTTTGAGAGGAATAATAACAAGCAACAAACCGGCGATTAACAAAGATATGAGAATTTTGATTTGCGTTTTCATAACTACCACTCCTAAATCCATTCAGTTTCAACTTAGATGCATTATAACATATTTTGAAAGGGTGGTTGGTAATTACGGCTGCTGTTTTGTATATGGGCGGATAAAAGGTTCAGAATCAGCCATTTATAAGGCCAAGAACTCGGATAATTTCGGCGACACTCCAGGCCTGCGCGATGCATCCTCGGTGTTTATGAGGCGGCTCGCCGTCGAAAATCTCTGATATACTTCCCAGGCAACCCTGCCCGGTCAGGTGTTCTAAAAGTGGTTCGAGCAGTTCGGCGGCCTTAATTTTACTTTCGACACTGAAATCATTTACTTTCAGCAATGCTTCAATATACGGACCTATCATATAAGGCCAAACCGTACCCTGATGATAACTTGAATCGCGATGATATTGGTCACCTGTATATGTGCCTTTATATCGATTGTCTCCGGCACTCAATGTACGCAAACCGAACGGTGTCAAAAGCTTTTCCTTTACTACATCGACTACACGTTTTTGCTGCTCTGCGGTCAGGGGACTGAATCTTAGTGACACTGCCAGAATCTGGTTACACCGGCAGCTCGTATCAACTGTGCCGTCGGCGTCGACACAATCATTCAAACAGCCGGCATCCTCGTTCCAGAAAACGTGCCGAAAACTCTGTTCGACTCTTTCAGCCTGGTCATCGAACCGTTTCGCCTTTTTGATATTCGATGTTGCGTAATACCTGGCCAGCAGGCATAAGGCGTTATACCACAGAGCGTTTACTTCCACCGCCTTGCCGTGCCGCGGCGTAAAGGCAATGCCGTCATACTTGGCGTCCATCCAGGTAAGCTGGGTGTCAATGTCGCCTGCGCTTATCAGGCCGCCACTGTCAGCGCGAATTCCAAATCGTCCCGATTTATCGGGATTCTGATACGAATCAATTATCCACTCGATAACCGGCAAAAGCCGCTCATTAAAAGTAGTGCCGTCACCTGTTGTCTGTAGATACACAAAGGCCGCGTTTATAAACCAAAGCGACGCGTCAATACTGTTAAAGTAAGCGGTGTTACTTCGGTCGTCGAATCTGTTCGGTATCATGCCTTCGTCGGCTGCGGCAGCGAAAGTTGTAAGTACCGATTTGGCTTCGTCGAATCTGCCTGTAGCAAGTAATAGTCCCGGTAATGAAATAAAAGCGTCTCTGCCCCAGTCAAAAAACCACGGGTAGCCCGCCAATATGGTAGTCCTTTCGCCACCATTTGTCTTTCGCCGACCCGGCTGCGACGCGCTCCGCCGCGGCGAGCAGATAAATTGGTCGGCGGCAAGTACAAGCCTCACTTTGGTCTCATCACGAGCATCTGCGTTTTCAATAATTGTATTGTAAGACTTTTTTAACTTATCAACCGCCCTGTCAATGCTTGCCTTGCCGAGATGGTCGGCATCACATTTCAGACCTGTACTCGCTTTGAATAATACTTTGGTTCCCGATCCCGATACATCGGGAGGATCAATTTTGCACCTGTAAAAACCCGCCGTCCAGAGGTCCTCGGCAAATTCCTGGCCTCGCTCCTTGTCTCTGCGATAGGTAAAATTAAACCACCACTGCGGGTCTTTTTCGAAACTACTGTCCTGGCAGCTCATCAGCAGCTCACAACTTCCCGGCACATCATGACAGACAAAAAGGCTACCGTCCAAATCATAGGAACAAAATCGGGCGTAAGATTTCTGCAGACAGTGGAAATCCCTAAGCGCTATAAAAGGCCGAATTGTAAACTCAAATCCCGACAAGTCAGGATCAACTTTACTGAAATCATACTCAACCAGAACCGTATCTTCATTACGCATAAGATAAACGGATTTGGTCAGCTCTATTCCCTCGATGTTATATTCGAAATGAGCTCCGATACCACGTGTGAATTTCTTTATGTAAGAATATCCCGCAGGATGAAATTTTTCATTGAACTGGCAGGTTGACAGATTATAAATTTGCCCGTTACAAATAATCATCTCAAGCAGGCCGGACAGTGCTAATATCCGGTTGGCGGGCGGTTCTAACGACCCGATGAGTAATCCGTGATACCGCCTCGTATTACAGCCGATAACCGTTGAGCTGCAATATCCACCCCTTGTATTGGTAAGTAAAAACTCCTTGTCTAAAAGCTGCTCAAGCGATTGATTCAGTGTGTCAACAGAGATAATTTCATATTTCGGTGTTTGTTTCTGAATTAGCATTCGTAATTCGTAATTCGGGATTCGTTATTCGTAATTCAATTTCTGTCATCTGTCATCCCGTCGCTTGCGCTCCGGGCTTGTGGGCACTTATCCCAGCGCCGGTGCCCGGGATTCGTCGGCGATGGAGGGTCTTTCACATCTTTTATGAAGATTACTCAGGACATTCATAAAGTTTATAAAAGAATCATAAGGCGAATCATACGGATTAAAGTATTTGTGCACATCGCCGTCGGAAAAATACTTGGTACACATATAATAAAAATGGTCGGAAGTCTGAAGTTTACGCCAGTCCATCAAAAGCTCTTCATCACCAACGGCCTTGATTTTATTTTCAATGCGGTATAGCTCATGTATAGCGCTTGACTGCATCGGATTGCCCAGCCACGCAGACAAATCCCTCTCGGTGTCCGCCCAGCTTGTCAGATGCGGCACATCGATTTCACCGACCGGTTCATAAGCCATTGCAGCTTCACTCGGTGTCTTGAAATCATTATCCGGATGTTTGAATATCTCGTCCGGCAAATGCCTCATAAAATCGAATATTCCCGTGTCAGCCCACTGATGCTCGCCGAAGGTCTCGTAATCCATAAACAAATTCACAACATAACCGTTGCCGTTTACCTTGTTGACCCATTGTGTGAATTTATCTGCGGTCAAAGGCCATTGCGTCCAGCCGCGGTTGGAAAATCTAAAAGCAATGTCATCGCTCAAAGAATAATTTTTCATTAAGAGCCTGAGCTTTTGGCAGCCCTGGGGCTTATAAACATAGTTTGGACTGCGGTATCCGAGGATGTGGTCGGCGCCCTCACAAAGAATTGCGTCAAATTGATTCATCGCCTCTATCTGATGAGCCAATTCATTATTGTATATCAGCTCTGTGTTCCTGAACACCTTAGGCTCATACCCGAAGAGTCTTTTCATAGTTTCGC
The DNA here is from genome assembly GCA_016930645.1 of Sedimentisphaerales bacterium. Taxonomy (GTDB): domain Bacteria; phylum Planctomycetota; class Phycisphaerae; order Sedimentisphaerales; family Anaerobacaceae; genus JAFGGH01. Next base: position 17,473 of record JAFGGH010000005.1, read on the forward strand.
AGTGTTTTTCGACCTGCTCAACAAATTCACCGCGAGAGTAAATAAAACTCAGGCTGTGGTAATATGTCTCTGCCAGAAACTCGACACAGCCGGTCTCAGCCAGGGCGTGAAATGTACTCATAACCTCCGGACTGAAATGTTCAAGCTGTTCCAGCAGTGTTCCGGTAACGCTGTAAGCGATTTTGAACCTGCCCTCGTACCTGCGTATTAATTCGAGCATAAGCCGGTTGGCAGGCAGATAACATTTACCGGAAACCTTTTTGCAAATCTGGGCATTCTTATTGTCATCAAAGTAACGGCTGCTCTTGTCGAAAACAGTGTAATGTCTGAGCCTGATGGGCTGATGAACTTGAAAATAAAATACTACTGATGCCATGAGATCCTTCTCTCTTAATTGATTTTCATACCGCAACGAGAGTTTCGTTATAAATTCTGGCGCACTTGGCGGCAGAATCTTCCCATCGCAGCTTCCTGACTTCGTAATTTCCGTAATCCCGCAGTGTAACCTGAAGAGGCTGATGCCTTAATACCGCGATAATTTTATTTGCCATTTCATCGATATCCCAGAAGTCAACCTTAAGAGCATGAGTCAGTACTTCTGAGACACCGCTTTGCTTGCTTATAATTACCGGCACTTCGTGATTCAACGCCTCCAGCGGAGCTATACCGAAAGGCTCGGAAACCGAGGGCATTACATACAAATCCGCCATTTGGTAAATCTTTCTGACCTGCTCACCCTGCAGAAAACCGGTAAAGAGCACTTTCCTTCCAATCCCCAGCTCAGCCGCCATATTTATGGCCCGATGCATCATATCGCCGGCGCCTGCCATGACGAACTTGACGTCTTCCATTACTTCCAGAACGCGTTTTGCCGCCTGCAGGAAATACTCCGGGCCTTTCTGCATCGTTATTCTGCCCAGAAAGAGTACCAATTTTTCGTCTCTTTCAATACCGGCTTCGCTAAGTGAAGAATCTCCGTTACTGCCGTTGCTCCTGTCAACACCGTTATGGACGACCTCGATTTTATCGCCGCAGACGCCGTATCTGCTGATAAGGATATTACGCGTATAATGACTGACTGCGATTACCCTGTCAGCTGCGTGGAAACCCTGCCTCTCGAAATCGTATATCATTTGGTTGACATGCTCGCCGCTGCGGTCGAATTCGGTTGAATGGATATGCACTATCAGCGGTTTGCCTGTACGGGACGCTACAGCGATGCCTGCCGGGTATGTCATCCAGTCATGGGCGTGAACTACATCGAAATCCTCGTTTAACGCCAGCTCTGCGGCAATTGCCGCATAGCGATGCACCTCTGAATACATATCGCCCGCGTAATGACCGGCGTTTGCCATAGGTAAATTTTGTCTTGCCTGAGTAAAACTATTTCCGGCTGCAAGGTCGTGTTCGATTTGATATCGGTATTGATGCTCGTCTGAGTATGGATAAAGAGCCGCGTCAACCGTCAAAAATTTCGTATTTGGAAGGTTTGAGTCCATAAAACCGGTAATCGGCCGATGACTTTCGGAACTGAGCATTTTGACGTGAGTGGAGTGCTCTCCCTGAACCGCCCTGGGCAGGACAAAGGTTACTTTAATGCCGAGCTTATCCATAGCCTTGGTCAGACCGTAACAAGCTGTACCAAGACCACCGCTAATGAACGGTGGAAATTCCCAGCCCAGCATGAATACTCGCATAATACACCATCCCTAAAGATGCGTCATAAATACTTACTAACAAGGCCTTTAACGCGGCCACTCGTGCTTTGGGTTGTTCTGTCAACCACAGCCAAGCAAATAAACTAAAACAACGGACAGGACATCGACCCAAAAGGCTTATTCCTTAATCAATAACGCGCGTAGAACCAACGCAAATTTATACGCTTCTGTTTCTTAAATCGGGCTAATACCTTCTATAAGATAAATAATTTTGGCCAAAATAACCGTTTGAAACACTGAAACCAAAGGTTTTATTGGACAAAGGAGCAAAATGGAAAATCCGCAGAAAGTAATAATTTCTATATATTTTTTAACACATTTACAGAATTTTAGCCAAAATTTTTAAAAATTTCAAAAAAATGACCTATAAAATCCCAAAAGCCGGAAAACAAGACAAGCCGACCCCCCCGCTCTTGTCTTCTTGCCGCTGCGACTTGCGTCGCAAGACGCGGCAGCGGGCGACAAGAAGACGCGGGGGGACGGCCCAGCTTGTACACATACTTAAGATTCTATTTACCTGATAAAAACTCGGATGAGTGCTTACAGGTCCTGCGGCTTGATGGTGCTGCGGCGATTGGCTTTGCACCTGACGACTGCATCATCAAGGATGCCGTGAATCTTGTCGTTCAGTGCCCCAAGAGCATCCGATGAGGTCATCATCTTGTTACTCTTGATATAACCCTTAACCTTGCTTGCCACTACCAACATCTCTTTTTGCTTCTTAGCCATAAAAAGTCCTCCATGAAAAAGAAATTAAACCTTAAATATTCCTGTTTTAATTTGTTTATTACAGTAACCTTTTCCCCTTTGCAACAAAAAAATTGTCTAAAAATGCAAATTTTTGCACTTATAGGCAAAACTGCAAAATACCTTTTTCTTGCCAATTTTTCTTCATCTTGCAACAATACTCATATCGTTATATATTTATACTATCAAGGATGGCATTGAATAAGGAGAAATTGAAATGAAAATTACATCTTTATTTTGTTTGTTGTTTTTTTTGATCGGCTCCATAAACGCGCAGATTCCAGAGTTAATCACGCAGAACGGCACACATCATCTGCTGGTTGACGGTGAGCCGTTCATTATTCTCGGTGCTCAGGTCGGCAACTCCAGCGCCTGGCCGAAATCAATGGAAAAAATCTGGCCGCTCGCCAAAGCTATGAACTGCAATGTTGTCCAGGCGCCGGTTTACTGGGAAACGGTCGAGGCCGAACCGAATCAGTTCGATTTTTCAACCGTTGACAGCTTAATTGAAGGCGCGCGCCTGCACGGCTTTCGTCTCGTGCTGGCATGGTTTGGTTCGTTCAAAAACGGAAAGATGGATTATGTTCCGGCCTGGATAAAACAGGACAACGAAAAATATCCGCGTATGCTCGACCGCTCAGGCGAGCCGGTGCGTGTCCTGTCAACTCACTTCGGTTCTACTTTGCAGGCCGATACCAGAGCATACATCGAATTTATCAAACACCTGAAAGAAATCGACGGCGAACAGCATACAGTAATAATGATTCAGATTCAAAACGAACCCGGCGCTCTCGGAGCCGTTCGCGACCACAGTGAGATCGCAAATATACACTTCGAAGCTGATGTTCCCTCCGAAGTTTTAGAGATATTCGACAAAAGCAGTGCCGGTCCCTGGCAATATGTTTTCGGTCGCGATGCCGATGAGACATTCTCCGCATATCACTTAGCCAAGTTCATCAACACAATGGCCGAAAAAGGAAAGGAAATTTATCCTCTGCCGACATTCGTCAACGTCTGGACCGACATACAGGCCGATTTTTACGACCCCGGATTCTCGCACCCGAGCGGAGGCGCGACTACGAAGATGCTGCCTTTATGGAAAAAGGTCGCTGGCGCTGTCGATATAATCTGCCCCGATATTTATAAAGGCAACTATATGGAATACCGCGCTGAGTGCGAGCCATACGCAAGAGCTGACAACGCTCTGTTCATACCGGAGACAGGAAGAGGACTGAAATTCGCCAGAAGAATGTTTTATCCAATCGGAGAATATCACGCCATCGGTGTCTCGGTGTTCGGTGTTGACAAAGGACTGCACGATGGACAAATGCCCGATTATATCGAACCGATTGCCAATAACTTTAAGCGTATCGCAGAAGCCTGGCCACTACTAAACGAAGCCCGCAAAAATAAATCCCTTCGCGCCGCCGTCGAAGAAGAAGGCCTTGCAACAATAGTACAAATCTTCGCGAACTTCGAAGTCAAGATAAGTTTCGGCTGGCCGAGATACGGTTACGGCGGCTTGCGCGCAGCAGGCACAAAAGACACAAGCGGCAGAGTGCTTATCGGCCAGATTAAACCTGATGAATTTATAGTGGTCGGCTTTGATGCCATTGTCAATTTCAGACCGGCCAGAGGCGGACAATTATATTACGCACAGGTCGCCCGCGCCGAAGAAGGAAGATTTGTTGACGGCCAATGGCAGGTGGAAAGATTCTTAAACGGTGATGAGACTTTTTTTGGTGTCCGGCTGGATGACGATGGTACCGTTGTGAAACTGAAACTAACAAAATACTGAATGTTAGGTTATCAGAGTATCAGGAAACCAGGTTGTGGTTATCAGGGTATCAGAACATCAGTATGCCCGCAGGCTTCCCTGATATTCTGATTCCTGATCCCGATTTATCGGGACTGCGCCCTGGTCTCCTGATAACCTGTTATTCTTTTTTCTCAAAGGCCAGTGTAAATACATCTCTGTTTTCTTTGATGTATTTTCTTTCGTAGTTTGTGCCGATAATTTCCCCGCCTTCGGCACCGGCGGCGGGAGTAAATTCGACCTTTTTCAATCGGTCAACGAATTCGACAAAAACCTCTTTCATCCACTCGAAATACTCGGCCTGGTCGGTGGCTATCCGGATTTTGCCCTGTAAGCTTAACGTCCTCAGAAGCTGCTCGACATTAACCGGGCAGATAAACCGCCTTTTATGGTGACGCTTTTTCGGCCACGGGTCGGGGTAATATATATGATAACAGGCGACACTGCTATCGGGGACAAACCTTGTTATAAAATCTGCGGCATCGGCGCGGACTAATCTGACATTATCAAGTCCCCATCTGCCGATGCGGTCAACAGCATATCGGTAATACTTCCGTGCCCATTCGATGCCAAGAAAATTAACATCCGTCTGGGCCTGTGCCTGACTTGCCAGAAATGTCCCCTTGCCCGAACCTACCTCGATATGTAGCGGCTCTGGACGTCCGAAAATCCGTGTAAAATCGGCAGGCTCGCCGAGCACATCCAAATCTAAAACAATATCAGGATATTCCCTAAGTCTTCTTGCCATATCTTCCCAAGCCTGTTTTGAATTAAAAAACTCGTAAACTTTAGAAAGCAAGGATAAAACATTAAGGCAAAATCAGCAATACCCCTATAGTGATTACTAAAGCAGCGCTTTTTTTGCACCGATATCAATTCCTGAACCGTCCTGCTAATAGTACGTATTAAATATAGGACTAATTTTAATCTTAAGCCAGGCGTTTATGAAATGATTCGTCAACTGGTAAAAACCCGTCGTAGGCAGGTAGTGATTGACGTCAGTACCCAGAAGGACTTTTTTCTGGGCAGCGGCAAGGCCTGCATCAGAAACCACAGACGGGTCTTAATGAACATCAGGCGGATAATGGCATGGACACGCCATAACAATATACCAATCATTTCTACCTGCCAGGTCTATCCCAACAATAACGGCGGCAGCGTAACCGATTATTGTATCGACGGCACCGAAGGCCAGAAAAAAATCCCATACACTCTCGTTGGCCATCGCATCTCCTTCCCCGCCGACGGAGACACATACTTCCCGCACGATATTCTCAAAAACTACAGCCAGATTATACTGCACAAGCGCTGCATCGACCCGTTCGATGAACCTCGAATCGAACGGCTCTTAAGTGAGCTTAACGCCGGGACGTTTATTCTGGTCGGCGCCAACGCCGAAGGCTCAGTGCTCGCAACGGCGCTGGGTCTGCTGCAGCGAGGCAAAAAAGTAACCGCGGTCATAGACGCTATCGGCTCCCAGAATAATAAAGACGCGGACCTCGCTATCCGCAAAATGCAGGCCAAGGGAACCCTCCTGACAAATACGAGAAATCTCGCAGGGGCTTCCCATCTAAGGAAAGTCGGCATCTGCCATTGCGAGCTGTGCACAAGCTACTCTCCGAAAGAATTTTCCGCTCTCACCCCGAACTAAACATTTACTGAAACCGCCTACAGCACAGTGGCTTTTCCTTTTCGATTAGGCGGCGAGGGCACTTAATGTTTTAATGGCACTATTCGTATTGTGTCTGTTCCAGTAAAGCAGCGGTCGTCTTTGAGCCAGCCTACCACTTCGACTTCTGAGACACCTGGGCCTAACAGGCTGCAAATCTGTCTTAAGTCAAATACACCGAGGATATAAGTAAGCGAATGGTGGCTGCGTTTAATATCGAATGCGAACTGGTAACGTGATTGTAATTCGCAGGGATAGAGCATCAGTTTTTCTCTCCGGTCAAAGTCGGATGCCTTTATTCCCTCAGGCAGAATGAGCATCGCAAAGCACATCCTTTGTCTGGCATGCGGATTCAAAGCCTTTGGGAGCATAAACAGCCTTGCGTTTATGCCGGGAATTACCGTGATAGTACAGTAATCCGGTTCGGAATCTTCGATGCCGTCATTTACGACAAGCTTGATAATATGCTCACCGGCTGGAAGCTCGATTGTCGGACTGACACCGTTAGCTTCGTAACTTTCCGTATCAATAGTCCACGACCAATAATAATCAAGAACATCATTATCGTCATCGTAAGAAGCTGAACCATCGAGAGTAACTTCCACTTTATCGCCATGACATAAGTAGGCGGTTTGATTAGGCCCGGCAACTGCGACTGGAGCCGTGTTGCAATAATACTCCCACCAGAGGTGCGGGTAATCAACCGTTTCGGTGCAGATTTCCCATATCGGTGTGTCAAAGTCCCAGCCGACAAAGCTGCTTTTTAGTTTCATTTGTTCATCTGTAAGCGGCTCGCCGAAGCCGTTGTCCGGCCCGCCTCCGTCACTGGGATTAAGAAAATAGGAATTGCTGATAGTGCCATGATTCCTTCCGCATAAACCACCGACATATACACTGCCACCGGTGATAGAACCTGTTGCATAGCAGTTACTGATTATGCCTATGTAATTCCATCCGCACAGGCCGCCGAGATTATCTGAACTATCGCCGCTGATGACGGGGCCTGTTGAAAAGCAATTACTGACTTCACCGTCATTCCTTCCGCATAGGCCGCCGAGATGAAATGAATGATTGCCGCCCGTAATCGAACCTGTTGAATAGCAGTTGCTGATGGTGCCTCCATTATTCTTTCCACACAGTCCGCCGAGAATTTGTGAGTTACTACCACCGGTCACGGAGCCTGTTGCATAGCAGTTGCTTATTGTTCCATTATAATTATCTCCGCACAAGCCCCCAAGGCCGAGTGAATTATTACCCCCATTGACAGAAACTGTTGCATAGCAGTTGCTGATTGTGCCATAAGAACCGTTTCCACCACATAGACCACCGGTGACATATGAACTCTCACCACTGGTGACAGAGCCGGTTGCATAGCAGTTGCTGATATTACCACCTTGATTGTTTCCGCACAGCACTCCAAGTATATCATCACCGGTAATATTTACATTCTCGATTTTGAGATTCTTTATATTACTTCCTTGCCCAAGCTGGCCGAACAGGCCCAAGTAGTCATTGTTGCTGCCATTGATAACCAATGAAAAGATTGTGCGGCCATTCCCGTCAAAGACGCCTCTGAAAATAGTTCCCTGAAAACCGGATGACGAGCTTGTATCAGGCGCTATGACTGAGGTGGTGTAAGAGTAGCCGGCCATATTTATGTCGGCGGTCATTTTGAAATGTTTTGACAAGTCGTTAGGTTCATCGCCGATGGCATTTAAGTCCTCAGGGGTGGAAATCAGATACGGGTCGTTTGGTTCGCCGGTGCCGCCGGAATATTTGGCGTAAGCGCAAAGTGTTAGATTGCAAAGAATTACGAGAATAAGCAGCTTTTGCCGTTCAGGGCTCTTCACTACGCTTCGTGTCATTATCAAGCCTCCAAGTTCATATATTTTCCTCAATATAGGTAATATACACCAGAATAAATGCAAAAGCAAGAAAAAATTGGTTAATTGGTTAATTGGACATTGGATGCTGATTTTCGACAGCGATAAATGGTTCTTGAGTTAAACCGGCAATGACAATATAATCTCTGAACGCATTGGAATTATGAAATTCAGGAATAAGAAAATGAAAAAGCTCAGCCTTTTAATCACAACAGCCTTGTCAGCACTGCTTTTGGCCGGCTGTCAGCCCGAACCGCAGTACAAGGCCGCAGAACCGCTCTGTACGCAAAGAACGGACAAACAATACGTTATGAGCACCGCTGAAGATGTACTGGCAAAGTTGCAGTTTTCCATAGACAAGTCCGACCCGGCAAGCGGCTACATCAGAACCAATCCTCTAACCGGCGCTCAGTCAATCGAGTTCTGGCGAAAGGACAACATCGGCAGCTTTAACAAAAACGAAGCGAACCTCCACACAATAAGACGAACGGTTGAAATGAACGTTATCGAAAGCGGCGGTAAGCTTTGCATCGAGCCGGTAGTAACAGTCGAAAGGATGTCACTGCCAAGCAGAGACGCCTACAGCCCTTCGCAAAGAGCATCTATGTTCACAAGAAGCAAAGGCTCGATACAGGAACTAAGTCTTTATCCCCAACAGCGTGCCGGTATGGAATGGATCGAGCTGGGCAGAGACGGGCTGCTTGAAAAAGAAATACTAAGAAGGTTAAGCATCAGGTTATAAAGTCTTAGAAATAAATTAAGCGAAAATGTTTAAGAGTCGTTTTCGTTGGCGCTGCTTGTATCGGTTGCGTAAAACGTAAATCGTAGTTTATTTCGCAACCGTCAGACGATAGACGATACGAGCGGCGAAACCAAATAACGAATTAAATATTTCGGAGCATCTATGAATGTACTGGTAATCGGCGGGGCAGGCTACATCGGCAGCAATATGACAGCTATGCTCAAGAAGGAAGGATACAATCCTATAGTATTTGATAACCTCAGCAAAGGACACGCCCAGGCCGTCAAAGACGTAAAGCTCATCAAGGGCGATACGGCCGATTACGATTTGCTCGTCAAGACCTTCAAAAAACACGAAATCGAAGCGATAATGCACTTCGCAGCACTTATCGAGGCAGGTGAGTCGGTTGAGCTGCCTTTGAAATATTATCACAATAATATCTGCAATACTCAAAATGTCCTGGCGGCGATGGAACAGTGCAAGGTCGATAAGTTCGTATTCAGCAGCACCGCCGCCGTCTATGGAACACCAAAGGAAATACCAATAACTGAAAACTGCCCGAAACAGCCAATCAATCCTTACGGCGAAAGCAAATACGCCTGTGAGCGGATGCTTCACTGCCAAAGCCAAACCGGCAGATTAAAATACGCCGCCCTCAGGTATTTCAATGCCGCAGGTGCAGGCAACGACGGCAGTTTAGGCGAAGACCACAAACCCGAATCGCACCTGATACCGCTGATTATCCAGGCAGCTCTCGGCAAACGCGACAGCATTTCGATTTACGGTACGGATTACGAAACTGAGGACGGTACCTGTATCAGGGATTATATACACATCGAGGATTTATGCAGGGCGCATCTATTGGCACTTGAAAAACTCGATAACCAGCCGGAACTGATTTACAACCTCGGCAACGGCAAAGGGTATTCTGTTCGGCAGGTAATAGATATGGTCAAACAGGTATCCGGCAAGGATTTTAAGGTTGTCGAAACAGACAGGCGTCCCGGCGACCCTGCTGTCCTGACCGCCGATGCAACCAAAGCCAAAAACGAACTCGGCTGGATACCCAAAATGCCCCAGCTCGAAAAAATAGTCGAAACCGCCTGGAAATGGCACAGCCAAAATCCAAACGGATACAAGGATTAAGAATCGGTTTCGTTTGCGCGGCGCGTTTCGGTTGCGTACAACGTTAATCCGCCTGAGGCGGATAAATCGTTTCTTTAACGAAACCGCAAGACGATAGACGATACGAGCGGCGAAACCAACAAACGAGTAACGAATTATGAGTAACGCTAAGCAACACGCCGAAAACTTCCTCAAAGAAAATGGTATGTGGTATGGCGATATCGATATGGCCGCCTGCTGCGATGCCTTCCTCGATGAAATGTACAAAGGCCTGGCAGGTCAGGGCGGCTCGTTGAAGATGATTCCCACTTACATTGAAACCGGAAAAAAACTACCAAAAAATAAACCTGTTATCGTTATGGACGCAGGCGGAACGAACTTCCGCGCGGCGGCGGTTCACTTCAATGACAACGATAAAACGGTAATTAAAAATATCGTCAAGGCTTCAATGCCCGGTGTTGAAAAGCAGGTATCAAAAATCGAATTTTTCGATTGTCTTGCCGGCTTCATTAAAGACCTCACAGATAAGAGCGAAAAAATCGGATTTTGTTTTTCATATCCGTGTGATATGCATCCGAACAAGGACGGCAGGCTGCTCCATTTTTCCAAAGAAATCAAGGCCGACGAGGTTGTCGGCCAGATGATAGGCGAAAACCTAATTGAGGCAATGAAGCGACTGAATCTACCCGCCGATAAGAAAGTCGTAATCTTAAATGACACGGTAACAACCCTCTTAGCCGGAAAAGTTGCTTTAGCCGAACAGGATTTCGACAGTTATATCGGTTTCATATTAGGCACCGGCACAAACACCTGCTATATCGAGAAAAACAAAAATATCACAAAGCTAAAAGATTTACCGCCTGATAAAAGCCAAATTATAAACATCGAATCAGGCGCATTTTCAAAAGCACCGGTAGGGACAATCGACAAAAGTTTCGATGCGAAAACCAACAATCCCGGTATGCAGTTGCTTGAGAAAATGATTTCCGGGGCGTATCTCGGCCCGCTTTGTCTCGAAGCAATCCGCACCGCCGCTAAATCCGGCTTGTTCACTTCCATCGAATCTGAAAGAATAGGCAGAATCACATCAATAGATACTAAGTCAATAAGCGACTATCTCGCTGAACCTGTCGCCCGTTGCCACATCCTCGGTGAGGTACTTTCGAGTATGAGCAACTACGATAAAGCCGTAATGGAAACTCTAATCGATGCAATCGTAACAAGGGCAGCAAAACTGACGGCAATCAATCTTTCCGCAGCGGTTATCAAAAGTGGTAAAGGCAAAGATGCGGACAAACCTGTTTGCATTGTCGCAGAAGGTACAACCTTCTATTACCTGACAGGCCTGAAGGAAAAGGTTAAAAAATACCTTCAGGAATTTCTGACAGATAAAAAGAAACGCTATTACAGAATAGTCAACGTAGAGAACGCTACCCTAATCGGCGCTGCCATCGCGGGACTGACTAATTAACTCGAACCGGCAGTTTTACAGCCAGTTCGAGCGACGAGTGACGGATTAAGTATCAGCTTTACCTTTTTCTGCTTCTTTTTTCTCAAGCGGCGGACAGAGCTTGTCCCTGATTTCGCCGAGCTTGCCGAAGCAAATCAGCTCATCCGACAGCCCGATTTTATTATCGGCGCCCGGATTGGCAATTGTTGTCTCACCCCGAATAATCGCTAAAATATTTATGTCCATTTTTCTCAGCCCCGCCTCAATCAAAGTTTTATCAAGCACAGGGCTGTTCTGATTTACCTGAATCCGCGTAACGCCATAACCACCCGTAGCTACAGTCAATTCCTCAAAAGAGACTTTACCAAATTGTTGCCGCCTAATGATTTTTTTCCGAAGGTAATTAGTCAGTTTGTGGGTTAATTTGGTATTTGTGAAAACCTTGTATGTAACATATATAGCAATAATAATTATGGACAAATTTACCCACATTACTAACCACGGGGGGATAGAAAAAGGCAGAAGCGATTTCGAAGAAAACCATACAAGCATGGTGTTTTGGGGATTCAAAGCACTGGCTACCGCGGCAATTAAAGTTACCAAACCGGCGTTTCCAAGCACCATCAGAACTGAGGCGATACGGCGCCTCTGAGGATGACCGGTAATTAACTCAGCCTCTTTTGTCGTAAAGCCCGTACCGCTGAAGCACGATAGAGATTGAAATTTAGCCAGCGACCATTCAAGGCCTGTAAGCTGAAAGGCAACCGCCCCGATTCTTACAACAATAAAGGAAGCTACCAGTACAATTATAAAAAGCATTATACTCATAATAAGCTCCTATAGCCACTTTTTCCGCTTAAAATAAATTAACATACCAAGCACTACAATTACAATAACACCCCAGAATCCCACCGGATACGCCCATCGCCATTTTAATTCCGGCATATATTCGAAGTTCATTCCATAGACACCCGCGAAAAAGCCGAGCGGCATAAATATCGTCGCAATAATTGTCAAGACCTTCATCACTGCGTTCATCCGGTTACTCACACTGGACAGATATATATCGAGCATCCCTGAAACCATATCCCTGTAGCTCTCTATCGTATCAATAACCTGAACTGTATGGTCATAAACATCACGAAGGTATATACCGGTTGCATCGGTAATCAGCTCCGATTCGGCTCGGGTCAGGCCGCTTATAACTTCCCGCAAAGGCCAGACGCTTTTTCTCAGATAAAGCATTTCAGATTTCAAATTGTGAATTTCATGCAGCATCTTTTCATCAGGTTTTGAAACAAGCTTTTCTTCGATGATTTCAATCCGGTCGCCGATTTTCTCGAGAATACCGAAGTAGCTATCGACTACAGCGTCAAGCAATGCGTATGCCAGATAATCACAGCCCATTTTGCGGATTCGACCTTTGGCGTTTCGGATTCTTTCTCGGATACCATCGAATACATCGCCCGGCTGTTCCTGGATAGACAAAACAAAGTTCCTGCCGAGTATCAGGCTGACCTGCTCGCTAAGCACATCCTTTTTCTTTTCGTCATAGCCGAGCATTTTAAAGACTATAAAGGCGTAGCTCTCGAAATCCTCGAACTTCGGCCTTTGACCGCTGTTTAGAAGGTCCTCCAAAACCAAAGGATGCAGGCCGAAACCCGAGCCGATTTTTTCGATAAGCCCGACATCGTGCAGACCGTCTATATTAATCCAGGTTACCGTAGAGGTATCTTTCAAGTCGAAGCATTGCTCAATCCGGTCAATCTTTTTTTCCTCGAATCGCTCGGCGTCATAGTTAATCAATGTGATTCGCACCGATTCGGTTTTTTTCTCGCCGATATGCACCAGTGTACCCGGTGGAAGCCCCGCCTTTCTGGAATGCCGATGATTCGTCCTTGCCATAATAAGCACCTTTTAGCATGTCATTCCTGCGGCCTGTCTCGGCGTAGCGCAGCGAAGACGGAAAGCAGGAATCTATTTTATTTTCCTTTTCTGTACAATTTCGGCAAATCCGCCAAATTTTTACCAAAAAACGGTTTTTTCTTTCGTAATATGCCCTGCTTGACATACCTGACATCTTCAATAGTATAAAAGGCGTTGGGATTAAATTCTCGTATAAGTTCAAGAACATGCTTCAGGTCGGAACGGTTAATAATCGAATAGATTACATCAACCGAGCCTTCCGCTCCTTCTGCTTTTACGGCAGTTACCCCGAAACCTTCTGCGACAAGTTTTTCGGTCAATTCGGCAGCATTCTTTTGGGTGATTACCCTGATAATAAAGCTGCCCATCGCCAGTTTCTCTTCGACACATATCCCGACAAAATTACCTACCGCAAATCCTCCGGCGTATGCGATGTAGCATAACGGATTATTGAGGTTTTCCATTACCTTGCCGATTACGATAATCCAAATTAATACTTCGAAAAAGCCGAACATCGGCGCAAGAAACTTATGCCCTCGCGATACGGATATAACCCTCACTGTTCCGATTGTAACATCACACACTCTCGAAAGAAAAATCAGTATCGGCAATATAACAAGAGTAAACGTTTCAGAATGATAAAAATCCATAACCTTACCCTGTTCTGAACATGGTACAGGGTCTCCTTTCACTATTTAAAGTAATCCGTTTTCTTAACCGTCAGTAATACAAAACTACATTTATAAAATCGGTCGGTTTAGGTAAATCAAATAAGTTTTTTGCCCGAGCGGTTTCTAATTCCAACCGTCCTTAGAAATCTTTCCTGTATCATTTCTTCCAGCTTTTTCCGGCTCAATTTTGTTTTGCCGCCCAATGATATTTGGCCGCCTGCGTAAGCCGGATGCCCGCCGCCTGTACCGTACCCTTTAACAATACTTTTCATTACCACCTCAGCGCTAATTTTATCATCTAAAGTTCGAATGGAAACAAGCATTTTGCCCTGAAAGATGCCGGTGCACATTGTCCAGAAAGTCTCATCCTCACGAAGCAATAAGTCCGCCATTTCCCCTATCATATCGGGATTACTGATATTACCGAGGTGTGTAATAACGGCGCTTTTATATACCACGGCGTTTCGCAGCGCATCCGACAGCATCCCGAAATACTCTTTGGGCACACTGCCACGCAGTATTTCGCTTAGCATCCGTTTATTCGCAAACGGGTACAAATATTCGATTGCCTTTATATCGGCCTTTGTTGCATCCCTGCCCAAATCCTGTGTATCTGACCTTATACCGTAAAGCAGCGCAGTCGCTAATTTGATGTCGATTTTTACTTCAGCATGTTTCAGGTACTCTAATATAATAGTCGCCGTCGCTCCGTATTTTGACCTCACATCGAAAAAGCGTGCCGAACGAGTTGCATTTCTTATGGGATGATGGTCGATAACAATATCCGGTACAATCTCTTCAGGCAGCGAGCTGTTTCCCGCGCCGGGCTGGGCGTCAACCATCGCAATCAAATCGAATTTCTCAAAATCAATATCTTCGCACCTGAAAAGCTTAACGTTAAGATAAATTGCCAACGCCCGGTTTTCACCACGGCCTATCATACCACCGTGCGCTATGGTACATCTTGTTCCTGAAACGTTATTAGCAAGCTTGCGCAGCCCGACCGCACAGGCCATCGCGTCAGGGTCGGGATTGTCCTGCATCACTATAAGCAGCGTTTGTTTATTATCTAACAGGCTGACAAGTTTATGATATTTTCCTTTGGCCTTATATCTTACCATGCTGGGTTTTCTCTTTTATGCTTTTTTGCTTGTTTGTCTTATCTTCAAAAGTAAATGAAGCAAGTAAGCCCGCGCCAAAGCCAAACAAAAATGTCAGCAAAAGCAAAACCGCTATCGGCATTGTAACTTTTATAAAAAGAAATCTCGTTTCAACAGACTGTACATTCTGTAAAATTACAATTATGACAAGACCGACAAGCACAGATATCATAATTATCTTAAAATTCTTCATCTCTGCCCTTTCTATAATTTTTTGCTTGTATTATCACCTTGATATATGTTTGAATCCTGGCATAATGGAATAGTAATTATAACCAAAACAAATATCCTGCACAGGGTATTTTTCTTTCAGAAAAATATTTATTATTCATTAAGGGCTACAAAAATGAAGAAAAACACAGCACTTAAAATCATAAACCCGATTCTGCTTTTATTATTAATCAATCAGGCTGCCAGCGGTTTGTTTCACGGCCAATATTCACACCAGGCCTTTGAAATCCTGCACGAAGGGGCGGGCAAGGTCTTTATCGGTCTGGCAATCGTTCACTTTATCCTGAACTTCAGCTGGATAAAAGCCAGTTACTTCAAAAAAAGAGCCGTCTGACACCTTAACCAAATTCGGGACATACAATTTACACAGCCGATGATTTCCTTGACAAATTGTATTAAGTCATTATAGTATGATGCTTTACGTTATTTTTTGTCGAAAACAGGAGAACAAAGAATGGAAACAAAGATTCAGCTTAAAGAAAGTGATATGCCGCGTCAGTGGTACAATCTCGCAGCCGATTTACCCAATCCGCCGCTGCCGCCGTTAGGCCCGGATGGAAAACCAATCTCACCCGATATGCTCGCACCGGTCTTCCCGATGAATCTCATCGAGCAGGAAGTCAGTACCGAGCGGTGGATAAACATCCCCGAAGAGATTCTCGGCTTGCTGTACAGATGGCGGCCAACACCGCTCAAACGCGCGGTCAATCTCGAAAAGCACCTCGGCACACCCGCCAAGATTTACTTCAAAGATGAAAGTGTCAGCCCTCCCGGCTCACACAAGCCCAATACCGCAATCCCACAGGCCTGGTACAACAAGCAGTTCGGCATCAAAAGACTTACTACCGAAACCGGCGCCGGACAATGGGGAAGCGCCCTGGCCTTTGCCTGTAAAATGGTCGGCCTTGAATGCAAGGTTTTTATGGTGCGTATCAGCTTCGACCAGAAACCTTTTAGAAAACTAATGATGGCTACCTGGGGCGCGAACTGCGTCGCAAGTCCGAGTAACGAAACAAACGCCGGAAGAACAATCCTCAAAGAAATGCCCGACACACCCGGCAGTCTCGGTATCGCAATAAGCGAAGCCATCGAGCAGGCCGTTACGGATAAATCAGGCAAAACAAGATATTCTCTCGGCAGCGTTCTCAATCACGTAATGCTGCACCAGACAATAATCGGCCTTGAAGCCAAAAAGCAGCTAAAAATCGCCGGCGAAAAAACCCCCGACGTCGTAATCGGCTGTGCGGGCGGCGGAAGTAACTTCGCTGGTCTTTCATTCCCGTTTGTAGCTGATAAAATTGCAGGTGCTGATATCGAGATCATTCCGGTCGAGCCGAAGTCCTGCCCCACTATGACAAAAGGCCCGTTCGCTTATGACTTTGGCGACACTGCCTGTACGACTCCGCTTATGGCTATGTACACACTCGGCCACGCCTTTATTCCGCCTCCGATTCACGCAGGCGGTCTGCGTTATCACGGTATGTCTCCGCTGGTTTGCCAGACCATAGTGGAAGGCCTGATGACACCAAGGGCATATCACCAGCTTAAATGCTACGAGGCGGCAATTACATTCGCCAGTACCGAAGGTATGATTTGCGCGCCGGAAACCAGTCACGCTATCGCTGCCACAATCGACGAAGCAATCAAAGCCAAAGAAGAAGGCAAAGAAAAAATCATCCTGTTCAACTACAGCGGACACGGCCTGATGGACCTGACCGGTTACGATGCGTACCTGTCCGGCAAGCTTTCGGATTATTCGTTACCTGATGACGATATCAAAAAATACACCGAACCGCTCAAGCAATTCCCGCCCGCCGAAAAACACAAAACCGGAAAATGGTAATCGTCAGCCAATAATTATTAAAGATTATTAACTCGCCCCTGTAATAAGGGGTGAGTTTTTTTGCTTATTCGCAATTCCTTTTTCAGGCAGTAGAGGACTGGTACGATAAGCATAGTCAGTATCTCGATAGTCATACCGCCAAAAACCGGAATAGCCATTGGAACCATAATATCAGAACCTCTGCCTGTTGAAGTTAAAACCGGAATCAGAGCAAGTATAGTTGTTGCGGTTGTCATCAAACACGGCCTGACTCTGCGAGTGCCCGCTTCGATGACCTTTCGGCGAATATCAGGTATGCCCTCTGTTTTTAAGTCCTTGAATGTTTGCTCAAGATAAGTACACATCACTACACCGTCGTCTGAAGCAATGCCGAACAATGCCAAAAAGCCCACCCATATCGCAACAGACAGATTAATCGGGTGCATATTGAAAAGCTCCCGCAGGTTTACTCCAAAAAAGCTGAAATCCAAAAACCACCCCTGACCGTAAAACCATATCATTAAAAAGCCACCCGCCCAGGCAACAATGATACCTGAAAAGACAAGCAGGCTCGTAATTGCAGACTTGAACTGGAAATACAAAATCAGAAAAATAATGAACAACGCAACCGGAATAACTATCATCAGTCTCTTTTGTGCGCGAATTTGATTCTCATACGTACCGGCAAATTTATAACTCGCTCCGGCCGGTATCATCAGTTCGCCGCTTCTGATTTTCTCCTGCAAAAACGCCTGGCACTGCTCGACCACATCAACTTCCGCATAGCCTGCTCTTTTATCAAATAATACATAGCCTGTAAGGAACGTATCCTCGCTCTTGATAGACTGAGGCCCCCGCACATAATTTATCTTAGCTAACTGAATAAGCGGTATCTGAGCGCCGTCCACTGTAGGCACTAAGATTTTCTCCATCGATTCAATCTGGTCGCGAAGCTCGCGCATATAGCGGACCCGGACCGGATATCGTTCTCTGCCTTGGACTGTCGTGGTAATTTTTTTGCCGCCGACTGCAACTTCGATCACATCCTGAACTTTGCGAATACTGATACCGTATCTTGCTATTGCCTCACGGTCGATATCAATTTCCAGGTAGGGTTTGCCTACGATTCTATCGGCGATAACTGCCGAAGGCTCGACACCGGGGACTTGCTTTAGTAATCGCTCCAGTTCTAACCCAACCCTCTCGATAGTTGCTAAATCCGGCCCTTTGACTTTAATACCCATCGGCGCACGCATCCCGCTTTGAAGCATTACGAGCCTGGCTGCAATAGGCTGAAGTTTCGGAGCGCTGGTAGAGCCGGGAATTTGACCTGCCTTTACAATTTCATCCCATATATCGTCCGGGCCTTTGATATGCTCTCGCCAGTTTCTGTAAGGTCTGCCGCCCTTATCCTCAATTAGGCTGCCGTTTTCATCTCGCAGGAACTCCTCTTTTTTATAGTCATATTTAAATCTTAATAGTTTGCCGTCCTTATCAACGATATACTCTGACTTATAGTTGATAACCGTTTCCACCATAGAAATAGGCGCTGGATCCAAAGGGCTTTCGACCCTGCCGATTTTGCCTGCTACCGACTCCACTTCAGGTATCGACTGAAAGGCCGTATCCTGTTTTTGCAATACATCAAGGGCTTCGCCAATCGAGGCGTGAGGCATAATTGTAGGCATATACAAAAATGAGCCTTCGTCCAGAGGCGGCATAAACTCCTTGCCCAGACCCGACCAGGCAAGACCGCCCAAAATAACTACCACCATTGGTATTGACAAAAAAGCCAATTTATTATCCAGGCACCACCTAAGTATTCGCTGATAAAACTTTTGAAACAGATACAAAAATCCCAGCACAAAACCCAGCAATAGTGCTACAAAAATCAGATTAAACGATACCCCCTTACGCAACCCAAGCGGCATCCAGTGCATGGTTAATATCAGCCCGACTATAGCAATTGCCGCTATGTTTAAAATAGGTATCGGCACATATCTTTTGCGAATCTTAAATCCGCTGGCCTTTTGCTTTTTAAGAAACAGCAAAGCCGCCGGCGGAAGAATAGTAAGAGCGATGACTATCGAAGCCACCAGGGCAAAAGTCTTGGTATATGCCAAAGGCCTGAACAATTTCCCCTCGGCGCCGCTCATAACAAAGACCGGCAAAAAACCTATTATAGTAGTTGCTACCGCGGTAAGAATGGCGCTGCCTACTTCCGCCGATGCCTTGTAAATAATCTCAAGCTTTCCTTCGCCTTCTTTCGCCTGGTCCAAGTGACGTAATATATTTTCACAGATTACTATACCCATATCTACAATGGTGCCGATTGCGATTGCGATACCCGACAGGGCAACGATATTGGCATCGACCTTGAAAAGACGCATGGCGATAAAGCAAACCAGCACCGCCAAAGGCAGCATAGCGCTTATCAGTACCGAGCCGCGGAGATTTACTACCAGCACGATAACCACGATGATAGTAACAAGAATTTCCCCGGTCAGTGCCGTTTCGAGTGTCCCCAGTGTTTCATAGATAAGAGAAGTCCGGTCATAAAAGGGGACAATAGTAACTTTTGAAACCGTACCATCGGACAAAGTCTTCTGAGGCAGGCCGGGACTTATTTCTTCGATTTTCTCTTTAACATTCTTAATTGCTTCAAGCGGATTGAATCCGTAGCGGACTGCCACTACCCCGCCGACCGCCTCGGCTCCGCTTTTATCAAGTACCCCGCGCCGCAACCCAGGCCCAAGGCTAACGTGTGCTACGTCTTTAATCCGAACAGGAACATTATCATTTACCCTGATAACCGTTTTCTCAATGTCAGCGAGTTCCTTAATAAAACCAAGGCCGCGAATAACATATTCGACTCTGTTGATTTCAATGGTTCTCGCACCGACATCGACATTGGAGTTTTTTACCACCGCAAAAATCTCATCAAGACCAACGCCGAAAGCTCGCATCGCGTCAGGGTCAACGTCGATTTGATATTCTCTGACAAAACCGCCCACCGAAGCAACTTCTGAAACACCTTTGGCGCCCATCAGGCCGTAGCGTACGTACCAGTCCTGAATGCTCCGAAGCTCATCCAAATCCCAGCCGCCCGCCGGTTTGCCGTTAGGGTCACGTCCTTCGAGCGTGTACCAGAATACCTGACCCAGCGCCGTCGCATCCGGGCCCAGCACAGGTTGAACACCGTCTGGCAAAAGACCGGATGGCAGCGAATTTAACTTCTCAAGAATCCTGCTGCGCGACCAGTAAAAATCCACATCTTCATCGAAGATGACATAAATGCTCGAAAAGCCGAACATGGAATTGCTGCGAATCGTTTTTACCCCCGGTATTCCAAGCAGTGCCGTTGTCAATGGATATGTAATCTGGTCTTCGACATCCTGCGGGCTTCTGCCCATCCATTCGGTAAAGACTATCTGCTGGTTCTCTCCAATATCAGGAATGGCATCGACGGCAACGGGATTGCGTGGGAAAATACCAAGCTCCCAGTCAAATGGGGCAAAGGCAATACCCATCAGGATAAATGCCAAAAGCACCAGGGCAACAATGAGTTTGTTCTCAAGGCAAAAACGTATTAATCGGTTAATCACAATCCGTCTCCCGTTATTAACCCAAATATGTCACGGGTACAAAATCTGATTTAGCAAGATAAACAATTTTGTTCTTATTTAAACTGGGGCAGCTTAGAAACATATTTTCCCGGGTCAGCTTCAAACTTCTCTTTGCATCCGGCGCAGCAGAAATAGACCTTCTTGCCCTTATATTCGACAAAGATGTTCTTGTCGATTGGATTGCCGTCCATTATCGGACAAGTTTTCTGCTCGGTTACATCGGCAACAACTTCCTGACCAACTGTCGTTCCCACGGGCTCCGATTTTTTCTTACAGCCGGTCAATCCAACAACTAACACGGCTAACAATGCCATCAGAATGATTGTCTTTAGCGTTTTCATTTCATTTACCTTTCAAAAATATTTTTTTCTTCTTATTTTTTACGAATGAACTTCACTATTGTTTATGGTGCATATGCATACCGCTCATTTCAGAGCCTTGCGGACTCATCATGCTGGGTTTGGCCTGTATCTGCAGGGCCGAATCGATCTTGAAGCTGCCATTGGTGACAACAATTTCACCTTCCGAAAGGCCTTCTTTTACTATATAGTAATCTCCTGCCCTTGGCCCGAGTACGACCTCTCTGCCCTCGAATATTGGACGATTCGGGTCCGGCAGTTTCACATATACAACAGCCCGCTTTCCTGTTATCAGCGGCGCAGAAGCAGGAATGACCAGCGGCGGATTTTCAGTTTCTCCCTCTTTGACTAAGCCGCGGGACTCGACCGTTACCAAATCCATTCCACAAATATCACAGGTGCCCTTCGAGTCTTTTATAACCGATGGATGCATCGGACATATCCATTTACCAGCCAGAGCCATATCTGCCAAAACGCCCGATTCGGCAATCTTTGCTTTTAATACGGCGCTGACAAACATATCGGGTTTGAGCCTGCCGTCCGGATTGGGGACATTCACACGCAGCTTAACCGTTCTCGTTTTCGCATCAAGAATGGGAGATATGAATGTAATTGTACCGGTGAAAACTTCACCCGGATAAGCCTCGGTAGTAAATTTCACCTTTTGTCCATACCTTATCTGCTGCATATCAGATTCATAAGCATCGAGCTTGACCCAGACATCGGATAAATCCGCGATTGTATAAATCATCGTACCTGTTTTGACGTACTGTCCTTCGGTAACGTGTCTTTCGATCACAATACCGCCTGCCGGAGCGTATATTGTAAGATAGTCTGTCGGCTGGTCTTTTGACTTAATATCCTGCAATTGCCGCTCGGTCAGTCCGAGTAAAAGGAGCTTTTCCTTTGCTGCTTTAAGTGTATCCTCGCTGGATTTTTTTACCAGCTCAGAGGTACTTTCCGGCATATTCTCGACACTTCTTAAGGTTTGTAAATATTCAGCCTGTGCACTGATAAGCTCCGGGCTGTAAAGTTCGACCATATGGTCGCCTTTGATGACTTCCGTACCGGTAAAATCTACATACAGTTTTTCTATTCTTCCCCCTACCCAGGCCGCTACGTGTTTAAGCCTTGTCTCATCGTATTCGATTTTGCCGACCATTCGAACTTCTGCCTCGACAAATTTTCTTTCTACTTTTGATGTCTGGACTTCCATCAGCTTGACAGCTTCGGGCGAAAACGAAATTTGTCGCGGCCCCAGTGCAGTGGCGTTACCATTTGTTTCAACCGGTATCAAATCCATAAAACAAATCGGACACTTACCTGGTTTTGGCTGGTGTATCTGCGGATGCATAGAGCACGTCCAAAACCGTACTTTTTGTTGCTGAGTTTCAGCCTGCTGCGATGTTGAAGTTATCCTGCTGATTACAAAGCCCCCTGCAAAAGCCAATACAACAGCTAAAAGCAATTTGGGTATAGTTAATATTACCTTCTTTTTTCGCTCTTCGGATTCCATATTTTTGGCCTCATTGCACCTAAAATCCCTACTGCTTCAGTAGGATATTGTTCTAATTTTTTATATGAAATTTTCAAAATGACGTTCATTTTAGATCTGTTGTCCTGTCAGGGCCTCAAGTTTGGCTATGTTCTGTTGATTGTCTGTTAGTGCCCTGTGATAATTCAATTGATACTTCAGCAGCATCCTCTGGGCATCTATCAGCGAGAGAAAATCTATTGTTCCCGCCCTGTATGCGGATTCGGATGACTGGACAAGTTCTTCAGACTTTGAAACCAAAACGTTTCCGTATAAATCCATTTTTCTTTTGCTGTCCTCGATATCATAGATAACCTGCAAAGCCTGAAATATCGTCTTGTTTTGTTTGTCGATTTTCTGCCGCTGGTATTTGCTGACATTAGCCTGAGCCTGACGCTCTGCTGCCTTATAACTATCATGCCATAATGGAATATTCATCGAGAACATCAAAACTACCGGGTCTTTGCCGCTGTCTCGAACACCCGTTGACATCGCACTGTCTGTTTGAATCCAGTCAACTCCGACTCCTATATCGGGATAGAATTTTTTCTTTGCCAGTTCCACCTCCGCTTTTGCCGCCTCGACCTCCCAGTTAAGCTCGGCAAGTTCCGGATTAGCTGTTATTAGCTGTTCGATAATTACTTTTCGATTGAGTTCAATCTCAATAGGCTGCTCTTTCGAGGGCCAGGGCAGCTCGGTATCGGATTTTCGGTTGAGAATAGAATTAAGCCTTGCCACTGTCGGCTCTTTGAGCTTTTCCAGACTCTTTAAGATGTCCTCAAGTCTGGCTAATTCCATCTGTGCCCGGATAATGTCGGGATGAGTAGCGGTCGAAGCTCGATATTTTGTTCTGGCAACTTCTTCAAAATGCTTCAACAGTTCGAGGTTCTCTTTTGCTATATCAATAGCTGTCGCAAGGTAAGCAAATTCATAGTAAGCATCTTTTACCTGTTGGAATAGTTTTAGTTTGGCAGTTTCATACCTTTGTCCTGCCGCGTTTGCTTTAGCTGTTGCCGCATCGCCCCTTGCCTCGATTTCACCGAACCATGGAAAGACCTGCATTATGCCGAACTTTTGCCTTTGAGGGCCGACGCGGGTTTCAACTTCCTCTACGAAATAGCTGTATGTGAATTTCGGGTCGTCCAATGCTTTGGCCTGCGGCACCTGTTCAAGAGCTGCTTTCCATCCCTGAAAATACGATTCGACCTCGGGATTATTCAACAGGGCGTATCTTATATAATCTGATAGAGTGTGGAAATCATTGGAATCAGAAGGTGCCTGTAAAGCTAAAGCAGGAGTTATCAAAACCATAACTGATGTTAATGCCGCAACGATTGTATCAAACATCTTTTTATACCCTGAGTAAACCGTCGTCATTATATTCTATCCTCGGCGAGTCTGGTGAATTAATCTTAAGATTTCATCCATTTTTATCTGTTTTTCTTTCTCAGATGAGCCTTTTATGGCATCGGTAACACAGTGCTGAAAATGCTTTTCCAAAATCTTTTCTTCCACTCTGGAAAGTGCGCCTTTTATCGCGGATATTTGGGTTAAAATATCAATGCAGTATTTACGCTCTTCTATCATATTGCCGATACCGCGAATCTGCCCCTCTATGCGTCTCAACGCTGCCAAATGCTCATTATGACTCGGATATTTTTTCATTTTTTAGCCCTTTCATATGCTTATATCATTATACCCCCCAGGGGTATATATGTTCAACACAAATTCACTGTTTATTTAGAAAAATTCTGTAGGTAACATAAAATATGGATTAGCAAGACTCTGTATGCGGTACGAGTTAAAACACAATAGCTGCGTAGCCGACGGATTCGGCGCTGGTTTGCCCCATTTTTTCAGCCATTATTGTATTGCTGTCGGTATGAGCTAACAGCACCGCCTTATCTTTGCCAAGCTCGCAGGCTGCTGCAACTGTCGCCGCCGCAGCCCCGCCGCCGCAGGCGTTTAAGTTTTCAGTAGAGGTACTAATAATTTCCTTAGGCTGCATTGCCAAAACCGCGTCGATGAATTTCTTGTCATTTACATTACTTGCCCATTCAAGAGCTTTGTCGCCGACGCCTTGCGGAGCAAATCCGTACCGCGGTCCGTAATGAGTCAAATCCGTCGAACCGATAAACACGACTTTTTTACCGGAGGCCTTGGCAATTTTAGCCGCCGCTTTACCGACCTCAATCGCGTAATCACCCGGCGGTGTTAAAACAGGAACTATCTTCGCCTCACCGAATAAATGCTGGATGAAAGGTATCTGCACTTCGATACTGTGTTCATAAGCGTGCGCGTTGATGTCACCGACTGCAAAGGCCGATTTTGATAACAGATCGGCAATTTCCTCGTCAATTTCAATCTCGCCGAGCGGTGTCTGCCATAAGCCTTTTTCATAAACCGCCGCCTTGGGACCGAAATAACCGTGCGCCGCGCCAAATATTACAAACGTATCGACTTCGGCATTTTGTTTTTTGACTGCCGAAAAAACCATCGCTGCTAATGACCCGCTGAATACCCAGCCCGCGTGCGGAACAATTCCGCCTGCAATCGTCTCAGGCAGAGACGTTTCGATACTTCTTTCAGACAGACACTGCTCTATTTCTCTGCGGCACTTCTCGGCTGAAGCCGGATAAAACTGCCCTGCGACAATCGGCTTTCTCGTTTGCATTTTTTCTGCTCCTGAGATATGATTATGAACTTTGGAAAGATTGTTTATTTCATTCTACATTCTGAGGTTAAAAAAGCAATGGCTGAAAATAAATCAGTAGCAGTTGTAATGGGCTCCGACAGCGACCTGAATATTATGCAATCCTGCATCGAGCAGTTAAGACAATTCGGCATCGAACCTATAGTAAGAGTCCTCTCTGCCCACCGCACACCGCAGCAGGCCGCCGAGTTCGCCGAAAACGCCGCAGATAACGGCATAAAGGTCATCATCGCCGCCGCCGGAATGGCAGCCCACTTAGCCGGAGCAATCGCCGCAAGGACCAATCTGCCCGTAATAGGAGTACCAATCGACAACGATAAAAGTGTCGGCGGTATGGATGCCCTCCTGAGCACCGTCCAGATGCCGCCCGGTGTGCCCGTCGCAACTATGGCCATCGGAAAAGCCGGAGCTAAAAACGCCGCTATCTTTGCGGTCGAAATCCTGGCGCTATCGGAAAAGAAATTAGCTGAAAAATTAGCTCAATTTAAAAAAGCCCAGGCCGAAAAAGTCCGGGAAAAAGACAAAAATCTGAAAACTTAAATCCTTTTTCTGCAAAACAGCTTGCTCAATACTCCCCCGAATAAAAACAGGCTCATCGAAACCGGTTCAGGCACGGTTATTTTTAATTCGAATTTATTGAGTCTGCCTGTATCCGCGTAATAAAGGTCTTCAATCCTCAATCGCCAAATACCGAATGCGTCAATGCCGTCAAAGATGCTGAGCTTATTTCCCTCTTTAGGCCGGAATGTTCCCGCAAAAGGCGGCTTGGCATCTTCCACACCTATTCCCGCCTCGTCATCAAAGACCGTATCTAAGTAATCCTCTCCTATGAAATATTCTTTGACTTTATAGCTGTTCAAACAAATCTCCGCTCCGCCAGGCCCCTGCAGCAAGATATTCAAATCGAATGCCTGGCTGTGTTTTATATCGATAACAATATCTAAATCCGAGATGATTACATGCTCGCTGATATCTATGACCGCATCAGCCATCCACCCTTTTGTGGCACTTTCGCCACCCGGAATGGCAAGGTCGAATTTACCGCCGTAGGTTAATGTATGTTTTGCTGAGCTGTTTTGGCAGAGTCCGATTGTCAAAGCCAGAACAAGCATCCAGGCCGAGTTATTTGCGCGCATCCGTACTTGAACCCCAAGACCAAAAGATTTCTAATTACGCGACTCTAACTCGCCCCCAATTCTGAAAAGCTTATAACAATTAAATGTCACTTTGTCAAGAAAAAAACGACGATAATGTGAAAAAAGAAATGAATTTTTTACAATATTTCAAAACCGACTAATGTAATGTCGTCAATTTCATCGAGGTCGGCATTTTGCCGCTGGGCAAGTGTATTTATTCTCTCGAACATCTCATCAATCGGCAATTGAATTGCCTCTGTAAACTCATCAGTAAAGATAAATCCCTTCTTGTCGTCGAAATGGCCCACGAACGGGTCGGCCCCGTCTGAATAAAGCAGAATCTTGTCACCTTCCTGAAGCTGAATACTCTGCTGTTTGTATATCGCCTGCTCAAATATACCCAGCAAAGAGCCCCTGATTTCAAGCTGCTTCGGCGCCTCACCATTACGTATCAAAACCGGATAAGGATGGCCCGCCCTTGCGTAAGTCATCTCGAGGGTCTTGGTGTCCAGAAGACAGTAACAGCAGGTCGCAAACTGATAACCGGAAAGCTTTTGTCCCGCCATCTTAACGTTAAGATTATGCATAACCTCATAAGGTGCAAATATCCTATAATCATCACCGAGAGTTTGACGCATCTCCAGCGCCTGCTTTATAAATATAGTCAAAAGTGCTGCCGGCATCGAATGCCCCACAACATCAGCCACATAAAAACCGATATGCTTCTCATCCAGCCGAGCAATATCGTAAATGTCACCGGAAACCCACTCTGTCGGCAGAAAACATGTCCCCCACCGCAGATGCTCGTTGTTGGGAAGAGCCGAAGGAAGAAAATCCCGCTGCACAAGGCTGGCAAGCCTCAACTGCTCGGAAATATTATCGACCATCGCCTCTGTAACCATCAGCTGGTCGGCAAGACGGTTGCTGAAAGTCTTAATTGTTCCTCTGGGAGGTTTGGCCGGCTTTACAACCATACCAGGGCTTTTTTTGCGGTACGCAAGATTCACACTAATCCGAAGCCACAGTTCATCGGGATTAATATCGTCGGCACCGTTATCGGACACTAATCCGTTGCCTGTCTTCTTCTTAATTTCGGGATGAGCGTTCAGAAGAATAACCCCGATACTGTTTTGCTCAAGAAGTTCTATTATTTTGGCCAGTTTGTGCGGCTGGGCAAATTCCTTGTCCTTCAGGTCAATTAAAACCGTCCCGATAAGGTCGAGCCGGTGTGCAATCTCGCTGAATCTGCTGACAGGCAAACGAAGACATGACAGCCCTTTTTGTTTGAAAAATTTTTGCAGCCAGCCGGGAACCTGCTGATGGTCGGTAAAATAAAGAATATCCGTAAAATCCACCAGCAAATCATCTGATGTACTTTTACCAGCTCTTGTCATTTAGGCCCCCGGTCGCAAATTATAGGACCACATCTCTATTGTTATCAAAGCATACACAGGTGAGTTTTTCGGCTTGTTTAATGCGGTACTTTGCCGCTTTTTTAAGAACTTTAAGTAATATAAAATGCTCTAATCGCTGAAAAAATGAATTGCTGAATCTGTCCTGTATCAGCCTGCGAAAATAGCTGAACCTATACGAAGTATCGTTGCCCCCTCTTCAATTGCTTCTTCATAGTCACCGCTCATACCCATACTAAGTTCGGTAAACTCGGGACCGACAATTTTCTCTCCCTTCATTTCCTCGAACAACTCCCTTGCCCGCACAAAACAACGCCTGATTATTTTCTTATCTCTGGTAAGAGGTGCCATCGTCATCAGCCCGCAAAGTTTCAGGTTCGGCATAGTTACTATCTGCTCGGCAAGATGTATTGCCGCCCCGACCGGAACACCGTATTTCTGCGGCTCTTCGGAAGCGTTAATCTGTAAAAGAACCTTCGCCTGAAAATTCAGTTTTGCACCTGCTGTGTTGATTTCCTCGGCAAGCCTGAGAGTATCGAGTGAATGAATCATACAGCAAAAAGGTAAAACCTGCCGCACTTTATTACGCTGAAGATGGCCTATCATATGCCAACGCACTTTTTTCTTTTTATTACTCTCGTCTCCCTCGAAATATTCATCTATCTGTGCCGCGACCTTTTTTAACTGCTGAACATGGTTCTCTCCGAGCTCGGTATAGCCCAGATTGATAACATCCTTGACCGCTTCGAACTGGGCGGATTTGGTAACAATAACCAGCTTAACTTCCGCAGGGTCCCGCCCGCATCGAGCGCAGGTCTCTTTGATATTTTTGTTAAGCTGTTTGATTCTCTCTTCAGTCTTGGTCATAATCGTACTCAGGCAACTACTTAGAAGTTTCGTTCGATAAAGCCGGTGTCGATTTTGCCCTTAACAAACATATTGTGCGATAAAATATCCAGGCACGTTGGGATAGTGGTCTTAATCGGCTCGACAACGAATTCCTTCAGCGCCCGTTTCATAGTTTCAATCGCTTCCGCCCTTGTGGGACGATGCACAAGAAGTTTGCATATCATCGAATCATAATTGGTCGGCACGGTATAGCCCTGATGAACGTGAGTATCAATCCGAACTCCCGGCCCTCCGGGCGGAATGAATTTTTCTATCCTGCCAGGACACGGTGAGAAATTCTTGGCCGGGTCCTCGGCGTTAATACGGCATTCGATTGCGTGGCCTCTGTGCGTTATATCCCGCTGCGACATCTTCAGCTTCTCACCCCATGCGATTCTCAGCATCCACTTAATCAAATCAAAATCGGTTACAAGCTCCGTAACCGGATGCTCTACCTGGATTCGGGTATTCGTTTCCATAAAGTAAAAATTCTTGTCCCTGTCGAGCAGAAATTCCACGGTTGCCGCGTTATGGTATTTCGCTTTTTTTATAATCCTAAGCGCCGCCTCGCAAAGTGCCTCCCTGTCGCGCTCTTCAAGCACCAGGCATGGGGATTCTTCAATCATTTTCTGATGACGCCTCTGGCTGGAACAATCCCTCTCGTAAAAATGCAGTGCGCTGCCGTGCTTATCCGCTAATATCTGCACCTCAACATGTCTCGGCTCGTTAATAAACTTTTCCAGGTAAACCGCCGGATTGCCGAACGCAACCTGGGCCTCCGCCTTTGCCGCATCAAACGCCTGTCTGAAACTGATGTCATTATGAATAACACGCATCCCTCTTCCGCCTCCGCCCGCCGAAGCCTTTATAATAACCGGGTACCCAATTTTTTTTGCCAGCTTCAAAGCCTCACCCTCGTCGCTTATCGCATTTTCCGAACCAGGCGAAACGGGTACATTGACCTCCATAGCAAGTTTCCGCGCAGCCACCTTGTCACCCAAAAGCCGCATCGCTTCGACCGGCGGCCCTATAAAATCAATATCGCTGTCGGCGCAGATTTGAGCAAACTCTATATTCTCCGCCAGAAAACCGTATCCCGGATGAATCGCATCCACATTTGCGATTTCGGCGGCGCTTATGATTCTCGATATATTCAGGTAGCTCTGCGCCGGCGCCGCAGGCCCGATACAAATCGCCTCATCTGCAAGCTTAATATACGGCGCGTCCCTGTCAGCCTCAGAATATACTACTACCGCCTCGACATCCAGCTCATGACACGCGCGAATAATACGCAATGCTATCTCTCCGCGATTAGCTATTAACACTCTTGAAAACATAGAGCTAACTTCCTAATATATACTAATCTCAATTGAATTTTCCCGTTTATCCGCGGGTAAGTAACTCGAAAACAACTAATTACTGTTTTATTCGCGAATATTTACTACCCTTAAGGGTATAAATGCCGCCGAATTATTCCGGTTTGACCCTGAACAGCACCTGCCCGTACTCAACCGCCTCGCCGCTCTTTACACAGACCTCGGCGATAGTGCCTTCCACTTCCGACTTGATTTCGTTCATTACCTTCATCGCTTCGATAATGCAAACCACAGTGGAGGTAGTTATCTCAGCTCCGGCTTCGACATAAGGCTCCGAATCCGGACTCGGTGTCGCGTAAAAAGTCCCGACCATCGGCGCCTTAATCTCTATAAGCCCTTGCCCAGGCTGCTCCGCTGCTGCCGGCTGACCTGCCGCAGGTGCCACGCCGCCAGCCGATGACGCTACTATCGGTGCCGCTATCACATGTGAAACCTGCTGAGGCTGCGCTCGTTTTAACACAATCTTCTCGTCATCGCTTTTTATCTCAAGCTCGACAAGGTCGTTTTTCTTCATTATTTCAAGCAATTGCTCGATTCTTTTTATTTTATCTTCTTTATCGCCCATACACTGTCCCTTCAGACTGTATTCTGTTCACTCAAGTTAAATGATTATACTAATAATATCCCCCAATGCAAGATTTTTGAACCCGCTTAGCCTCGCCGCTTTTATCTCGGCGTAACTTTGTGGAGACGAGAAGTGAAGACGGATGCGGCGAGGAAAGTTGTCATTCTGCACTTGATGCGGAATCTATATCCGTTTAGCCGCGGCCAGTAAGTCCGCGTTATCTTTCATCTTTTACCCTTAATCCTTTATTTTTCTCATTGTCTTTGGTTGCAGTTGCACAGGCAGTTGTTAGAATATCGGGATGACCTTTAGTGTTGAATTTCCAATTTTTATTCGTGAGGCAACAAAATGAAGCTGAATGTAAAGGCGTTTGGGCTAACTTTTGGTTTGTGGTGGGGCTTGGGGCTGTTTCTTCTGACATGGTGGATAATCGCGTTCGATGGTGCATCGGACGAGGTAACGATGATAAGCCGATTGTATCGCGGATATACGATTACACCGGTGGGCAGCCTGATTGGCTTGTTATGGGCGTTTGCTGACGGCCTGGTCGGCGGTTTGATATTCGCCTGGCTGTACAACCTCCTCGCCGCCAAATGCAGAAAAGCAGAACCAGCCGGCCAACAATAAAAACATACGCTGCCTCGACACCCGATACGAGATACGCTTGTTCGCCGTCTTGTCTCGCCATAGTTTTCTTTTCCACCGTCCTGTCCGGCGTAGCCCGTAGGGCGAAGACGGAAGTCTTGACATAGGTGGAAGCGGCGGTGGAAGTTATAGCGAAAACGGAAGCGACAGGGGATTTATATAGCACTCACTCCTGTAGTGGGTGTCATATTCCGAAGGGTTTCTAATCTCTCGCGAAGCGCGCTTCCGTAAAATTTAGGATGGTATCCGAAGATTTAGAAATTAAAGATTTACGCGATTTTACCTGTTTTCTTCATTTTCTTATCACGCCGTTTCTCTTTTAACGTTTTTTGTGCTTTCTTCTTTACATCTCTTCTAACATCACGACTCTTAGCCATACATTATCCTTTACTGAAAACCAAGTATTCTATACTTTCCCAGCCATTATAAGAAGTTCCCATTGCTCCTTCAATATTTATCCTGAGCCAGTCGAAGGACTCGCCTGTCCTCCGTCTTCTGCCATCCCTAATCCTTAATCCTTTATCCCCTTTTTCCCTTGACCTTACAGCCTAAATTCGCTATTGATAACCCTTTATTAAAAAGATAGAGCACTTTAAGATTTTATGTTCAGGTTTAGGCCGTTGTGAGGACAAGGCTGGCAAAGAAGATTGCACAGTGATCCCGATTTGTCGGGATCGCCAGCATTTCTGATGCCGCCGGCCGACCTGCTGCGACGGGCGAAGCACGGCGAGAGCCGCAACAGGCATAAAGAGAACACGAAAACTTAAATTGCTCTAATTAAGGCAAATTAACTATGGCTGAAAAACCAGTAAAAATCGGGATCGTCGGCTTCGGAACCGTCGGCGCCGGAGTAGCCAAAATAATCTTAGAAAAGGCTGACACCATAGCAGCCAAAACCGGCCTCAGGCTGCAACTTGCTTGTGCTGTTGACCTTGATACCACCTCGCAGCGCCCGGTCACACTGCCGGACGGAATCTTGACCGATGACATCAACCGCCTGCTCGATGATGACTCCATCTCGATAGGCCTCGAGCTGGTCGGCGGCACTACTATTGCCAAAGACATCCAGCTAAAGATGATCACCGCCGGCAAAGACGTCGTTACCGCCAATAAAGCCCTGCTCGCCGAGTACGGCAGCGAGCTTTTCGCCGCCGCCCACAAAAATAACCGCTGCATCGCCTTCGAGGCAAGCTGCGCAGGCTCAATACCTATCGTTTCCGCATTGCGTACCAGCCTGGCCGCAAACAACATCCAGGCTATGTACGGAATCCTCAACGGCACCTGCAATTACATCCTGACTAATATGACTGAAAAAGGCGCCGACTTCGACACCGTCCTGAAAGAGGCCCAGCAAAAAGGCTACGCAGAAGCAGACCCCACCCTCGACATCAATGGCGGCGATAGCGCCCACAAGCTGGCGATACTAAGCTCGCTCGCCTTCGGCTGCCAAATCAGTCTCGACGACATCTACGTCAAGGGCATTGAGGCTATCTCACGGGATGATATACGTTTCGGCGGCGAGATGGGCTACGTCCTGAAACTGCTGGCAATCGGCCAGAAGGATATTGACAATAACGTCTGGCTGCGTGTCCATCCCAGCTTCATCAAAAACTCCGACAGGCTCGCCTCGGTCGGCGGCCCATTCAACGCCGTCAGTGTTTTCGGCGACGCCGCCGGACATCTGATGTTATATGGCCGAGGGGCCGGTATGATGCCGACCGCAAGTGCCGTAGTCGCCGACATAATCGATGTGGCCTTAGGCAATTCGGCAACCACCTTTAAAAGTCTCAACTTAAAGCCGCCCGCTCAGTGCAACTGCCTAATCCAGAAAATCGACACCCTGCAGAGCCGCTTCTACATTCGCCTGATGTGCAAGGACCGGCCCGGCGTCATCGCCCAGTGGTCAAAAGTCCTCGCCAATAATAAAATCAGTATTTCCGGAGCGATCCAGCGCGAAGGCCGTACTCCTGATAATACAGTTCCGGTTGTCATTTCGACCCATCCGAGCCCCGAGAAAAATGTCGCTGCTGCGGTCGAGGATATGGCTAAGCTCGAGTCCATCGGCGCTAAACCCGTTTGTATAAGAATCGTTGATATACCGGAGGACTAAAACGTGGGCTGCAAGTATGTAATCATTGTTCCCGACGGCGCCGCCGATGAGCCGCTCGCCGAATTCGATAACAAAACTCCGCTCGAAGCGGCGGATACCCCCAACCTCGACAAAATCAGCTCGGCTGGCAGACAGGGCATGGTCAATAATGTCCCCCAGGGACTCGATCCCGGCAGCGATGTCGCTATGATGAGCTTAATCGGATACGACCCGCGAAGATACTATACCGGCAGAGCGCCTATCGAAGCGGTCGCGCAAAACATTAAACTTGGCCCCAGCGACTGGGTATTCAGATGTAACCTCGTAACAATAGTTGACGGTAAAATGGCCGACCACAGCGCAGGCCACATCTCCACCGAAGAAGCCACTATGCTCATCAATGAGCTCGCCGAAAAACTCGGCTCCGATGAGATGCGTTTTTATCCCGGCGTAAGCTACCGTCACCTGCTTGTCTGCAAAAACGCCGACTTCAACGTCCAGACATATCCGCCTCACGACCATTTGGGCGTCGCCGTTGATAAGCTTTTGCCTCGCGGCAAAGGCTCCGATTTACTTATTGACCTAATCGCCAAATCACAGGAGCATTTTGCCGGGCACGATATAAATAAGGTGCGAGCCGACCTCGGCGAGAACCAGGTAAGCAGTATTTGGCTATGGGGGCAGGGCAAAAAGGCAGTGATGGACAATTTCAAAGACCGGTTCGGCCTGAAAGGCTGCGCTATTACCGCCGTCGATTTGGTCAGGGGACTGGCAAAGCTCATCGGCTTTAATTTAATCGAGGTCGAAGGTGCTACCGGTTTTATCGATTCCAATTTCGACGGCAAAGCCGCAGCCGCAATCAAGGCCCTGAAAAAATATGATATCGTCCTCGTCCACGCAGAAGCGCCCGATGAGGCCGGCCATCAGGGCAATCCGCAAATAAAGAAAAAGGCAATCGAGCTGATTGATAAAAAAGTCATCGGCCCGGTATTCGAAGCGCTACAAAAATACGAACAATGGCGGCTCCTGGTTTTGCCCGACCATCCGACACCTGTACGGACCGGCGCGCACTGCGCCGATGCTGTTCCTTTTGCTATGGCTGGTACTAATATCACCGGCGTATTAAATGCCCCCTTCGGCGAGACGAATGCAACCAAATCAGGCCTCAGAATCGAAAACGGTTGTGAAATGATGGAATACTTCCTCAAAATCTAAGACACAGATTTACGCTGATTAACAAAGATTTTTCAGCCACAGAGAACATCCGCCTTCGCCGCGGCTACGGCGAACAAGAAGGCACAAAATCTTGTTCTTAGCGGGATCGAAAGAACGCAGTGCGAGCTACTTGCTCGAGATGGAGTCCTGGAGCCTTGCGAGGATGGTGCGTGCTTTTGAGATTTTGTTTCCGGCAGGGCTTGTCCAGCGGACTTCGGCGTTTCGTTTCAACAAATCCTCGACCTTCTTGCAGGCAAGCAGGACGGTAGCGTGATTTTTGTTGCCCATAAATCTTCCGACTTCCGGGCTTGACATATTAGTGTGCTTTCTGGCGAGGTACATACTGAAATGCCGCGCTGTGGAAATGGTGCGGTCTTTTTTGGATGAATGTATGTCAGCAGGCGTCAGGCCGAAGAAGGTAGCGACCGCTGATTCAATATCGGAGATATGGACAATGGGGTCGGTACGGGACAGGTGCTC